>NZ_JBEZMR010000043.1:0-45153 GCF_040652795.1 Micromonospora sp. NPDC048170
TCCCGCCGCGTCCCCGTTGCCCCGCCCCGGGCGATTCACCGGCCGAGCTGGCGGGGCGGCGCCGCCGCCGGGCGCCCCCCCCGCCCCCCCGCGCCGACGGCCACGAGGGCCGTCCCGCTGCGCCCGCTCGGGGCGGAGTCGTTCCGTCAGGCGGCGACGGGGACGGCCCGGTCGGCGGGCTGCGGGGTCGGGGCCGGCCCGACCGGGTGGCGTTCGCGGGTCGACCACTGGACCGAGAGGGTGGCCAGCAGGACCAGGCAGGAGCCCAGCATGTGTGCGCCCACCAGTAGCGCCGGCAGGTTCGTGAAGTACTGCACGAAGCCGATCAGACCCTGGCCCAGCTCGACCGCGACCAGCACCACCGCGGCCCGGGCAGCCCGCTGCGCGCCGACCGCGCGGAAGGCGAAGACCAGCGCGACGGACAGGCCGATCAGCAGAAAGACGCTGTCGGCATGCACCTGGGAGATCGTCTCCGGGTCGAGCCCGTTGCGGGCGGCGCCGTGGTCGCCGGCGTGCGGGCCGCTGCCGGTCACCCAGGTGCCGATCACCAGCACGGCCGCGCTGACGACGGTGGTGAGCGCGGCCAGGGTCCGCAGCGGGGCGGGCACGACGGCCACCGCCGGACCCGCCGGGTCCTTGACCCGCCGCCACAGCGCGTACGCGGCGGCGATCACCAGCATCGAGGCGAGGAAGTGCAGGCCGACCACCCACGGGTTGAGGTTGGTGAGCACGGTGATGCCGCCGACGATCGCCTGGGCCGGGATGCCGAAGAGCACGGCGACCGCGAGTGGGACCAGTTCCCGGCGCCGGGGGCGGTGCAGCAGCACGGCCACCAGCACCGCCAGCGCGATGATGCCGACCGCGAAGGTGAGCAGGCGGTTGCCGAACTCGATCGCCCCGTTGATGCCCATCTCGGCGGTCGCCACGTACGACTCGTCGGTGCACCGGGGCCAGGTGGGGCAGCCGAGGCCCGAACTCGTGAGCCGGACGGCCCCGCCGGTGACGACGATGCCCACGTTCGCGATGATCGAGGCGAGCGCGAGACGGCGCAGCAGGGCGGTGGAGACCGGGAACCGGACGGATCGCATCACGGCGCAAATCCTACGCACCGTAGTTGAGCACGATCGGGTGACTCCGCCCGTGCGGTGGTTCGGATCACCGGGGCCCGGGTTTGCGGGCCCCGGGCGAATTACGTAACGTTGGCGTTGTGAAAAACGCGGCGGCGCTCTCCGGGCTCCAGCCGGTGGCCGCCCCGGCCGCCGGCCGGTCCGCGTCCGTCGCGGATCTCTCCACCCGTGACCGGGTCACCCAGCTCTTGCTGGAACGGGGTGCGACCACCGCCGCGCAGCTCGGCTCGGCGCTCGGGCTCAGCCCGGCCGCGATCCGCCGGCACCTCGACGCGATGCTCGCCGACGGTGACGTGCTCGCCCGCGAGCAGACCGTCCGCGGCCACCGTGGCCGGGGCCGGCCGGCGAAGGTGTTCGTGCTGACCGACGCGGCCCGGGGCCGCTGCGGCACCCACCACTACGACAACATGGCCACCGCCGCGCTGCGCTGGATCGCCCGGAACGGCGGCTCGCCGGCGGTCGAGGCGTTCGCCGCGGATCAGGTCGCCGCCCTGGAGACCCGCTGCCGGGCCGCCATGGAGGACGCCGGCGACGACCCGCTCGCGCGGGCCGAGGCACTCGCCGGTGCGCTGACCGCCGAGGGTTACGCTGCGAACGCGTCCACGATCGCCTCCGGTGGTCAGCTCTGTCAGCACCACTGCCCGGTGGCCCACGTGGCCGCCGAGTTCCCCCAGCTGTGCGAGGCCGAGACCGCGGTGATCTCCCGCCTGGTCGGCACCCACGTGCAGCGCCTGGCCACCATCGCGCACGGCGACGGGGTGTGCACCACGCACATCCCGGCCCAGCCGGGGCGTCAGTCCGGAAAGACCGTCTCCACTGTGAGGACAGATAGATGACCGAGCAGATCGTCCAGCCCCTGACCCAGGAAGAGCAGCTCGCCGCCCTGGGTCGCTACGAGTACGGCTGGGCCGACCCCGACGTTGCCGGGGCGGTCGCCCAGCGCGGCCTCAACGAGGCGGTGGTGCGGGACATCTCGGCCAAGAAGAGCGAGCCGGCCTGGATGCTCGACCTGCGGCTCAAGGGCCTGCGGCTGTTCGACCGCAAGCCGATGCCGGCCTGGGGCGCCGACCTCACCGGGATCGACTTCGACAACATCAAGTACTTCGTGCGGTCCACGGAGAAGCAGGCCACCAGCTGGGAGGACCTGCCCGAGGACATCAAGAACACCTACGACCGGCTGGGCATCCCCGAGGCGGAGAAGCAGCGGCTGGTCGCCGGTGTCGCGGCGCAGTACGAGTCCGAGGTCGTCTACCACAAGATCCGTGAGGACCTCGAGGAGCAGGGCGTCATCTTCCTCGACACCGACACGGCGCTGCGGGAGCACGAGGACGTCTTCAAGGAGTACTTCGGCACGGTGATCCCGGTCGGCGACAACAAGTTCGCCGCGCTGAACACCTCCGTGTGGTCCGGCGGCTCGTTCATCTACGTGCCGAAGGGCGTGCACGTGGAGATCCCGTTGCAGGCCTACTTCCGGATCAACACCGAGAACATGGGCCAGTTCGAGCGGACGCTGATCATCGTCGACGAGGGCGCGTACGTGCACTACGTCGAGGGCTGCACCGCGCCGCTGTACTCCTCCGACTCGCTGCACAGCGCGGTCGTGGAGATCATCGTCAAGAAGAACGCCCGGTGCCGTTACACGACCATCCAGAACTGGTCGAACAACGTCTACAACCTGGTCACCAAGCGCGCCGTGTGCCACGAGGGCGCGACCATGGAGTGGGTCGACGGCAACATCGGCTCCAAGGTCACCATGAAGTACCCGGCGGTCTACATGACCGGCGAGCACGCCAAGGGCGAGGTGCTCTCGGTGGCCATGGCCGGCGAGGGCCAGCACCAGGACGCGGGCGCCAAGATGGTGCACGCCGCGCCGCACACCAGCAGCACCATCATCTCCAAGTCGATCGCCCGGGGCGGTGGCCGCACGTCGTACCGCGGCCTGGTGCAGGTGCTGGAGGGTTCGCACAGCAGCCGGAGCACGGTCAAGTGCGACGCCCTGCTGGTCGACACCATCTCCCGCTCGGACACCTACCCGTACGTCGACATCCGCGAGGACGACGTGTCGATGGGGCACGAGGCCACCGTCTCCAAGATCAGCGACGACCAGCTCTTCTACCTGATGAGCCGGGGCCTGAGCGAGGACGAGGCGATGGCGATGATCGTGCGCGGCTTCATCGAGCCGATCGCCAAGGAGCTCCCGATGGAGTACGCCCTGGAGCTCAACCGCCTGATCGAGCTCCAGATGGAGGGCGCGGTCGGCTGACCCCGCCCGGTCCTCGCGCGGCCCGGACCGTCGCGCCGCGTCGCGACCAGCCCGACCGACCCTCCGACCAATCGCAGAACAGACCAAGGAAGAGATGACTACCCAGGCTTCCGCGCCGCCCAGCACCAAGTCGCAGGCGCTCCGCTCGTACGACGTCGCCGACTTCCCGGCCCTCACCGGCCTGGAGGAGGAGTGGCGCTTCACCCCGCTCAAGCGGCTGCGCGGGCTGGTCGGTGCGGCGCAGGCCCCCACCGGCACGGTCCGCCACGAGTACGGCGACCTGCCCGAGGGCGTCAGCGTCGGGCGGATCGACTCCGACGACCCGCGGGTGGGCAGCGTGCTCACCCCGATCGACCGGGTCAGCGCGCTGGCCCACGGCGGGGCCGGGCAGGCGCTGCTGGTCCAGGTGGATCCCTCGACGGTGGTGGCGGCGCCGGTCAGCCTGAAGGTGGCCGGCGACGGCGCCGAGGGCGTGGCCTTCGGGCACACCTTCGTCGAGATCGGCCGGTTCGCCGAGGCGACCCTGGTGCTGGAGCACGTCGGCTCGGCCACGCTGGCCGACAACGTCGAGGTGGCGGTGGCCGACGGGGCGAAGCTGACCCTGGTCACCGTCGCCGGGTGGGACGCCGACGCGGTGCAGGCCCAGCACCTGAAGATCAGGCTGGGCCGGGACGCCAGGGTGGTGCACGTCCAGGTTTCCCTCGGCGGCGACCTGGTCCGGCAGTACACCTCGGTGGAGTACACCGAACGGGGCGGCGAGGCCGAGCTGTACGGCCTCTACTTCGCCGACTCCGGGCAGCACCTGGAGCACCGCCAGCTGGTCGACCACACCGTGCCGGACTGCCGCAGCTACGTCGGCTACCGCGGCGCCCTGCAGGGCGAGAGCGCGCGCACCGTCTGGGTGGGTGACGTGCTGATCCGTGCCGAGGCGACCGGCACCGACACGTACGAGATCAACCGGAACCTGCTGCTGACCGACGGCGCGCGGGCGGACTCCGTACCCAACCTGGAGATCGAGACCGGCGAGATCGCCGGCGCCGGGCACGCGAGCGCGACCGGCCGCTTCGACGACGAGCAGCTGTTCTACCTGATGGCCCGGGGCATCCCGGAGGCCGAGGCGCGGCGTCTGGTGGTCCGTGGTTTCTTCGCCGAGCTGATCAACAAGATCCCGGTCGAGTCGTTGCGCGAGCGGCTGGAGGACGCCATCGAGGCCCGGCTCGCCAAGGCGGGCGCCTGATGATCCGGCTCTGCTCCGCCGAGGACGTGCCGAAGGGCAGCGTGGTCAGCGCGGACGTCGACGGCACCCCGATCGCGCTGGTGCACGGCGAGGACGGCGCCTTCTACGCCATCTACGACGAGTGCTCGCACGCCGCGGTCGCCCTCTCCGAGGGGGAGGTCGAGGGCTGCACGCTGGAATGCTGGCTGCACGGATCCCGTTTCGACCTGAGGACCGGCGAGCCGACCGGGCTGCCCGCCACCGAACCCGTTCCCGTCTATCCCGTCGAAGTCCGCGACGGCGACATCTACCTTCCCGTGGGCGACGACGGCCGCCCGACGCCGAGCAATGGAGTGACCCGATAATGAGCACCCTGGAGATCCGCGACCTGAAGGTGTCGGTCAAGCTGCCCGAGGGTGAGCTCAAGCCGATCCTGGCCGGTGTCGACCTGACCGTGCGGTCGGGGGAGACCCACGCGATCATGGGCCCGAACGGCTCGGGCAAGTCCACCCTGGCCTACTCGATCGCCGGCCACCCCAAGTACGAGATCACCGGCGGCACGGTGACCCTCGACGGCGAGGACGTGCTGGCCCTCTCCGTCGACGAGCGGGCCCGCGCCGGCCTCTTCCTGGCCATGCAGTACCCGGTCGAGGTCCCCGGCGTCTCGGTGGCGAACTTCCTGCGTACCGCCAAGACCGCCATCGACGGCGAGGCGCCCAAGCTGCGCACCTGGGGTGGCGAGCTGCGCGGGGCCATGGAGCGCCTCCAGATGGACCCGGCGTTCGCCCAGCGCAACGTCAACGAGGGCTTCTCCGGCGGCGAGAAGAAGCGGCACGAGATCGTGCAGCTGGAGCTGCTCAAGCCGAAGATCGCCATCCTCGACGAGACCGACTCCGGCCTCGACGTGGACGCGCTGCGGGTGGTCAGCGAGGGCGTGAACCGGGTCCGCGACACCGGCGACACGGGGATGCTGCTGATCACCCACTACACCCGGATCCTGCGCTACATCAAGCCGGACTTCGTGCACGTCTTCGTCGCCGGCCGGATCGTCGAGCAGGGCGGCCCGGAGCTCGCCGACAAGCTCGAGGCGGAGGGCTACGAGCGGTACGCCGCCGGGGCCGGCGCGGCGCGGGCCTGAGTCCTCTCGGAGAATGGGTGGGCCGGTCTACATGACTTCCATCGCGATCCCGTCGGGGATGCCGCAGTACGACGACGAGCCGCGTTTCGACGTGGCGAAGGTGCGCGCCGACTTCCCGATCCTCGACCGGGAGGTCAACGGACACCGGCTGGTCTACCTCGACAGCGCCAACACCTCGCACAAGCCGCGGCAGGTGCTCGACGTGCTCGGCGAGCACTACGCGATGCACAACGCCAACGTGTCCCGCTCGGTGCACACCCTGGGCACCGAGGCCACCGAGGCGTACGAGGGCGCGCGGGCGAAGATCGCCGCGTTCATCAACGCGCCGAGCGTGGACGAGGTGGTGTTCACCAAGAACTCCACCGAGGCGATCAACATCGTGGCGTACGCGTTCTCCAACGCGTCGCTGCGGCCCGACGCCGACGAGAGGTTCCGGCTCGGCCCCGGTGACGAGGTGGTGATCTCCGAGATGGAGCACCACTCGAACATCGTCCCGTGGCAGCTGCTCTGCGAGCGCACCGGCGCGACCCTGCGCTGGTTCCCGGTCACCGACCAGGGGCGCCTGGACGAGTCGGGGCTGGAGGACCTGGTCACCGAGCGGACGAAGATCGTCTCGCTGGTGCACATGTCCAACATCCTCGGCACGGTCAACGCCACCGCGCGGATCACCGCGCGGGTCCGCGAGGTGGGGGCGCTGCTGCTGCTCGACTGCTCCCAGTCGGTGCCGCACATGCCGATGGACGTGGTCGACCACGACGCCGACTTCATCGTCTTCACCGGGCACAAGATGTGCGGCCCCACCGGCATCGGCGTGCTCTGGGGCCGGGGTGAGCTGCTGGCCGCGATGCCGCCGGTGCTGGGCGGCGGTTCGATGATCGAGACGGTCACCATGGCCCGGTCGACGTTCGCCGCGCCGCCGGCCCGGTTCGAGGCGGGCACCCCGCCGATCGCCGAGGCGGTCGCGCTCGGCGCGGCCGTCGACTACCTAACCGGCATCGGGATGCGGGCCGTCCAGTGGCACGAGAAGGAGCTGACGGCGTACGCGCTCGACGCCCTCGCCACCGTGCCCGGCCTGCGGATCTTCGGGCCGACCGTGCCGGTGGGCCGGGGCGGGACGATCTCGTTCGCGCTCGGCGACATCCACCCGCACGACGTCGGGCAGGTGCTCGACTCGCTCGGCGTGCAGGTGCGCGTCGGCCACCACTGCGCCAAGCCGGTGTGCACCCGGTACGGCGTGCCGGCCATGACGCGGGCCTCGTTCTACCTCTACACCACCACCGAGGAGATCGACGCCCTGGTGACGGGCCTGGAGCAGGTGCGGAAGGTGTTCGAGTGAGCGGCGACGCAGGAGCCCGCGGATCGACGGGAGTTCAGCCCGATGCAGCTTGAATCTCTTTACCAGGAGATCATCCTGGACCACTACAAGCACCCGCACGGTCGCGGCCTGCGCGACGCGGACGCCACGGGCGCCCGGGTCGCCGAGGCGCACCACGTCAACCCGACCTGCGGTGACGAGGTCACCGTCAGGGTGGCGACCGACGGCGACGTGCTGCAGGACGTCTCGTACGACGGGCAGGGCTGCTCGATCAGCCAGGCGTCGGCGAGCGTGCTGCACGAGCTGCTGGTGGGCCGGGGCGCGGGCGACGCGTTCCGGGTGCACGAGGCGTTCGTCGAGTTGATGTCCGGCCGTGGCCAGGTCACGCCGGACGAGGACGTGCTCGGTGACGGGGTCGCGTTCGCGGGCGTCGCCCGCTACCCCGCCCGGGTCAAGTGCGCGCTGTTGCCGTGGATGGCGTTCAAGGACGCCGCGGCACGCGCCGGCGTGGGCGTGAGCCCGACGGAGGTTGAGGCATGAGTAGCGAGGACACCGCCACCGCGGCGACCCCGGCGACCGAGGGCGAAACCGCCCCGGCCGCTGCCGCCGCCGCGCCGGCCGAGAACGGTACGCCGGCGGCCCGGGGCAAGGCCGCCGTCGCCGACATCGAGGAGGCGATGAAGGACGTCGTCGACCCCGAGCTGGGCATCAACGTGGTCGACCTCGGCCTGGTGTACGGCGTGCACGTCGGCGACGACAACGTGGCCACCCTGGACATGACGCTGACCTCGGCGGCGTGCCCGCTGACCGACGTGATCGAGGACCAGGCCCGGCAGGCGCTGACCACCGGCCCGGGCGGCGGCCTGGTCGACGACATGCGGATCAACTGGGTGTGGCTCCCGCCGTGGGGGCCGGACAAGATCACCGACGAGGGGCGCGACCAGCTCCGTTCCCTCGGCTTCAACGTCTGACCGGACGAACCCGGTCCACCGTCGAGCGCGCCGCCCACACCTCGGGTGGCGCGCTCGACGCGTCCCCGTGGAGCTGGCTCAGGGCAGCCAGGGCGCGAGGACGGCGGGGTCGGCGACGGAACGTCGTACCCGGTCACGCTCCGGCGCGCTCAACGGGAGCGGCTGGAGGCGGGGCCCCCACTCGGACACCCGCTCCGGCTCGTCCAGCGCGACCGACAGCTCGATCAGCGCGGCCAGTGCCAGCGCCTGCTCGACGGCCGGCGCGGTCTCGCCGTGCCGGCGCAGCCCGGAGTTGAGTGCCCGCCAGGCGGCCCGGTCGTCGTCCTTGAACTCCCGCAGGATCCGGGCGTTGTCGAGGACACGGGCCAGCCCCCGCAACCGTTTCGAGCCGCCGTACTCCAGCTCCGTCGGCTCGTCCCGCTGGATGAAGATGATCGTGTTTCCCGACGGATCGACGACGGTGAACCGTGAGGCGCCGGGCCGGTAGCGGGTCATCCGGGGCTGCCCCTTGGCGAGGACCTTGCCGTACGTGCGGCGCATCGCCTCGCTGAACGCCGCGTGGTAGGGCGCGACCGCGTCGACCATCACCAGGCAACCACCGGTGTTCTCGGCCGACGGGTCCGCGGCGCTCGGCGCGCCGCCGTAGTGCAGGTCGAACCCGCTCCAGCGGAAGGCCAGGTACAGGTACGGCTTCGTCTGCTCGTAGGTCACCTGAAAGTCGAGCGCCCGCCAGAAGGCAAGGGTCTCCTCCGCGGACACGCAGTGCAGCAGCGGCACGGTGGTCTCGTTGGGCTGGATGTGCTCCTCGGTCATCGTGACCTCACTCCTGGCAGGGGCCGGGACAGGCGGGCCATTGTGCCAGCGCCCGGCTCGCGACGCACATGCCGCAAGATCCACTCGACGCCGGGTTCCCGACGATCGGGACGTCGGCGACAGCGACCCGGTCACTGGCGGGAAACCCGGTGGACCGGCGCGGGCGGGTGGCCCACGATGACCGCATGATCGAGACGTACCCGTTGCAGGTCCCCGTCCGTGCGGCCACCGCCGCGCGTCGACAGCGGACCATGCCGGCGTCCGTCCCGACCTACCGCCCGCCGTCGTGACGGCCTCGTTCCTGGCCGGCCTGGTCGCCGGCTACGGCGTGGCGATACCGGTCGGCGCCATCGCGATCCTCATTCTCGGGCTGACCGCCCGTACGTCGTTCCGGGTCGGTGCCGCCGCCGCTCTCGGAGTGGCCGTGGCCGACGGGCTCTACGCCGCCGTGGCCGCCCTCGGTGGGGCCGCCGTCGCCGGGCTGATCGCCCCGGTCGCCGGGCCGTTGCGGCTGGCCGCCGCAGGCGTGCTGCTCGTCCTCGCCGGCCATGGCCTCTGGCGGGCCCTGCGTCCCCGCGCCGCGACGGGGGCTGCTGGCGAACGCCGGGGCCTGGACACCCCGACCCGGGCCTTCGCCGGCGTGCTCGCGCTGACCCTGCTCAACCCGGCCACGGTCGTCTACTTCGCCGCACTGGTGATCGGCCGGCAGCGCGACGCGGACCCGGGTGCGGCCGACGCACTGCTCTTCGTGGCCGGGGCCTTCGTCGCGTCGGCCAGTTGGCAGTTGCTGATCGCCGGCGGGGGCAGCCTCGTCGGTCGGGCGCTGACCGGGCCCCGCGGGCGACGTGTCACCGCGCTGGTCTCCAGCGGCCTCATCGCGGCGCTCGCGATCGCCATGGTGCTGCCGCGATGAGGCCTGTCGTCGGTGCGCCGGTTCAGGCGGCGTAGTGGGGGGACATGGCTGCCGCCAGGCGCAGGTGGGGGGCGGCGCGCCGGGCGTCGCCCTGCCGCTGGAGCGTGCGTCCGAGCAACAACCGCGCGTACGAGTCGTCCGGCGCCGCCGTCACGAGCGGCTCGAGGACCCGCAGGGCCCGGTTGAGCTGGGCGGAGTGGAAGTACGCCCGCGCGGCGAGCAGTTGCGTGCCGCGATCGTCGCCGTGGCTGTCGAGCAGGGGCTGGAGCAGGGTGAGGGCGCCCAGGGGATCGCCGAGATCCAGCAGCGCCTCGGCGTGGCGGAACCGTTCGACCTCCTCGGGCAGTTGCCGCGGGCTGAGTCGTGCTGCCCCGGACAGGAAGGCGTGGATCACCTCCGGGGGCTGCGCCCCGCGCAGTGCCTCGCCGTTCGCCACGAACGTCGGGGAGGTCGCCACACCTGCGGCCCGGCCCCGCAGCAGGAGTTCCCGCACGGCGGCGTCACCTCCGCCGTCGGCGAGCAGTCCGCTGCCCTCGGGGAACCCCGCGCTCCGGGCGACGTCGTCCAGCACCGCCGGGAGGCTGATGTCCCGCGCGTCGACGAAGTGGGCCCTCATGACCTCTTCGGCCACCGCGCCCTGTAGTCGCGTACCGCCGGCCTCGTGGGCGAGGGCGATGAGCCGGTGGGCATCGTGGCTGCTGGCCCGCCAGCCTGCCCCCCAGCGGGGACCGAGGCCTTCGGCCGCCGCGATGCGGGAGACCCGCTCCCGGTTCTTGCCGGGCGTGAGCTCCGGCGCGCACTGCTGGAGCGCGGCGTCCACCATCGGGTCGCGCAGCGCCTCCGCCAGCGGTTCGGCCGGGACGGGGGCGGAGGGGTCGATCCGGAACGGCCGCCAGACGATGTCGACCGGCTCGCCCGTCCAGGATGCCAGTGCCCGCTCCAGCCGCCGCTTGCCGATGTACGCCCACGCGCAGACGACGTCGGCCCAGAGCTCGATTCGCATGGCCGACAAGTTACACGACGTGTGTCGTTTAAGCGACGCGTGTCGTATAGTGGCTCCGTGAGATCCTCCGACCCCCGTGCGCGGCGGACCCGGGCCCGACTGCGGGCGGCGGTCCTCGAACTGGCCGCCGAGCGGGAGCTGGGCGCCATCACGATCGCCGAGGTCGCCAAGCGGGCCGGGGTCAACCGCGCGACCACCTACCTCCACTTTCCTGACCTGGACGCACTGGTGGCGGACGCGATGGACGAGGCGGTTACCCAGGTGGCGCGTGCCGCGGCGCTCTGTCCGCTGGACGCGCCGCGCGACGAGGTGCCGCAGCCGCTCCGTGACCTCTTCGACGACGTCGCCGCCAACGCGGTCCTCTACCGTCGGATGCTGTCCCCGCACGGCAGTGCCCGCTTCGCCGCAGGGCTGCGGGACCGGCTCGCCGCGGAGCTGCGGCGCAGTTTCGAGGCGCGGGCCCGCCCCCCGCACCTGCACGACGTGCCGGTGGACGTCCACGCCGCCTACCTCGCCGGCGCCCTCACCGGCGTCATCGCGAGCTGGACGGCCGCGCAGGCCCCGGCAGACGCGGCGCAGACAGCGCTGGCGACCTGGCGGTTGCTCCGTGGCTGAGCCGTTCGACGTTGCGACACCACAAGGGAGGTTGCCGTGGCCGGCAGACCGGCAGTAGGCGGCGGTCGATGGGTCGAGGTGGCACCGGGCCGGGTCGCCCGGTGGGTCGAGGGCTTCGCCGACCGGCACGGCCCGCCCACCATCACCGTCCAGGCGTACGGGCTGCTGCTCGCCGCCCCGGACGGCGCGACCGCCGCGCTGCACACCCCGCCCGGCGCGCCGGCCACCTCGGACGTGCCCGGCTTCGTGGCCGCCGCGACCACCCCGCGCCGGATCGGCCTGCTGCTCGCCCGCAAGGGCGCGGTGGCGGTGGGCGTCGCGGCGGGGGAGAAGCTGGTGGTCTCCAAGGTGGACACCAGCTACGTGCAGGGACGTACCGCCGCCGGGGGCTGGTCCCAGCAGCGCTTCGCCCGGCGGCGCGACAACCAGGCGAAGGCGGCATTGGGCGACGCGGCCGATCTCGCCGTACGGCTGCTGCTGCCGGAGGTGCCGTCCCTGAGCGCGCTGGTCTGCGGCGGCGACCGGCGGGCGGTGGACACCGTGCTCGCCGACCGGCGGCTCGCCCCGCTGGCGGCGCTGCGCGCCGACCGGCTGCTGGACGTGCCCGAGCCCCGGCACGCCGTGCTGGTCGGCGCGATCGCGGCGGCCCACACGGTCCGGGTCCTGGTACGCGATCCCGAACCGTCCTGACCCGGGCCACGGCGGCTCTGCGGGGGTGGCGCCGGTCGGGCGCGGCCGCCGGCCGGCGGACGCACTAGGCTGAGCGCGAGGGTGGAGGGAGCCAGGATGGCGGAGACGGCTGCGGCCGACGTCGCCGTGCCCGGTGCCAGAAGCGACGGGCCCCCGCCATCCGCCGACGCCACCGGCGCGCACCGCGACACCGCCCGCGACGACCTGGCCCTGGAGAGTCTGGGCGACCGGATCCGGCGGCTGCGGGTGGCCCGGGGCCTGACCCAGCAGCAGATCGTCGGCTCCCGTTACACCCGGGCGTTCCTGGGTGCCGTGGAGTCCGGCGCCCGGGCGCCCAGCCCCGAGGCGCTGGCCTACTTCGCGGACCGGCTCGGGCTGCCGGTCGACGACCTGCGCTACGGCCGGCCGGCGAACGCTTCGGCTCAGCTCGCCGCCGAGCTGGCGACGGCCCGCCGGGACCTTTCGGCGGGCCGGTTGGACGCCGCCGAGCGGGTGCTGACCGGGACACGCGGCCGGGCGGAGCGCTACCGACTGTCCGAACTGGCCGGCTGGGCGGGCTACCACCTGGCGGAGGCCCACCTGCACCGTGGGCTGACCGAGGAGGCCGCCGCCCGGTACGACGAACTGGCCGACGAGCTGTCCGAAGGGTCCCCGGCGCTGCGCGCGGCGGTGCTGGCCCGGCAGGCGTACTGCCTGCTGGTCACCGGGGACGCGCCGCGGGCGGTGGCGATCCTCGAGGGCGGGCTGCGGGCCCTGCGGGCGGCCCCGCCGGTGGATCCCGACGCCGAGCTGCGGCTGACCAACGCGCTGATGTACACGTTCCTCGAACTGAGCTGGCGCGACCGGGCCCGGCGGTTGGAGCGGGAGGTGACGCCCCTGCTCGCCCGGGTGACCAACGGGGAGTGGGTGGCGCAGTTCCACGCCATCGCCGGGCAGTTGCGCCGCGACGGCGAGCTGGACGAGGCGGACCGGCACCTGCGCGAGGCCGGCCGCGGCTACACCGAGCTGGGGCTCACCCGTGAGGTGGCCCTGTGCCACTGGGCCCGTGGCTACGTGCTGCTGCGGGCCGGGCGGCCGGGGGAGGCGGCGACGGAGTTGCGCCGTGCCCGGGAGATGCTGGGCGCCGTCGGCGCGGTGCTCGACCACGCCGGGGCGACCCTGGAACTGGCCGAGGCGCGCCGGCGGGAGGGCGCCCTGACCGAGGCGGGGGAGCTGGCCGAGGAGGCCGCCCGGGCGGCGGCCGCCAGCGATCATCGGGAGATCATGGCCGAGGCCGACCGGGTACGCGGGCTGGTGCGGGCCGCCCAGGGCGACGGCGACCAGGCACGGCGGCTGCTGCTGCGCGCGGTCGACCGGTACGAGCGGGCCGGGCTGATGGGGGACGTGGTGATCACCTGCCGCCATCTCGCCGAGCTGTTGCTGGCCCGGGCGGAGCGGGCCGAGGCGGCGGCGGTGCTGCGGCGTGGCCTGCGTGCGGCGGAGCGCCTGTCGTGACCGGCCCGGAGCGTGTCGTGGCGGACGGGACGGCGGACGGGCTGGGTGTGCGTCTCCAGCGGCTGCGGGCGGCCCGGGGGTTGACCCAGCGTGCCCTGGCCGAGCCCCGGTACACGGCGGCCTACGTCTCCGCGGTGGAGGGCGGTCGCCGGGTGCCCTCCGCCGACGCCGTCGCCCACTTCGCCGAACGGCTCGGGGTCACGCCGGCGGACCTGACCACCGGCCGTTCGCCGGCCGACGTGGTGCGCCTGCGACTCCGGCTGGTCGGCGCGGACCTGGCCGGGTCCACCGACGAGGCGTCCGCCGTCTGCCGGGAGGTGGCCGTGGCCGCCGCCGAGCTGGACGACCGAGTCCTGGAGGCACGTGCCCGGCTCGGCCTGGCCGGGGTCGCGTTGCACAGCGACGATTCTGCCGCCGCGTCGGCCGAGGTGGACCGGGCGGAGGCGCTGCTGGCCGGGGCGGCCGGGCACGTCCGGGCCGAGGCGGCGGCCGGCCGCGCCGCGGTGGTGTACCACGCGGGCGATCCCCGGTACGCCCGCTACCTGCTCACCGAGGCGCGGGACGCGCTGACGCGGGACGGATTTCCGGACCCGTCGACGCTGCTGACCCTGCACGCGGAGCTGGCGCTCTGCCACGTCGCGCTCGGCGAGGAGGAGGCGGCCGCGGAGGCCGCCGGGCAGGCCCTGGCCCTGGCGGTGCTGGCCGAGCCGGCCCGGGTGGCCCATCTGCACCTGACCGTCGCGGGCTCGTTGCTCGCCTCGGGACGGACGGCGGAGGCCGCCGTCGCCGCGGAACAGGCCCGTCAGGCGGCCCGGCAGGTCGCCATGAGGGTGCAGTTGGCGTGCTGCCACCGGGCCCGGGGCCAGGGGCGGCGGGCGGCCGGCGACCTGGCCGGCGCACTCGCCGACCTGGCGACGGCACACACCGCGCTGGCGGATACCGGGCACCCGACGCTGGCCCTGGAGATCGGGGTGGAGTTGGCCGAGGTCTACCACGCGCTGGGCCAGCCGGAGCGTGCGGAGGCGCTGCTGTGCGACGCCACCGACCTGGGCGACGACGCGGTGCTGGCCCGCGCGAACCGGGTACGCGGCCTGCTGCGGGACGATGCCGGCGACCGGCCCGGCGCGGAGCGGCACCTGCGGGCGGCGGCCGACGGCTACCGGGCGGCCGGGCGGCGCCGGGAGCTGGCGGCGGTGGTGCTGCTGCTGGCGCAGCGGTTGGACCAGTGGGGGAGGCCCGGGGACGCGCTCGACCTGCTCCGCGACGGGCTGCACCAGGTGGAGCGGCTCGGTGAACGGGTCGCCGCGCTCCGCGCCGCGCGCTGAGCCCCGGGCGGACGTGCGACCGGATCTGCCGTGGGCCGTCGGCCCGCGCCCTCGTCGCGTACGTGGACGACCGGTCGCCCGTCCGCCATCCACGGCAGGACGGGCGACCGGTCCGTTATGGTTCCGCCTCAGTCCCGGGCCCAGAGCGCGGGCGCGTTCGGCGGTTCCCAGCCGGTCTGGGCGGTGTGTGTCTGGAGGCAGCGGTATCCGACGTTGCCGTAGGTGACCCGGGCGCCGGCGGAGTAGAGGGTGCCGGCTGCCCAGGTCCCACCGGGTGTGCTGGCGGTCGGGGTGGGCGTGGGTCCCGAGGTCACGTTGAGGACGAAGTCGAAGCTCGCCTCCCGGCCGCCGCTCACCGACCGCACCGCCATCACCAGGGCGGGGTCGAAGATCGGGTCGGTGTTGTTGCGGGGCTCGTTGGGGAAGTACAGCTGGGTGGTGAGCACCGGCCGGTTGGGCGCCTGCGCCTTGACGTGGATGTGCCGCGTACGTCCCGGGTAGAGCCCCGGCACGATCGTGCTGAGCCGGTACGCGCCCGAGGCGTCGGTGAACTGGTGACCGCGCAGGCGGTAGCCGGCGTTGTCGTACCCGCCGTTGGCGTCCGCCTGCCAGAAGTCCAGCAGCACGTTGGGGAGCGGCCGGCAGTCCAGCCCGAACACGTGACCGATGACGGTGAGCCGGGTGCCGACGGTGGTGGACTCGACGAGCGAGGCGCGCCGCGGTGAGTTCGGCTTGAAGTAGGGACCCTCCATCTGCGGCGGCGTCGGGTCGTCGCCGTCGTCGCAGTACGGGGTGAGGGGCGGCGGCGAAGCCGGGTCGCCCGCCGTCGTACCCATCGCCTGTGCGGCCCCGGCGACGAGGAACGGAGCGGGCAGGGCCAGCGCCGCCGCCCTCAGCACGCTCTTGCGTGTCACGCCGCTGTGCGGGCGGGGGTCGTCTGGCTCCTGTACGTCGCTGCCTGCACCGTTCATGACGTTCCTCCTCGTGGGGACGGATGTCCTGGCCCGGCCGGCCCGTGCGGTCCCGGAGACGGGGGCGGGCCGGCGCGGCTGGCGACTCGACGGTATTGACAGGCGTCAGGGTGCGTCGATGTGTGGGAGGGCGGGATCGTGGTGTTTTCCACCGTGTCGCCGGAACGCGCCGGGGGAGTCGCCGGCCTCGCGACGGAAGAAGCGGCAGAAGTACGCGGGGTCGGCGAACCCGAGCCGGTCGGCGATCGTGGCCACGGTGAGGTCGGTACGGGTCAGCAGCCGTTTCGCCTCCAGCACCCGGGCGCGGCGGATCATTCGGGCCGGGGTGGTTCCGGTGGCCAGCGGCACCGCGTCGTTGAGGTGGCGCACCGACACGCCGATCCGGCGGGCGTACGCGCGGGGTGGCTCGCCGACGAGGTCCGGCTCGGCGAGCAGCTCCTCGAAGCGACGGGCTATCGCAGCGGCCCGGTGGTTGCGGGTGCCGGCGTCGGGAGAGGGGCCGGTGGCCGGCTCCGTGGGGCGGGACCTGAGCACCTCGGTGAGCAGGAGGTGCAGGTAGGCCCGCAGGGTGCTTCCCCGGCCCGGTCCGCCCCGGCGGTGCTCGGCGGTCGCCCAGCGCAGCAGGGTGGCGATCCTCCTCGCCTGGGCGGCGTCGCGGGGGCGCCAGGAGCGGTGGCCCGAGCGGTGCAGCGCGTCGCGGTCCGCCGGGAAGGTCAGCAGGAACTCGGCGGCGCAGAGCAGGACGTGTCCCCGTAGGTCGCGCTGGTCGCGCCAGTGGTGCACCTGGCCGGGCGTGACGACGAACAGGTGCGGCGGCCGGACGGGGTGGGTCTCGAGGTCGATGACGTGCGACGCCCGGCCGTGGGTCACGTACACCAGCTCGTAGAAGGTGTGCCGGTGCGGGAAGGCGGCGCGGGACAGCGGGCCGAGCTCGTCGAAGGTGCCGACGGCGAAGGGCACGTCGTCCGGCGCGGGCACCGTCAGGGTGTGCCGGGGCAGCGCTGGCGGAGCGCCGACGACGGCCGGTCGTGATCGGACGGACGGGGTCCGGCGGGCGGCCGGATCGGGCGGGCGCGACGGGGACACGGGCAGCTCCCTGCGCTGACGTGGGCGGACTCTGATTGATCGACACCTGTATTGACGCCGTCAGATGTCTAACCTACGGTGATGGCAACAGAGTTAACAACAATTGTTTTCTCTCTAGTAGCGCACCGGTGAGGCGGCTGTTCCATGGCACTGCGTGCCTGTTCGCACCCGGTCGCTCCGATCCTCCACATTGTCCTGACCGCGAGGAGACCCCCATGCTCCGAAGAACAGCCACCGTGGCGCTGACTACCCTGAGTTCCGCTGCCCTGGTGCTGACCGTGGCCCTGACCGCCCAGGCCAGTGCCGAACCCGCCCCCGCGCCCGCCGCCCCGGCCGCCGCCCCCGACGGGGTGGCCCCCGAGATGTTCGCCGCCCTGCAACGGGACCTGCGGCTGACCCCGGCCCAGGCCCGCGCCCGCCTCGACGTCGACGACCGGGCCGGCCGGGTGCAGCAGGTGCTGCGGGACACCCTCGGCGCCCGCTACGGCGGCACCTGGGTCGCTGACGGTGGCGCCGCCGTCTCGGTCGGCGTCACCAGCGCCGCCGACGCCGAGTCGGTGCGCAACCTCGGCGCGGTCCCGGTGCCGGTGACGCACAGCGAACGTGCCCTGGAAGGGGCGGTCGACCGGCTGAACCGCAAGGCCGCCGCCGCGCCGGCCGCCGTCGTCGGCTGGTACGCCGACCTTCCCGGCAACGCCGTCGTGGTCCTCGCCCGGGACGGCGGCGTGGCCGCGGCCCGGTCCTTCGCCGCCGCCGCCGGGCTGCCGGCCGGTGCGCTGCGCGTCCAGGTCAGCACGGAGACCCCGAAGCCGTACGCCGACGTGATCGGCGGCAACGCCTACTACACCGGCAGCAGCCGCTGCTCGGTCGGGTTCTCGGTGAACGGCGGTTTCGTCACCGCCGGACACTGCGGACGGGTCGGGGCCCGCACCTCGCAGCCGGGCGGCACGGTACGCGGCTCCACGTTCCCCGGCCGGGACTATGCCTGGGTGCAGGTGGACGCCGGTAACACCCCGCGTGGCCTGGTGAACGACTACCGGGGCGGGACCGTGTCGGTGGCGGGCAGCACCGAGGCCGCCGTGGGCGCGGCGGTCTGCCGGTCCGGTTCCACCACCGGGTGGCGCTGCGGCACCATCCAGCAGAAGAACGCCTCGGTGACCTATCCGGAGGGCACCGTGAGCGGGCTCACCCGGAGCAACGCCTGCGCCGAGCCCGGCGACTCCGGCGGTTCGTGGATCTCCGGCGACCAGGCCCAGGGTGTCACCTCGGGTGGCTCCGGCAACTGCAGCACCGGCGGGACCATGTACTTCCAGCCGGTCAACGCGATCCTGGCGGCGTACGGGCTGACCCTGGTCACCGCCGGTGGCCCCGGGCCGACCCCCACGCCCACCTCGACCAGCAACCCGCCGGGTGGCACGTGGCAGGTCGGTACCGCGTACGCCGCCGGGGCGACGGTGACCTACGGCGGCGCGTCCTACCGCTGCCTGCAGGGCCACACCGCGCAGCCGGGTTGGGAGCCGCCCAACGTGCCGGCGCTCTGGCAGCGGGTCTGAAACCCCGCTCCACCGCACGCTACGGGCCCGGTCACCGCAACGGCCGGGCCCGTAGCGTGCCTGCGCGTGGAGGCGGTCAGCGCGCCCGGCCCGCCGCCGTCACAGCGCCCCGCTGAAGGTGTCGCACGACTTCGGGTCGCCGGTGGTGTAGCCCCGGGTGAACCACTCCTTGCGCTGGGCGGAGGAGCCGTGGGTGAACTCGTCCGGGTTCACCGGCCGGTTGGCCCGATCGGAGATGGCGTCGTCACCGATCTTCTCGGCGGTGTCGACGGCCTGCTGGATGTCCTGTTCGCTGATGCTGGTGAAGATCTTCTGGCCGCCGGAGTCGGCGGTGCCGGTGGCGTTCTTCGCCCAGGCGCCGGCGTAACAGTCGGCCTGCAGTTCCAGCTTCACCGAGAGCGCGTTCGCGTTGTCCGGGTCGCGCTGCTGCTGGCGGCGCATCTGGGCCTCGGTGCCGAGCAGGTCCTGCACGTGGTGGCCGTACTCGTGGGCGAGCACGTACGGCTGGGCGAACTCGCCCTCGGCCCCGAGCTGCCGGGCGAGCACCTGGTAGAAGGTGAGGTCGATGTAGACGAGGTCGTCGGCGGGGCAGTAGAACGGGCCGACGCCGGAGTCGGCCTGCCCGCAGGCGGTGTTGACGCCCTGGCTGAAGAAGACCGTCCGGGACGGACGGTACCGCTCGCCGAACGCCTCGGGCAGGGCCTTCTGCCAGTACGCCTGGATGGAGTTGACGTAGAGCGCGTTGCGGCAGTCGAGCTGCTGGAGCGCGTCGTCGGCGGAGCACTTCTGCGCCAGTGACGTGTTGTCGCCCTGCGGCTCGTCGCCGCCGTTGGTGGCCGCGTTCAGGCCGAGGCCGCCGCCGACGAGCGCGACGAGCACGGCGACGACGATGCCGACGATGCCGCCCCGGCCGCCACCGATCGGGATGGGGATGCCGCCCAGGCCGCCGCCCCCGCCGGATCCTCGCCGGTCGTCCACCTGGCTGGTATCGACCCGCGCGTTCTGGTTCAGCTCCATGTCTACCCCGATCACCGTTTGATCCGTTTTGGTGGTTGCGGTACCGGACCGGGTCCGGACGGCGTTCCGGTACCCGATGATCTTGGTCGGTAATCCGGAGAGGAGGCCGGGCGGCGCCCGGTACACTTGGCGCCGTGCTGCTCTGCGAAGGCTGAACCGCCCCGCGCCGACGGGCCTCGTGCTCGCCGGCGCTTTCGCGTGCCCTGAGTCAGCCCTTCCAGACCCCGAGAGCGAGTCCTCCGACATGATCACTGCCACCGGCCTGGAACTGCGCGCCGGCGCCCGGATCCTGCTGTCCGACACCACCCTGCGGGTGCAGCCGGGTGACCGGATCGGCCTGGTCGGCCGCAACGGCGCCGGCAAGACCACCACGCTCAAGGTGCTCGCCGGCGAGGGCCAGCCGTACGCCGGGCAGCTCGATCGGCGCAGCGCCATCGGCTACCTCCCACAGGACCCGCGCACGGGCGACCTGGAGGTCACCGGCCGCGACCGGGTCCTCTCCGCCCGGGGCCTGGACGTGCTGATGGCCCAGATGAAGGAGATCGAGGCCAAGCTCGCCGACGGCGCCGACGACAGGCTGGTCCGTCGCTACGGCGCGCTGGAGGACCAGTTCGCCTCCCTCGGCGGGTACGCGGCCGAGGCCGAGGCCGCCCGGATCTGCGCCAACCTCGGCCTGCCGGACCGGGCGCTCGCCCAGACCATCGGCACGCTCTCCGGCGGTCAGCGCCGCCGCATCGAGCTGGCCCGGATCCTGTTCCGCGACGCGGGCGAGAACGGCGGCGGCATCCTGCTGCTCGACGAGCCGACCAACCACCTCGACGCCGACTCGATCACCTGGCTGCGCAGCTTCCTCGCCAACCACAAGGGCGGCCTGATCGTGATCTCCCACGACGGCTCGCTGCTGGAGTCGGTGGTCAACAAGGTGTGGTTCCTCGACGCCACCCGCTCCGTGGTCGACGTCTACAACCTGGGCTGGAAGGCGTACCTGGAGGCCCGCGAGACCGACGAGCGGCGCCGCCGCCGGGAACGGGCCAACGCCGAGAAGAAGGCCGGCGCGCTGATGGCGCAGGCCGACAAGATGCGGGCCAAGGCCACCAAGACCGTCGCCGCGCAGAACATGGCCCGGCGGGCCGAGAAGCTGATCTCCGGTCTGGAGGAGGTGCGTGTCGCCGACCGGGTGGCGAAGGTGCGCTTCCCGAGCCCGGCCCCGTGCGGCAAGACGCCCCTCACCGCGACCGGCCTGTCGAAGTCGTACGGCTCGCTGGAGATCTTCACCGACGTCAACGTGGCGGTCGACCGGGGCTCCCGGGTCGCCATCCTGGGGCTCAACGGCGCCGGCAAGACCACCCTGCTGCGGATGCTCGGCGGTCTGCTGGAGCCCGACACCGGCGGGGTGCACGCCGGCCACGGCCTGCGGCTCGGCTACTACGCGCAGGAGCACGAGACGCTCGACGTGGACCGGACGGTGCTGGACCACATGCGCAGCGCCGCCATCGAGCAGACCGACACCGACCTGCGCAAGATCCTCGGGGCGTTCCTGTTCTCCGGCGACGACGTCGACAAGCCGGCCGGGGTGCTCTCCGGCGGTGAGAAGACCCGGCTCGCGCTGGCCACCCTGGTCTGCTCCGGGGCGAACGTGCTGCTGCTCGACGAGCCGACGAACAACCTCGACCCGGTCAGCCGGGAACAGGTGCTCGACGCCATCGCCCGCTATCCGGGCGCGATCGTGCTGGTCACCCACGACCCCGGCGCGGTCATGGCGCTCAAGCCCGACCGCGCCATCCTGCTGCCCGACGGCGACGAGGACGCCTGGAGCGACGACCTGCTCGAACTCGTCGAACTCGCCTGACCCGTCCCGGCCCGCCGAAAGGGCAGCGGGCCAGGGCGGGAATCCCATGCTTCAGGCGGGGGAGAAAGGTCAATCTATCGGGAAGCTGACATCGCGTAGCGTGTCGGTTGGCGAAGAGTTGATATCTGGCGCATGATCGTTCGAGACGGTCTAATAGGTGGGACCGTATCCGAACCGCACAGTCTGGGACGTGAGGACACAGCATGGCAGCCACTGGCACAGCCACCAGCACTGAGAAGGGTCGCCGGATCGTCGGAGCCGAGCGTCAGACGCTCGCCAAGGACCTGGTAAAGCGGTACACCTCGGGTGAGAGCATCCGCGCGCTCGCGGCCTCGACCGGCCGTTCGTACGGGTTCATCCACCGGGTGCTCACCGAGTCCGGGGTTCAGCTGCGGCAGCGTGGCGGCGCCCGACGCCGCAAAAAGGCGTGACCCGCCCAGCATCGTCGTCCGTCAGCGCCGCTCCCCGGATCGCTCGGTGACCGCCGAGGCGACCGGGGTCCGGCTGGAATGCGACGGGCCGGTCGCGACGGTCACGTTGTGCCGGCCCGACGTGCTCAACGCGCAGACCCCGGCGATGTGGCGCGCGATGAGCGACTTCTCCCGGGACCTCCCCGGCGACGTACGCGTCGTGGTCCTGCGCGGCGAGGGGCGGGCGTTCTCCGCCGGCCTCGACCTGTCGGTCGCCGGCGCCTCAGGCCCGGGTTCGTTCGCCGAACTGGCCACCATGTCCGAGCAGGAGTGCGCCGACCGGATCGCGGAATACCAGGGCGGCTTCACCTGGCTGCACCGCCCGGACGTCGTGACGATCGCCGCCGTGCAGGGGCACGCGATCGGCGCCGGCTTCCAGTTGGCCCTCGCCTGCGACCTGCGGGTGCTCGCCGAGGACGCGAAGCTCTCCATGGCCGAGGTGACGCTCGGCCTGGTCCCGGATCTCGCCGGCACCGGTCGCCTGGTCGACCTGGTCGGCTACAGCCGCGCGCTGGAGATCTGCGCCACCGGCCGGCGGATGGACGCCGCCGAGGCGGACCGGATCGGCCTGGCCACCCTGGTGGTGCCGAACGCCGACCTGGACGCCGCGGTGCGTGACCTGACCGCCGGGCTGCTGGCCAACAACCGCAACGCGGTGGTGGAGATCAAGGCCCTGCTGGCCGGGGCCACCAACCGGTCCGCCGCCGACCAGCAGCGGGCCGAGCGGGAGGCGCAGACCCGCCGGCTGCGCGACCTCGCCGGCCGGGGAGAGTAGCAGGGACCGTTCGGGAAGATCCGGATCGCGAACGAGGTTGTCAGAGTCGTCGGGAGAATTGACCTGACGGTGCGGTCAACCCGACGACCCGGAGGTGAACGTGTCAGGCTCGATGTCCGGCGGCGGCGTGGCCGGCTGGAGCATGCTCCGGTCGATGCGCAACCGCGACGAGATCTCCACCCACCGCCTCAAGCGCGGGGTCGCCCGCCGGATCGTGGCCTTCGCCCGGCCCTACCGCCGGGACATCGTCGTCTTCCTGGTCACCGTGGTGCTGGCCGCGGTCATCGGCGTCGCCACCCCGGTGCTCGCCGGTGACGTGATCGACACGATCAGCCGGGGTGGCACCGACGCCGGCAGCGTCGTGGTCCGGCTGGCGCTCGTGATCGCCGGGCTCGCGGTGCTCGACGCGCTGCTCTCCCTGGCCCAGCGGTGGTATTCGGCCCGCATCGGCGAGGGCATCATCCTCGACCTGCGCACCCGGGTCTACGACCACGTTCAGCGGATGCCGCTGCAGTTCTTCACCCGCACCCAGACCGGTGCGCTGGTCAGCCGGCTCAACAACGACGTGCTCGGCGCGCAGCGGGCGTTCACCTCGACGCTGTCCGGGGTGGTCAGCAACGTCATCCAGCTCGTGCTCACCGCCGCGGTGATGTTCACCCTCTCCTGGCAGATCACCGCGCTCTCGCTGGTGCTGCTGCCGGTCTTCATCATCCCGGCCCGCCGGGTCGGCAAGCGGCTCGCCGAGATCACCCGCGAGTCGTACAACCTCGACGCCAAGATGAACGCGACGATGACCGAGCGGTTCGGCGTGTCGGGCGCGTTGCTGGTGAAGCTCTTCGGCCAGCCCGAGGTGGAGGCGCGCCGGTTCGCCGCACGGGCCGAGCGGGTCCGCGACATCGGCATCCAGTCCGCGATGTACTCGCGGACCTTCTTCGTGGCGATGCTGCTGGTCGCCTCGCTGGCCCAGGCCCTCACCTACGGCCTCGGCGGCTGGCTCGCGGTAACCGGCAACGTCAGCGCCGGCACCGTGGTGACCCTCGCCCTGCTGCTCACCCGCCTCTACGGCCCGCTGACCGCGCTGTCCAACGTCCGGGTCGACGTGATGAGCGCGCTGGTCTCCTTCGACCGGGTCTTCGAGGTGCTCGACCTGACGCCGACGATCGAGGAGAAGCCCGACGCCGTGCCGGTGCCCCGGGCCAGCGGTCGGGTCGAGTTCCGCGGCGTCCGGTTCCGCTACCCCAGCGCCGCCGAGATCTCGCTCGCCTCCCTGGAGGAGGTCGCCGCGCTCGACCGTACGGTCAACGAGCCCGTGCTCAAGGGCGTCTCGTTCGCGGTCGAGCCGGGGCAGATGGTGGCGCTGGTCGGCCCCTCCGGCGCCGGCAAGTCGACGCTGTCCATGCTGATCTCCCGCATCTACGACGTCACCGACGGGCGGGTGCTGGTCGGCGGGGTCGACGTCCGCGACGCCACGCTCGACTCGCTGCGCGACGAGATCGGCGTGGTCACCCAGGATTCGCACCTGTTCCACGAGACCATCGCCGAGAACCTGCGCTATGCCAAGCCGGGCGCCACCGACGACGAGATCTGGGCGGCCCTGGCCGGGGCGCAGGTCGCCGACCTGGTCCGGTCGCTGCCGGACGGGCTGGACACCCTCGTCGGCGAGCGCGGCTACCGCTTCTCCGGTGGCGAGAAGCAGCGCATCGCCATCGCCCGGCTGCTGCTCAAGGCCCCGTCGATCGTGATCCTCGACGAGGCGACCGCCCACCTCGACTCGGAGAGCGAGGCAGCGGTGCAGCGGGCGCTGTCGGTGGCGCTGACCGGGCGTACCGCGCTGGTGATCGCGCACCGGCTCTCGACGGTCCGCGACGCCGACCAGATCCTGGTGCTCGACGACGGGCGGATCGTCGAGCGGGGGCGGCACGAGGAGTTGGTGGCCGTGGGCGGGCTCTACGCCGAGCTCTACCGCACCCAGTTCGCGGTCGCCGACTCGCCCACCCCGTACGTCGACGCGACCGGCCCCGAGCCGGTGGCCGTGCCGCCGCTTCGGCCCTACCTCGCCGACGAGGCCCTGCCACCCGCCGCGGCCAACTGACTTCTCAGCTCGCGGCGACCGCCGCCCGCAACTCGCCGAACGCGGCCCCGAGCGTCTCGGGCGTGAAGTGCGCGTTCAGGCCGCTGGGGTTGGGCAGCACCCAGAGGCGGGCGCCGGCGAGGGGCTCCGGCTGCGGGCCGAAGGCCGCCTTCGGCCGGGCGAACCCGATCCGGTACGCGGTCACCCCCACCACGGCGACCCACCGGGGGCGGTACCGCTCGACCTTGCCGGCGAGGATCTCCGCCCCCTCGACCAACTCGGCCGCGGTCAGCTCGTCGGCCCGTGCACTGGCCCGCGCGACCATGTTGGTGATGCCCAGGCCGTACCCCGGCAGCCCGTCCTGCTCGCTGGGGTGCAGCAACCGGGGCGTGAACCCGCCCCGGTGCAGTGCGGGCCAGAACCGGTTGCCCGGCCGGGCGAAGTGCCACCCGGTCGCCGCCGACCACAGGCCCGGGTTGATCCCGACGAACAGCACGTCCAGGTCGGGTGCGACGACGTCGGCAATGGTGCGCTCCGCCGCCGCGGCGAGTTCCTCCCGGGTCGGGCGAGGGTGCCGGCCCGCCCCGTCCGCAGCCCGCGCCCGCCCTCCGGCGCGAGCGCCGCGGCCCGGCCCACCGGCGGGCGCGGCCATCAAAGGCCCCGCAGCACGCCGCCGTCGACCGGCACGGTGACGCCGGTCAGGTAGCTGGCGGCGGGGGAGAGCACGAACGCGGCCACCCGGCCGAACTCGGCCGGGGCGCCGATGCGGCGCAGCGGGATGGCCGCCTCGGCCTCCGCCCGGGCCCGCTCGGGGTCGCCGGTGGCGGCGAAGAGCTCCACGTTGCGGTCGGTCATGATCCGCCCGGGCAGCAGACCGACCACCCGCACGCCCCGGGGCCCGTACTCGTCGGCGACGTCCTTGGCCATCCCCGCGAGGCCGGGCCGCAGGGCGTTGGAGATGCCCAGGCCGGGAACCGGGCTGCGGACCGAGGTGGACAGGACCAGCCCGACCGCGCCACCCTCGCCCTCGGCCAGGTGGCCGGCGACGGTACGGACCATGCGGACGGTGCCGAGGAAGACCGTCTCGAAGGAGTGGCGCCACTGCGCGTCGCTGACCGAGGCGGCGTTGCCCGGTGGTGGCCCGCCGACCGAGACCAGTGCCCCGTCCAGCCGTCCGAAGTGTTCCCGGGCCGCCGCCACGAGGCGCTCCGGCGTCTCCGGGTCGGCCAGGTCGGCGGTCAACCCGACGGCCCGCTCCGGCCCGCCGAGGCGCTGCGCGGCGGCGGTCACCGCGTCGGCGTCGCGGGCGGAGAGCACGACGCGGGCGCCGTCGGCGACGAGGCACTCCGCGGTCGCGTAGCCCAGCCCCCGGGAGGCGCCGGTGAGTACGTACACCCGATCGGTCAGTCCGAGATCCATGTTGTCGATCCTGCCGCACCCGGCCGGATCCGCCAGCGGGGCCCTCGGGCCGGCCAGCGTGCTCCGGTCAGCGGCGGGCGGGACGCAGCAGGCGTACGCGACCGGCGACCTGGATCGCGACGGCGCCGCCGGCGCGCCCCCAGCCCGGCAGCCGGCGTGGGCGCGGCGGCCCGTGCCCGTCGTAGCGGTCGGTGGCCTCGCGCGTGGCCAGCTCCTCCGCGCCCAGCGGTGGCAGTGAGCCCCGGTCGCGCAGGTCGCGGGCCAGGTCCCAGCCGTCGCGCAGCGAGCCCCCGGTCGGCCGCCCCGCCGCCCATTGGGCGAAGGTCGCCGGCCACTGGGGCCCGAGGGCGGCGGCGAGCAGCGGCCAGTGCCGGGCCACCTCTCCGGCGCGCTTGCGCAGCAGCGCGGTGCCGGCGGCGGCCAGCGCCGCCGGGTCGAAGCCTGGCGGAACCGGGCCGCCGGCCACCAGTGCCGCCACCAGCGCCGCCTGCCGCTCGGCCAGGCCGTCGCTCACGTCACCACCGGAAAACCGGACGCGGCGGCGAGGGCGTCCAACTCGGCGCGGAGCACCGGGGCGGGCGGGTAGTGCCCGTCGCGTTCCAGCAGGAGCGCTGGCGGCCGGTGGCGGGCGCACAGCTCGCGCAGCAGGTCCAGCACCGCAGCGGGCACCGGATCGGTGTGTGTGTCGTGGTAGTAGCCGCCGTGGTCGGTGCCGCCCGCGACGTGCACGTAGGAGACCCGGTCCAGCGGCAGCCGGTCGAGCAGCGCGGTCGGGTCGGTGCCCCGGTTGCGGGCGTTGGCGTACACGTTGGCGATGTCCAGCAGCAGGAACGCGCCGGTGCGGTCAAGGATCTCGGTGAGGAAGTCGGCCTCGTCCAGCTCGTCGTCGGGCCAGTCGAACAGGGCCGCGATCGGTTCCAGCGCGATCGGCACCGGCAGTTCGGCCTGCACTCGGGCGACGTTGGCGCAGACCGCGTCGACCGCCTCCCGGCTGCGGGGCAGCGGCAGCAGGTGCCCTGCCTCGACGCCGCCGGCCCGGACGAAGGCGATGTGCTCGCTGACCAGCGGCGCCCCGAGCAGCTCCGCCACCGCGCCGAGGTGCGCGACCCGCGCCGGGTCGACCGGCTCGGCGCCGCCGAGGGAGAGCCGCACGCCGTGCGGTACGACCGTGACGCCGCGTTCCCGCAGCGCGGCGAGCCCGTCGGGCAGCGGCCCCGTCGCGGTGACGCCCTCCGCGACCACCTCCACGAAGCGCAGCCCGGGCAGGTCGGCGACGAATCCGGCGATCTCCGGACGCCAGCCGATGCCCACGCCGTGTGGCCCGGTCATCCGCCGCACCCACCGCCGCATCCGCCGCCGCACCCGCCACCCCCGCCGTCCCCGCCGCACGAGCTGCCCCCGCCGCAGGAGGAACCGCCGCTGCTGCTGGTCGCCTGTCGCTGGATCTCGGCCTGGGCGGCGAAACCGGGATCCATCGCCCACAGCGAGGCGGTGCCGAACAAGGCGACTCCCATCGCGGCGCCTGCCGCGCCGTAGGTGGCGTAGGCGGGGGCCGAAGCGGGTGCGAGGTAGGTGTGCTGCCGGCGCAGGTCCCGTAGCGCCAGGGTGGCGGCGCGGGTGCGCCAGGGCACCCGGTGCAGCAGGATGGTGACCACGGTCAGCGGGAACTGGCTGAGCACGAGCAGGAGCACCGAATGGTCGTTCAGCAGGCCCGCGACGATCCGGACGAAGCCGACCACCAGCAGGGCGGAGAGCAGGAACGCGCCGCGGCGCAGCGCGGCCCGGCGGGCCGGTGCGACCGCGAGCCCGCGCTGCTCGAGACTGGCCCTGAGCTGGTCGAGCGCCCGGCGGACCCACTCGTCGCGGCGCAGTTCCCGGACGGTGGCGTTCCGACTGGCGGCGAAGTGGACCGCCTGGTCCAGTGGCGTCATTCCGGCCGGCAGCGGACCGCCGGTGGCCAGCCGCCGGTCCGGCCGTATGCCGATCGCCCCGCTGCTGCGCAGCCCGCCGAGCGAGGCACAGATCGCCAACTGCTCCCCGCCGTTGAGGTAGGCGACCTGCTGCGGGCCGAGCTGGCCCACGTCGTGTGCCGAGGGGCCGGCGAGGACCATGAGCCGGTGCACGACCGTGCCGATGATGACCAGGACGGCCGCGAGGAGATAGATCCCGAGGAATGCAGGGCCGGGGATGCCCCAGGTGTCACCAGGTGCGGCGAGGACGGTCATGAGCTGCTCCTGTCGGGCGAGGGGATCGCCGCCCAATTGTGGGGCAGTCCTGCCAGCCCGTGTCCACCCGCCCGCGGGTCGAGTGAGCGGGCCGGTAGGCGAGGTGAGCAGGGGCGTCGGCCGGCCGGGCAGGTCACCGGCGGCGGACGGCCTCCTCGACCAGGTCGAGCACCGGGTCGAGGTCGCCGGCGGGGCGGCCCATCGCCAGGTGCAGCACCAGACCGTCGTAGGCGAGTTCGAGGAACTGGGCCAGCACGTCGATCGGCACGTCCTCCCGCAGTACACCCGCCTCCCGCTGCCGGGCCAGCCGGTCGCGGGTCGCCTCGGCGATCGCGGCGGACCGCTCCGCCCACCGCTTGGCGAACGCCGGGTCGGTGCGCAGCCGCCGGGACACCTCCAGTTGGCTGCCGAGCCAGCCGGTGGTGTCGGGGGAGACCGCGCGGGCCAGGAGGTCCCGCATGACCTGGACCAGGCCGTTACGGGCCACCGTCTCCACCATGGCCGCCGCGTCGTCCTCGGCGACGGCCAGGAAGAGCGAGTCCTTGTCGCGGAAGTGGTGGAAGATCGCGCCCCGGGACAGCCGGGTGGCCTCCTCGAGCCTGCGCACGGTGGCACCCTCGTAGCCGTGCCGGGCGAAACACGCCCGCGCGGCGGCGAGGATCTCCTGGCGGCGCGCGTCGAGCTGGTCCTGGCTTACTCTGGGCACGGGTCGATCGTGACACCTCAGCCCCGGCCATGCAAACCGTACGTACGGCTTGGTTCGCCCGCGCGAATGATCGACGACCTGCACGCCCCCGTCTATGATCGCCCTCGTGACGCCACTTCCCACCGCCGTCGCGGTCCCCGCCGCACCGTTGACCGTCGCGGCTGTGCAGGCCGAGCCCGTACCCGGCGACGTGGCCGGCAACGCGGCGAGCGCCGCCCGGCTGGTCCGCCGCGCCACGGAGCGAGGCGCCCGGGTGACCGTGCTGCCCGAGCTCTTCCTGCCCGCGTACCACCTGCCGACGCTCGCGGCCGATCCGGCCGGCACCGACGTCGCGGCCGACGCGGCGGCCACGGTCGACGACCCGCGGCTGGACCCGCTGCGCGAGGCGGCCCGCGACGGCGGGGGCGCCGTGGTGGTCGGCGCGGCCGTGCGGCACCCCGACGGTCGGCGGACGATCTCCGCCCTGCTGGTCGACCGCGCCGGCGACGTCCGCGTCGGGTACGACAAGCAGCAGCTCTGGAACGGCGAGCGGGAGCTGTTCGTCGCCGGCGACCGGGGCGCCACCCTGCTCGTCGACGACTGGCGGCTCGGGCTCGGCATCTGCTACGACGGCTGCTTCCCGGAGCACGGCCGGGCCGCGGCGGCCGACGGGGCGCACGGGTACCTCTGCCCGAGCGGCTACCTGGCCGGTTCGGAGCACCGCCGCGACCTCTACTACGCCGCCCGCGCGCTGGACAACACGATGTACGTGGTGTTCGCCAACATCGTCGGCGGCGCCGACCCGTGGCGGTTCAACGGCGGTGCGGCGGTCTACGACCCGGAGGGCCGGCCGCTGGCCCGGGGCGCGGACACCGGCGAGGCCGTGCTGGTCGTCGCGCTCGCCCCGGAGACCCTCGCGGCGAGCCGGGCGGCCCACTGCATGCTGCTCGACCGCCTGCCCGACCAGGGAGGCACCCGTTCGGCGCTGCCGGCCTGACGCACGTCGGGCGGCAACTCGGCACTGTCGTTGGGCGGTCGGGTTCCCGTAGGGTGCCCGAGTGCCGTTGCTCCTGCTGGACTTGGACAACACGCTGCTCGACCGGGTCGGTCCCTTCCGCGCTTGGGGGGAGCGTTTCCTGGCCGGCATAGGCGCGCCGCCGGCCGACATCGACTGGCTGCTGTCCATGGACGCCGACGGGCTGACCGACCGGTGGGACGTGGCCGACGCCGTACGCGACCGCTACGGGTTGCGGATCCCGTCCATCGACCTGGTCGAGGAACTGCACGACGGCGTGCTGGCGAGCATCCGGCTCGATCCGCTGGTCGCCTGCGCGCTGCGGATCGCCGACGAGGCCGGCTGGACGCCCGTGGTGGTCAGCAACGGCGGGGCCCGGCAGCAGGAGGCCATGATCCGGCGTACCGGGCTGGACCGCTTCGTCGCCGACTGGGTGATCTCCGAGGAGGTCGGCGTCAGCAAGCCCAACCCGAGGATCTTCGCGCTGGCCGCCCGGCGGGTACGACTGCCGCTGCGCGGCGCCTGGGTGGTCGGCGACGGCCCGGAGGCGGACATCGGGGGCGCGGCGGCCGTGGGCCTGCCCAGCGTCTGGCTGCACCGGGGGCGTAGCTGGGTCGACAGCCGGTTCGCGCCCACCCGAACGGCGGACGGCCTGATCGCCGCCGTCGCGGCGGTGCTCGCCGCCTGAGCGGCGGTGGTGGGCGTAATTCGGTTGACCCGGTGGGCGCCGCCCGCGAGCATGGTCGGCGCATCGTGCACCCGGGCCCAGGCGCCCGGTCGAGGAGAGGGGGTCGGTCATGGCCGTCTTCGCAGGTCACTTCCACCTGCCTCCATCAGCCTCGAGCAAGGGATCACCACCGCAGTGCGCGATCACGACCTTCCGGCGCGCGAGCGCCGTACCCGCGGCAAGCGCCGCTTCGACGACGACGAACAGCTCTTCCTGAAGCGGGGCCGGTCCGCCGAGCCCGCCCCCGCCGACCCCGACGCCGAGCCGGACCCCGACACGGGGGAGCGCTGGTCCTCCTGGGACGACGCCGTGCACGGCCCGCAGCCCCACCCGGACTGGCTGGTCACCGAGCTGGCCGCCAAGGACACCGAACTGGGTGTGCTCAAGACCGGCAAGGAGGCGGACGTCCACCTGGTCCGCCGGGCGGTGCCCGGCACCGACCGGTCCTGCCTGCTGGCGGTCAAGCGGTACCGCGACGCCCAGCACCGGCTCTTCCACCGCGACGCCGGCTACCTGGAGGGACGCCGGGTCCGCCGGTCCCGGGAGAACCGGGCGATGGCCGGCCGCACCGCCTTCGGCCGGCAGATGATCGCCGGACAGTGGGCGGCGGCCGAGTTCGCCGCGCTGTCCCGGCTCTGGGAGATCGGCGCCCGGTACGGCACCATCACCGTTCCCTACCCGGTGCAGGTGCGCGGCACCGAGCTGATGCTGGAGTTCCTCGGCGACCAGGAGGAGGGGCTGGCCGCGCCCCGGCTGGCCCAACTGCGGCCGGAGGCCGCCGAGCTGCTCGAACTGTGGGGGCAGCTCGTCGACGCCCTCGTGGTGCTCGCCCGCGCCGGCCTCGCGCACGGCGACCTGTCGCCGTACAACCTGCTGGTGCACGCGGGGCGGCTGGTGCTGATCGACCTGCCGCAGGTGGTCGACGTGGTGGCCAACCCGCAGGGGCCGGAGTTCCTGGCCCGCGACGTCCGGGTGGTCGCCACCTGGTTCGCGGCGCGGGGCCTGCCGGCCGAGACCGCCGACCCGGCCGTGCTGACCGCGCTGCTGCTGCGGGAGGCGGGGATCCGCTGACCCCGGCGTCCCGGGCGGCCCGCGCCGGCCGCCCGGGATCCGGGTCACTGCAGGTAGCGCTCGACCTCCGGCTTGGGGCGCATCCCCTGGCTGTCCGGGTCGCCGTGGGTCTGCCGGGCGGCCCGCCGCCGACGTAGCAGGTCCCAGCACTGGTCGAGGGACTCCTCCAGCTCGCGCAGCCGGGTGCGGGCGGCGTCGTCGGTGCCCGACTCGCCGGCCTGCGCGTCGGCGCGCAACCGGTGCTCCTCGTCGACCAGCTCGGAGATCCGGTTCAGGATGGTCGTGTCGTCCATGACCTGAGCCTGGCACAGGCAGCGGCGGGCGCGCCCGGATTCCACCGCCGCCCTACCCGCCCGCCGCTGCGGTAGGTTGCCCGGCCATGACTCCCAACGTCCGGGCCGCCGCCCCCTCCGACCTGACGCAGGTCGCTGTCCTGCTTCGCGCCGCCCGGCCCCACCTGGTGGTCACGCCGGAGCTGCTCGCCTGGCAGGCGACCGGCAAACCGGCCGAGCGCTTCGAGATCCTCGTCGCCGAGGTGTGCGGCGGGCTCGCCGGCGTCGCCCGGACCGGGCTGTTGCACGAGAGCGCCGAGCCGGGGCTCGGCTTCGTCAACCTGGTCGTGCGCCCCGAGGGGAGAGGGCGGGGCGTCGGGTCGGCGCTGCTCGCCGCCGCCGAGGAGCGGCTCGCCGGGCTCGGTGTGCGCCGGGCGTACGCGCGGGTGGTCGACGAGCCGGCGTCGCTCGCCTTCGCCGAGCGGCGCGGCTACCGGCCCGGCCGGCGCGGCGTGATCCTGGGCCTGGACCTGACGGCGGCGGTGCTGCCGGCGGCGCCCGCCCCGCCGGCCGGGGTGCGGCTGGCCACGGCCGCCGACCTGGTCGACCCGCGCGCGCTGTACGAGGCGGACCTGGCCGCCGCCGCGGACGAGCCGGGCGATGTCGGGATGGACGAGATCAGCTACCCGGACTGGCGGGCCGCGTACTGGGACCGGCCGGACCTGGACCGGGCGCTCAGCACGGTGGCGCTGGCCGACGGCGTGGTGGTGGCGTTCAGCGTCGCGCTGACCGATGGGGTGGACCGCTACCTTTCCGGCATGACGGGCACCCGGAGCGGGTGGCGGGGCCGGGGCCTCGCCCGGCTGGTCAAGCACACCTCGCTGCGCTCCGCCCGGTCGGCGGGCTTCCGGTGGGCGTCCACCCTCAACGACGCCGGCAACGACGCGATGCGGGCGGTCAACGGGTGGTTCGGGTACCGGCCGGTGGACGCCGAGTGGCGCTGCCTGCGCTCCCTTCAGGAGTGAATCCCGCCACGAAATCCTTCATGGTCAAGCATTCCCATGAGCAAAATTTTCATACGGTGGCTAGCGGAGTCTCGATCGGTGATGGCATGCTTCCCGGGTCGTGACGCAAGGCAGCAGTCCGCATGACGTTCTGTCACAGCGGAGCGTTGACCGAGGGGAGGAGCCACGGGTGCGGGACGCCATGGCTGAACGGGATGTCGACGACCCACGAGGACGGGCGGCACGATCCGTTCCACTGTGGAAGATGCTGCCGGGTCTGCTGCGCGACCCCCTGGGCCAACTCGTCGCGCTGGCGGACTCCGCCGAGGGCGAGATCCTCCGGCTCAACCTCGGGACGATCCGCCCCTACCTGGTGACCGAGCCGGCCCACGTGCAGCACATCCTGCGCGACAACGAGGCCAACTACACCCGCGGCGGGCAGAGCATGCTCTGGCGTCCGGTGCGGCGGCTCACCGGCGACGGGATCCTCTCCGACGGGCCGGCGTGGCGGGCCAGCCGCGCGCGGATGCAGCCGCACTTCACCGCCAAGCGCATCGACCTCCTGGTGGACTCCATGAGCCGCGCGGTCAGCGACGCGGTCGACGAGTTCGACGAGCCTGCCCGCACGGGCCGGTGGCTGGACGCCGGGACGGAGCTGGGGCGGGTCATCTGCCGGGCGATCAGCAGCGTCTTCTTCGCCGATCGGGTGAGTCTCGCCGACCAGCTGCGGATCGTCGCCGCCCAGGGCACGATCGTGACCGCGCTGCGCGCGCGTCTGCTTCTGCCGTTCGTGCCGGACTCCGTGCCGGTACCCGGGGACCGCGCCCTCCGCCGCGCGATCGGCGTCGTCGACGACATCATGCTGCCCCTGGTGCGGTCGGAGATCGCCAACCCGCGCGACGACGACGACCTGCTCGCCGCCCTGGCCCGCGCCCGGGACGAACACGGCCGCCCGCTCGACGAACGGCAGGTCCGCGACGACGTGGTGTCGTCGTTCGCCACCGCGACCGAGACCACCTACGCCGTGCTGACCTGGCTGTGGCCGATCCTGGACGCCAACCCCGAGATCGCCGAACGGCTCTACGCGGAGCTGGACGAGGTGGTGGGTACGGACCGGGTGATCAGTCGGGACCAGTTGCAGGCGCTCACCTACACCCGGTCGGTCGTGGACGAGCTGCTGCGGATGTACCCGGCGGGCTGGTTGCTGCCCCGTACGGCGCTGGCCGACGACGTCATCGGCGGCACCCGGATCAGGGCGGGCAGCATCGTCGTCGTCAGCTCGTACGTCACCCAGCGGCTGGCCCGGCTCTGGGACCGTCCGGACACCTTCGACCCCGATCGCTTCCGCGACGACCAGCCGCGACGCAGCCACCGGTACGCGTACTTCCCGTTCGGCGGCGGCCCGCACCAGTGCCTCGGCATGTACCTGTTCAACCTGGAGGCACCGCTGGTGGTGGCCACGGTCCTCAGTCGCTACCGCTTCCGCCTGCGGGAGCCCGGGATGCCATCGAGGCAGTTGGCGGCGGCCCTGCGCCCGGGCCGGCCGGTGATCATGGCGCTGACCCCGGTCCGTGAGCGGAGGCCGGTGTGACCACGATGCCGGTGGCGACCCCCGACCAGTCGCCGGACGCGGCGGGCGAGCGCGACGAGCTGCGGGACGCGCAGGAACAGGGCCGGATCTGCGGCCTGGCGGTACGCGGCCAACGTGACCTCCAGGCGTCGGCCGCGGCCCACCCCGAGCTGTTTCCCGCCGACCCGTTCGACACCATGCTGTTCGCCAACGTCTCGCTGGCCATCGCCTTCGGCGCACCGTGGTGCACGGCGGAGCAGCTGCGCGCCGCGAACCGCACCGTCCTGTGGGGCTTCGCCCTCGACTGGCTGATCGACCACCGGGCGCGCTCCCGTGACGAGGTCGACGGGCTCGTGACCCGCTGCCTCGCGGTGGCCGACGGCGAACCGCCCGCCGCCGACGACCACCTCGGCGCCTACCTGGCCGCGCTCCAGGGGGAACTCACGACGTCACCCGCCTTCGCGGCGCACCGTCCGCTGTGGCGCGACCGCGTGGCCGCGACGGTGCGGGCGATGGCCCGCGAGTGGGAGTGGAAGACGGGCTCGTGCCGGATGTCCCTGCCGAGCCTCGACGAGTACCTCGACAACGCCGACAACCACGCCTGCACGATCGTCAACGTCGCACACTGGCTCTACACCGGAGACGAGGCCACCCTCGCCCGGCTGGACGAGCTGGTCATGGTCAGCGACCAGGTGCAGCGCGCCCTGCGCCTCGTCAACGACCTCGGCACGTACGAGCGGGACCTGCGCTGGGGCGACCTGAACGCCCTCCTGCTGGTCGACGACCGCGCCGAGGTGGAGCAGCGGCTCGCCGAGCTGGTGGACACCTGCCGCCGGATGCTCGTCCCGCTCCGGTCGACCTGCCCGCGGGAGGCGGACTACCTGGCCCGGCAGATCGGCTTCAGCAGCGGCTTCTACCAGCTGGCCGACTTCTGGGGGATGTCGTGACGGCGGCCCCGGTCGTCGTACCGGACGTCGGCGGTGTGGGGCTCGCCGTCGCCGGCCGTGAGCTGGTGGCGGCGATGCTGGCCGGCCCCGCCGGCACGGTCTCGCCCTCGGTCTACGAGACCGGCCGGCTGGTCAGCGACGCGCCCTGGCTGCCGGGGCACACCGAGCGGCTGCGTCACCTGCTGGCCGCCCAGCGCGCCGACGGCGGGTGGGGAGCGCCGGGCGCGTACGGCCTGGTGCCGACCCTGAGCGCGGTGGAGGCCCTGCTGAGCGCCCTGCGCGCCCCCGGCCGCGCCGGCGCACCGGCCGCGCACCGGCTGTCGACGGCCGCGGACCGGGGCCTCGCGGCGTTGCGGGGCCGGCTGCTGGTCGCCGCCGAGCCGGTGCCGGACATGCCGGGCGTCGACCTGATCGTGCCCGCCCTGACCGACCGGATCGACACGCTCCTCGCCGAGGGCGGTCCGTCGACGGGGTGGCGCGTGCCCGCGCTGCCGATGCCGTACGGCATGACCCGGCACCGGGCCGAGGCGGTCGGGCGGCTCATCGCCACGGGCGGGCCCGTACCGGAGAAGCTGTGGCACGCCTTCGAGGTGCTGGACGGGCGGGCGCGGACACACCTGCGGGCCCGGCCCGTGTCCGGCGCCGTCGGCGCCTCACCCGCCGCCACCGCGGCCTGGCTGGGCGATCCCGCCCGCCCGGGCGTGGACCAGGCCGCGCTGGGCTACCTGACGACGGCCGTCACGTCCGGCGGCGGGCCTGTGCCGTGCACGACGCCCATCGCCGTGTTCGAGCGGGCCTGGGTGCTCGGCGGCCTGGCCCGGGTCGGCGCGGTGGCGGACGTTCCCGCCGAGCTGACCGCCGGCCTGGCCGCCGCGCTCGGGCCGACCGGCGCGGCCACCTCACCCGGCCTTCCGACGGACGCCGACACCACCGCGGTCACCCTCTTCGCGCTGGCGCGGCTCGGTCGCCCGGTCGCGCCCGACAGCCTGCTGGCGTACGACACGGGCGCGCACTTCTGCACCTGGCAGGGCGAGGACGGTGCGTCGGTCACCACGAACGCCCACGTCCTGGAGGCGCTGGGCTGGCACGCCCGGCACCGTCCGGGCCGCCCGCACACCGACGTGGTCCGGCGGGTGGCCGGCTGGCTGGTCGACGGCCAGCTCGCCGACGGCAGCTGGACGGACCGCTGGCACGCCTCGCCGTACTACGCGACGGCCAGCGTCGCGGCGAGCCTGGCCGGGTACGCGCCCGACGCGATCGATGGGCGACTCGACCGGGCGGCCGACTGGGTGCGGGACACCCAGCGCGACGACGGCTCGTGGGGACTCTGGGCGGGCACGCCGGAGGAGACCGCGTACGCCCTCCAGGTGTTGCTCGGCACCGGGCGACCGCCCCGGCCGGGCCTCGCCGGCGTCGTGCGCAGGGCGCTCGCCTACCTCGACGACCACCGGGACGAGGCCGGCGACGGCGTTCCACTGTGGCATGACAAGGATCTCTACCATCCGGTGCTCATCGTGCGGGCCGCCGTGCTCGCGGCGCGGCACCTGGTTTCGCTGAGTGACCACGCAGGACGGTGAGCCGTCGATCCGGTGGCGTCCACCACCACCGGTCATGATCAGGACTGCTTGAGTGATCGTCGTGACACTGCTACCGTGCGCCGGGTCGGTCGAAGCGCCATGCGGAAACCGCCGATCGGATGAATCAGGCTCCCCGTCAGGGATGGTTTCAATGGGTTCCCGCAGTTCCAATCTGCGCCGGAAAGTCGTGGCTCTGCTGGCCTCACTCGTCGCGCTGTGGGCGTTCGCCGCGTGGGTGACCCTGCGGGAGGGCGTCAGTCTCCTCTGGGTGCAGGTGCTCGACACCCAGGTCGCCCAGCCGGGTGAGCCGCTGGTGCTGGAACTGCAGGCGGAACGCCGGGCGTCCGCGGCGTACCTGGGTGGATCGGGTGCGGCCGAACGGGAGCAGCTCGACGCACAGTGGCGCAGGACCGAGGGCGTCGCCAACGACTTCCGGCAGTCCGTCAGCAGCTGGCGGGTGGACCTGGCGGCCGAGGAGAGCCAGCGGCGGGTCGACGCGGTCGTCACCGGGCTCGACCAGCTCGCCGGCGTACGCGAGTCGATCCGGGACCGCAAGGTCGACCGCGCCGCCGCCACCCAGGCGTACACCGAGCTCATCGACACGGTGCTGCGGATGTACGGGTCGCTGGGCAACCTGGACGACGACAAGTTCACGCAGGAGACGGCGGCGTTGATCCAGCTCGTCCGGATCCGCGAACTCATGTCCCAGGAGGACGCCCTCGTCACCGGCGCCCTCGCCGCGGGCCGGATGACGCCCGAGGAGACCGCCGCCTTCGCCCGCGCCGCCGGTGCCCAGCGCTACCTGGACAGCCAGACCCGCACCGAACTGTCCAACGCCGACCGGTCCCGCTACGAGGCGCTGCGCGGCGGCGAGGCGTACACCGCTTTCCGATCCCTCGAGGACCGGGTCGCCCTGCAGGGACGGACGGCCGACGCGCCGCCCGTGTCGGCGTCCGAGTGGCGTACGGCGGCCGACCGGGTGCTCGACGAGCAGCAGCGCTTCATCATCGAGGCCGGCGACGCGCTCGTGGAGCGGGCCGCGCCGATCGCCGTCGGCGTCGTCCTGCGGCTGGTGCTGGCCGCCGGCCTGGGCCTGCTCGCCGTCATCGCCTCGATCGTCGTGTCGATCACCACCGCCCGGGCTCTGGTGCAGCAGTTGGAGCGGCTGCGCGAGGCCGCGTTCCGGCTCGCCAACGAGCGGCTTCCCGGCGTGGTCGAGCGGCTCGGCCACGGCGAGGAGGTCGACGTCGCCAAGGAGGCGCCCCCGCTGGAGTTCGGCGACGACGAGATCGGCCAGGTGGGCAAGGCGTTCAACGCCGTGCAGGAGACCGCCATCCGCACCGCCGTCGAGCAGGCCGAGCTGCGCCGCAACGTGCGGGAGGTCTTCCTCAGCCTGGCCCGACGCACCCAGGCGCTGGTGCACCGCCAGCTCACCCTGCTCGACACCATGGAGCGCCGCGAGCACGACGCCGAGGAACTGGAGGACCTGTTCCGGGTCGACCACCTGGCCACCCGGATGCGGCGCAACGCGGAGAACCTGATCGTGCTGTCCGGCTCGACCCCCGGCCGTGCCTGGCGGCGCAATGTGCCGATGGTCGACGTCGTCCGCGGCGCGGTCGCCGAGGTCGAGGACTACACCCGCGTCAACGTGCTGCCCCTCGGCGCGGTGTCGCTCACCGGCCGCGCGGTCGGCGACGTCATCCACCTGCTCGCCGAGCTGATCGAGAACGGCCTGTCGTTCTCCCCACCGCACACCTCGGTGGAGGTGCGCGGGCAGATGGTGTCCAACGGCTTCGCCATCGAGATCGAGGACCGCGGCCTGGGCATGAGCGAGGAGGACCTGGCCGCCGCGAACCACCGCATCGTCGACCAGTCCGAACTCAACCTGGCCAACGCCTCCCGCCTGGGGCTCTACGTGGTGAGCCGGCTGACCGAGCGGCACGGCGTACGGGTGCAGCTCAAGGAGTCCGCGTACGGCGGCACCACGGCCGTCGTACTGATCCCGGCCGAGCTCGTCACCACCGACGGCGAGGATCCGAGCACCTCCGGCGGGTTCCCGGCCGGCCTGCCCGCGGCCGCCCCGGTGGCCGGCGCGTCCGGCCAGGCGCCGCCCGTCGTCGAGCAGCCGCTCAGCGCGGCGCCGGTGGCGCTGGTCGAGCCGGCGCCCGCACCCCGGCCCCGGCCGGCTCCGGACTCCGACGCACCCGCCGACGAGGGGGAGGCCGACGGGGGCGCACTGCCGACCCGCTCTCGCGGCCGGAGCCTGCCGACGACCGCCCCCGCCCCCGACGCGCCGCTGCCCACCCGACCCCGGAGCGGGTCCGAGCAGTACGCCCTGGACGGCCCGACCGTGCCGACCGGCCTGCCGGTGGCCACTTTCCGGTCCGCGCCGGCGGAGGCGCCCGACGCGACGGACACGCCCGGGAGCACGGTGACCGGTGGCCCGGCGCCGGCGGCCCGGCAGGTGACGGCGCGCACCGGCTCGGGCCTGCCGGTCCGGGTCCGGCAGGCCAGCATCGCGCCGGAGCTTCGCGACGATCCGGCGACCGCCGAGAGCGGTGACGACGACGAGGACGTGGCGCGCCCGCCGGAGCAGGTGCGCCGGATGATGAGCTCCTACCAGACCGGCACCCGGCGCGGCCGTACGGACGCCGCCCGGCTGCTCGGCGCGACGGATGACAGCCGAACCGAGGCCGGCGAGGAGACCGACGCCGGCGACGACCTGCAAGCGACCTGACCGGCACCGCCGCCGTGCGGGGAACCCGCGCGGCGTGGCGGTCAGCAGAGACGAGCACGGCGACAACAGCCGGGGGAGAAGAGGACGACGAGTGGCGCAGAAGACGGCTTCGAGTGCCGACCTGACGTGGTTGCTGGATGATCTGGTCGGCCGGGTGAAGCAGGCCGACCACGCGGTCGCGCTCTCGACGGACGGCCTGTTGATGGCCGCCTCGCGAGGGCTCGGCCGGGACGACGCCGAACACCTGGCGGCCATGGCTGCCGGCATCCAGAGCCTGGCCCGGGGAGCGGGCAAGCGCTTCGGCGGCGGGCAGGTGCAGCAGACCATCATCGAGATGCAGTCGTCGTTCCTGTTCGTCACGGCGGCCGGGCGCAACGCCTGCCTCGCCGTCCTCGCCAGCGAGGACGCCGACGTCGGCCTGATCGCCTACGAGATGGCGATGCTGGTCACCCGCGTCGGCAAGTACGTCGCGTCGCCATCCCGGACCGGCGAGCAGCAGACCGGCGAGAAGTAGGCGCGATGACGGTGCAGGGGGAGTCCTCGGAGCACCAGTGGGTCGATGACCATGCCGGCCCGGTCGTGCGCCCGTACGCGGTGACGCGCGGCCGGGCCCGGCCGGTCACCGGCACGTTCGACCTGATCTCCCTGGTGACGGCGACCCGCGCGGACGTGAACACGGAGGTCGGGCTGGGCCCGGAGCACCTGGCGATCGTCGGGCTCTGCCAGCGGATCCAGTCCGTCGCCGAGATCGCCGCCCACCTGGACCTTCCAGTGGGCACCATCCGGGTCCTGCTCGGTGACCTGGCGGCCCGCAGCCTGGTGCAGGTACGCGAGCCGTACACCACGGCCGGCCTTCCCGACAACAGCGTTTTCGAGGCGGTAATCAATGGACTACGGGCTCTCTGAGCGGCCGGCGGGAGCGACGCCACTGCCCACCGCGATCAAGATCCTCGTCGCGGGTGGCTTCGGCGTGGGCAAGACCACCATGGTCGGTGCCGTCAGCGAGACGCGCCCGTTACGTACCGAGGAGGTGTTGACCGAGTCCGGCGTCGGCATCGACGACCTGTCCGGGGTGGAGAGCAAGAAGACCACCACGGTGGCGATGGACTTCGGCCGCATCACCATCAGCGACGACCTGGTGCTCTACCTCTTCGGCACCCCGGGCCAGGACCGGTTCTGGTTCGTCTGGGACGAGTTGGCGCTCGGTGCGCTCGGCGCGGTGGTGCTGGCCGACACCCGCCGGCTGGCCGACTGCTTCCCCTCGATCGACTACTTCGAGGGCCGTGGCACGCCGTTCGTGGTGGCGGTCAACTGTTTCGAGGGGGCCCGGAAGTACCGGCTCGACGAGGTGCAGGCGGCGCTCAACCTCGACCCGGGGGTGCCGGTGCTGCTCTGCGACGCCCGGCAGCGGGAGTCGAGCAAGGAGGTGCTCATCACGCTGATGGAGCACGCCATGAAGACCCGGGAGGCCCGCCGCCGCGCCGCCGCCGCGGAGTAGCCGGGACGCGACCACGCTGTCCGCAGGGCTGCCTCCGCCGCCGCCCGCCTGAGCGAAGTGAAAAGGAAGGGTCCCGGTGACGCGGAGCGTCACCGGGACCCTTCCTCGTTCAGAGCGTCAGTTGGCGATCATGCGGCGCAGGACGTACTGCAGGATGCCGCCGTGCCGGTAGTAGTCCGCCTCGCCCGGAGTGTCGATCCGGACCACCGCGTCGAACTCGACGCCGGTGTCGGTGCTGACCTTGACCGTACGCGGGGTCTCGCCGTCGTTGAGCGCGGTCACCCCGGCGACGGAGAACGTCTCCGTGCCGGTGAGGCCGAGCGACTCGGCGGTCTCGCCGGCCGGGAACTGCAAGGGGAGCACGCCCATGCCGATCAGGTTCGAGCGGTGGATCCGCTCGTACGACTCGGCGACGACCGCCTTGACGCCGAGCAGCATGGTGCCCTTGGCCGCCCAGTCGCGCGACGAGCCGGAGCCGTACTCCTTGCCGGCCAGGACGACCAGCGGGACGCCCGCCTCCTGGTAGGCCACGGAGGCGTCGTAGATCGAGGTCTGCTCGCCGGTCAGGTGGTTGACCGTGAAGCCGCCCTCGACCCCGGGAACCAGCTGGTTACGCAGCCGGATGTTGGCGAAGGTGCCCCGGATCATCACCTCGTGGTTGCCCCGGCGGGAGCCGTACGAGTTGAACTCGTGGCGCGGCACGCCGTGCTCGGCGAGGTAGTTCCCGGCAGGCGAATCGGCCTTGATGGAGCCGGCCGGCGAGATGTGGTCGGTGGTGACCGAGTCGCCCAGCTTGGCGAGCACCCGGGCGCCGTCGATGTCGACGACCGCGTTCGGCTCCCGCTGCATGCCCTCGAAGTACGGGGGCTTGCGCACGTAGGTGGACTCGCCCGCCCAGGCGAACGTGTCCCCGGTCGGGGTGGGCAGCGACTGCCACCGCTCGTCACCGGCGAAGACGTCCGCGTACGCGGCGCTGAAGCCGGTGGCGCCGATCGCCGAGGCGATGACGTCCTGGATCTCGGCGGTGTTCGGCCAGATGTCCCGCAGGAACACCGGGTTGCCCTCGCTGTCCTCGCCGATCGGCTCGTTGGCCAGGTCGATGTCCATCGTGCCGGCCAGCGCGTACGCGACCACCAGCGGCGGGGACGCCAGGTAGTTCATCTTGACGTCCGGGTTGATCCGGCCCTCGAAGTTCCGGTTGCCCGAGAGCACGGAGACGACGGCGAGGTCGGCCTCGTTGACCGCGGCGGAGACCTCCTCCGGCAGCGGGCCGGAGTTGCCGATGCAGGTGGTGCAGCCGTAGCCCACCAGGTGGAAGCCGAGCTTCTCCAGGTAGGGCGTGAGGCCGGCCCGCTCGTAGTAGTCCATGACGACCTTGGAGCCCGGGGCCAGGGTGGTCTTCACCCACGGCTTGCGGGTCAGGCCCTTGTCGACCGCGTTGCGTGCCAGCAGGGCCGCGCCGATCATCACCTGCGGGTTGGAGGTGTTGGTGCAGGAGGTGATCGCCGCGATCACCACCGCGCCGTGGTCCAGCTCGAACTCGGTGCCGTCGGCGCTGGTGACCCGGATCGGGTTGGTGGCCCGGCCGCCGGAACCGACCGCTGCGGTCTGCAGGTCACGAGGCGCGTCGGCCGGATCGTTGACCCCGTTGGCCGGGGAGTCGCTGGCGGGGAAGGACTCGGCGCTGGCCTCGTCGGCGGGGCCCTGCACGCCGAGCGGCGGGATGGTGCGGACCCCGCCGCGGGGGTCGGCGTCGCTGCCGGTCTCGTCGGCGGCCACGTAGTCGGTCAGCGCCGAGCGGAACAGCGTCTTGGCGTTGCCCAGCGGCACCCGGTCCTGCGGGCGCTTCGGGCCGGCCAGGGACGGCTCGATGGTGCTCAGGTCCAGCTCCAGGCGCTCCGAGTACTCCGGCTCGGCCGCCGGGTCGTGCCAGAGACCCTGCTCCTTGGCGTACGCCTCGACGAGGGCGACCTGCGCGGCGTCCCGGCCGGTCAGCTCCAGGTAGCGGACGGTCTCGGCGTCGATCGGGAAGATCGCGACGGTGGAGCCGTACTCAGGGGACATGTTGCCGATGGTGGCCCGGTTGGCCAGCGGCACGGCGCTCACGCCCGGGCCGTAGAACTCGACGAACTTGCCGACCACGCCGTGCTTGCGCAGCATCTCGGTGATGGTGAGCACCAGGTCGGTGGCGGTGGTGCCGGCCGGCATCTCGCCGGAGAGCTTGAAGCCCACCACGCGCGGGATGAGCATGCTGACCGGCTGGCCGAGCATCGCGGCCTCGGCCTCGATGCCGCCGACGCCCCAGCCGAGCACACCCAGGCCGTTGACCATCGTGGTGTGCGAGTCGGTGCCGACCACCGTGTCCGGGTACGCCTGGCCGTTGCGCTCCATGATCGTACGGGCCAGGTACTCGATGTTGACCTGGTGCACGATGCCGGTGCCCGGCGGCACGACCTTGAACTCGTTGAACGCGGTCTGGCCCCAACGCAGGAACTGGTAGCGCTCCTTGTTGCGCTCGTACTCCAGCTCGACGTTGCGCTCGAAGGCGTCCTCGCGGCCGAACAGGTCGGCGATGACGGAGTGGTCGATGACCAGCTCGGCCGGGGCGAGCGGGTTCACCTTGGTGGCGTCGCCGCCGAGGTCGCGGACGGCCTCGCGCATGGTGGCCAGGTCGACCACGCAGGGCACGCCGGTGAAGTCCTGCATGAGCACCCGCGCGGGGGTGAACTGGATCTCCACGCTCGGGTCGGCGTCGGAATCCCAGCCGCCGAGCTGCCGGATGTGGTCGGCGGTGATGTTCGCGCCGTCCTCGGTCCGGAGCAGGTTCTCCAGGAGGATCTTCAGGCTGTAGGGGAGCCGTTCGTGCCCCTCCACCTTGCTGATCTTGAAAATCTCGTAGCTCGCGTCTCCGACGCGTAGCTGGGTCTTCGCACCGAAGGTGTCGAGGCTCGCCACGTCGTACTCCTTCACACCAGCGACCGTGAGTAGTCCTGAGCAGTCTGTCGCACCGGTCGGGGTGCCGCCGTGGTTAGGGGACACTTACCGCCGATTCTCGTCGTCAACAAAACCGTACGTCCGTCTTGCTAACTTCGCAACCTCGTGCCATCGTTCGGGACGAGGAGGTAACACCATGATCCATCACGTCCAGCTCGCCTGCCCGCGCGGCTCCGAGGAGGCGTCCCGGGCCTTCTACGTCGGGGTGCTCGGGATGACCGAGAAGCCCAAGCCGCCTGCGCTCGTGGCCCGTGGTGGCTGCTGGTTCACCGGTCATGGCGCCGAACTGCACCTGGGCGTGGAGGACGACTTCCGCCCCGCCCGCAAGGCCCACCCGGGCCTGCTCAGGCAGGACCTCGACGCGCTCGCCGCCCGGCTGGCCGCCGCCGGATACCCGGTCATCTGGGGCGACGACGAACTGCCCGGGATGCGTCGCTTCCACTCGCAGGACGCGCACGGCAACCGCCTGGAGTTCCTCGCCCCGATCGACTGACCCCCGCGCCGGGGCGCCAGCGGTATGGCTGCCCCACCGCGACCCTGCCCGCGCCCCGATCAGCGACCCTCGCCGCGACCCTGCCCCCCGCCGCGACCCTGCCCTCACCGCGATCATGGCGGAGACGACGAAAGGGCCGACCCCTTGTGGGGGTCGGCCCTTGTCGTGGGTGGTGCGGTTTGGTGGGTCAGGAGGTGTAGCCGCGGGTGGCGATCCAGTCGGCGAGGTTGTCGACGTTCATTCG
>NZ_JBEZMR010000044.1:0-43034 GCF_040652795.1 Micromonospora sp. NPDC048170
AGTCGGTGATCAGCTCCGGCCTCTATCTCGTCGACGACAAGACCTACGGCGTGGCGATGCCGGCGCCGATCTTGCACTTTCGGCCCCCGACTCGGGGCATATACACCCTTTGTCCGGGCCCAAAGTGCAAGATCGCGGGCGCTGTACGGGAACGGGCGCGGCACGGGAACGGGCGCTGCATGGGCGTGAGACGCGGGGAGTGGGGCAGGGGGTGGGGGTTAGTCGCGGAGGGGGACGGACCAGGAGAGTTCCGTGCCGTGGGGCTCGGCTCGGCGTACGTCGAACTCGCCGCCGTGGCGTTCGGCGCGTTCGCGGAGGTTGACCAGGCCGCTCCGCGCGGCGGCCGGGTCGCAGCCCACCCCGTCGTCGGTGACGGTCACGGTGACCCGGCCGGCGTCGACCCGCACCGCCACGGAGACGCGGTCGGCCTGCGCGTGCCGTACGGCGTTGGAGAGGGCCTCGCGCAGCACGGCGGTGAGGTCGGGGCGGACCGCCTCGGGGACGGCGCTGTCGATCGGCCCGGTCAGCTCCAGGCGGGGCCGGTAGCCGAGCGACTCGGCGGCGACCTCGATGGCCTCCCGGATCTCGGTACGCAGCGCCGCGCTCATCGGGGTACGCAGCTCGAAGATGGTGCGGCGGATGTCCTTGATCGTGGCGTCGAGGTCGTCGACGGCCGCGTTGATCCGCCTGGCGACTTCCGGCTTCGTCGTCATCGGGGCGGCGCTCTGCAACTGCAGGCCGGTGGCGAAGAGCCGCTGGATGACCACGTCGTGCAGGTCACGGGCGATGCGCTCGCGGTCCTCCAGGACCACCAGCAGCTCCCGTTCCTCCTGCCCCCGGGCCCGCTCCATGGCCAGCGCGGCCTGCCCGGCGAAACTGCCGAGCAGGGCCATGTCGTCGTCGCTGGCGGCGGGCAACCTGTCGGGGCGGTGCGCGATCACCAGCACGCCGTGCAGGACGTCGGCCGTCGCCAACGGGGAGATCACCGCCGGCCCGGTGCTCAGCAGCGCCGGCCAGGGCGCGGCGTGCGCGAGATCCGCCACCTGGTCGTGCCGGCCCTCGGCGACGGCGGCGGCGAAGCTCGTCTCGGCCGCCGGCAGCGCGGTACCGATCAGGTCGCCGGCCTGCTCGGCGGCCCCGTCCACCACCTCGACGGTGAACTCTTCGGCGTCCGGGTCGTAGAGCAGCACCAACGCCACCTCCGCCTCGGCGACCTCGCGGGCACGCCGTGCCACCAGCGCCAGGGCGTCGGTGCGGCGTACCTCGCCCAGCAGCACGCCGGTGATCTCGGCGGTCGCCGCGAGCCAGCGTTCCCGGCGGTGGGCCAGCGCGTAGAGGCGGGCGTTCTCGATCGCCACGCCGGCCGCCGCGGCGAGCGCGACGACGATCTCCTCGTCGTCCTCGGTGAACTCGGGGCCGTTCTGCTTCTCGGCCAGGTAGAGGTTGCCGAACACCTGGTCGCGGATGCGCACGGGCACGCCGAGGAAGCTGTGCATCGGCGGGTGGTGCGCCGGGAACCCGTAGGACTTCGGGTGCTGGGTGATGTCGGGCATCCGCAACGGGCGCGGGTCGTCGATGAGCAGGCCGAGCACGCCCCGCCCGTGGGGCAGGTCACCGATCCTGGCGTGCAGTTCCGCGTCGATGCCGTGGGTGATGAAGTCGTGCAGCAGGCGGTCGTGGCCGATCACGCCGAGCGCGCCGTAGCGGGCGCCGACCAGCTCGCAGGCCGCCTCCACGATCCGTTGCAGGGTGCTGCGCAGGTCCAGGTCGGTGCCGATGCCGACCACCGCGTCGAGCAGGGCACGCAGCCGCTCCCGGCTGGTCACCACCTCGCCGACCCGGTCCAGCATCTCCTGGAGCAGCTCGTCGAGTCGTACCCGGGACAGCGGGCTGAGCCCCAGCGACGGGGTCACGTGGGATTCGGGGCGGGGGTTCGGTGTGCTGGCGGCCACCGGGCGATGGTATCCGCCCGGTGGCCGTGACCCAGGGCCGCTACGCGCCGGTCGAGCGTGCCGCCGAGGTGTCGACCACCTGCGCGACGTCGAGGCGCGGGGTGTGCGGCGGGCCGGCGTGCGCCGGGTCCGCGAGCCCCAGCCGGATCGCGAGGTACGGGTAGCCGAGGCCGGCCAGCAGCCCGCGCAGCGTCTGCCGGGTGCCTGCCACCTCCACCACCCCGCTCAGCGGCACCACGGAGACCCCGAGCCGGGTCGCGGTCAGCCAGGCGGCCGAGAGCGCCTCACCGGCGCGCAGCCAGCTGTCCGGCTCGTCCTCGGTGCCGTAGAGCACCCCGTACACGGCGGCCCGGTCGTGCCCGGGGCCGACGGGCAGGGTGCCGGGGCGGCCGAAGTCACGGGCCGGCACGGTGGTCCGCGGTGGCTCGGCGGGCAGCACCTCCGGCGGCAGGCCGGTGCCGGTGCCGCTCCGGCTGGTCCAGTACTCCAACTCCTCGCGCAGCTGCGAGTCCTCCGACTCGACCGACGCGGCGCGGCTGGCGACGGCGGCCAGCTCCAGGACGTTGTCGCGGTCGAGGAACTGGAGCTGGCAGCCCTCGGCGGCGACCGCCGCGGCGATCTCGGAGAGGGTGGCCGCCGGCACCGGTTCGTCGCTGACGGGGCGCCGGTCGGTGTGCCGCACCTGCATGCACTGCACCAGGCGCATGGCCTCCGGGTCGGCCCCCGTACGGACCAGCCCGGTCAGCCGGGCCAGCAGGTCCGCCTCGTTCGGGTCGGGCATCCGCTGCACCGCGGCCGTCCAGCCCTCCGCGGTCAGCGCGACCCGTGCGTGGTGCAGCGCGGCCCCGCAGCTGTACGCCACCAGCCGGCCCTCCGGGTCGGTCGCCGTCAACCGGGGATCGCGGACCACCCGCAGCTCCAGGGCGTCCGGCAGCACCCGCCACCGCCACGGTTGGCTGTTGTGCACCGACGGGGCGTGCCCGGCCGTCGCGGCGGCCTCCGCGAGTGCGGTGGTCAGCGGACGGCCCGTCGCCGGCGTCTCGTGGCTCATCGTCACGACCTTTCCGTTTCTCCCCATCGTGCCCCAGCCCTGCGGTGCCCCGGGCGGGGTTGCCGCTCCATCCTGCTCCATCCCCCGTGCCGACGTACGGTACGCAGGTCCCGACGCGGCCGGGCGGTTCGCCCCGCCGGTTCGCCCGGATGCCCTCGGGGGCACGGTGGGCGCTGAGACGATCCGCAGGTGGGATCGCAGCCGCAGGAGTGCGTGCCGGAGCAGCCGGTACGGCGGGACCGGTCGCGCCTGCTGCTGTGGGCGCCGCTGGCCGCGGTGACGGTGCTGGTGCTGGCCGGGGCGGCACTGCGGCTCACCGGCCACCGGAACGCGGCCGACCTGGTGTGGGCGTCCGCCACCGTGGCCGCCCTGGCGCCGGCCGCCTGGTCGACGCTGCGGCAGCTGTGGCGGCGGCAGTTCGGGGTGGACGTCATCGCCGTACTGGCCCTGGTCGGCGCGCTGGTCGTGCGGGAGTACCTGGCCGGAGCGGTGATCGCGGTGATGTTGGCCACCGGGCGGGCGCTGGAGGCGTACGCCCAGGGGCGGGCGACCCGCGACCTGCGCGAGCTGCTCGCCCGTGCTCCCCGCACCGCCCGGCGGCGCGGACCGGGCGGCGACATCGAGGTGGTGCCGCTGGACCGGGTGGCGGCGGGGGACCGGCTGCTGGTCGGCCCGGGCGACGTGGTGCCGGTCGACGGGCAGGTCGACGAACCGGTGACCCTCGACGAGTCGGTGGTGACCGGCGAGTCCCGGCTGGTGCGGCGCGGGGCCGGGGAACAGGTCGCCAGCGGCGTGGTCAACGCCGGCGCCGGCTTCGGGATGCGCGCGACGAGGAACGCGGCGGGAAGCACGTACGCGGGGATCGTCCGGCTGGCCGAGGAGGCGACCGCCCACAAGGCGCCGATGGTGCGCCTCGCCGACCGGTACGCCGCCGCGTTCGTGCCGTTCACCCTGATCCTGGCGGGGCTGGGCTGGCTGCTCTCCGGCGACTTCGTCCGGGCGGTGGCCGTGCTGGTGGTGGCCACCCCGTGCCCGCTGCTGCTGGCCACCCCGATCGCGATCGTGTCCGGGCTGTCCCGGACGGCCCGGCGCGGGGTGCTGGTCCGCGACGGCGGCTCGCTGGAGCTGCTCGGCCGCGCCCGCACCCTGCTGGTCGACAAGACCGGCACGCTGACCGCCGGCCGTCCCCGGGCCGCCGAGGTCGTGGCCGCCCCCGACGGAGACCGCGACGACGTGCTGCGCCTCGCCGCCTCGGTCGAGCAGCTCTCCCCGCACGTGCTGGCCCGCGCGTTGGTGGCGCAGGCGCGCGAGCGGGGCCTGCCGCTGACCGAGCCGGCGGGGGTGACCGAGGAACCGGGGCGGGGCGTACGCGGGACGGTCGACGGGCGGCAGGTCCGGGTCGGGCAGCTCGACGGCGACCTGCCCGAGTGGGCGGCGCGGGCCCGGTCCCGGGCCGAGTTGGCCGGTCGCTCGGTGGTCTGGGTCAGCGGCGACCGGGGCCCGCTCGGCGCGATCCTGCTGGAGGACCCGGTACGCCCCGACGCCCGCCGCACCGTACGCCGGCTGCGCGAGGCGGGGCTGCGGCGCATCGTGATGGTCACCGGGGACCGGCCCGACACCGCCGCGCAGGTCGCCCGGACGGTGGGCGTGGACGACGTGGTGGCCCGGTGCTCGCCGGCGGAGAAGGCGACCCGCGTACGCGAGGAGGCGCACCGGGCGGTCACCGTGATGGTCGGCGACGGGGTGAACGACGCTCCGGCGCTGGCCGAGGCACACGTCGGTGTGGCCATGGGCGCCACCGGGGCGACCGCCTCGGCCGACGTCGCCGACGCGGTGCTCACCGTCGACCGGCTGGACCGGCTCGCCGACGCCGTGGAGATCGCCCGGTACGCCCGCCGGATCGCGGTGCAGAGCGCCACCGTCGGGATGGGCCTCGCGGTGCTGGCGATGCTGGTTGCCGCCGCCGGCCGGCTGCCCCCGGTCGCCGGGGCGTTCCTCCAGGAGGGCATCGACGTGCTGGTGATCCTCAACGCGCTGCGCGCCCTCGGGGGTGGGCTGCGTGGCCGCGAGGTGCCGCCACGCACCCGTGAGCTGCTCGACCGGTACGCGGGCGAACACGGCGGGATCCGCGATGCGCTCGCCGCACTGCGGGACACGGCCGACCTGCTCGCCACCAGGCCGGACGCGCCGGAGTGCCTGCCGGCGCTGCGCGAGACGTACCGCCGGCTGACCGGGGAGGTGCTGCCGCACGAGGAGGCCGAGGAACGTCAGCTCTATCCGGCGCTGGCCGACCCGCTGGGCAGCGCCGAGGCGACCTCGACGATGAGCCGCGCCCACGTCGAGATCCGGCGGCTGGTGGACCGGGTCGGCGCGCACCTCGCGCAGGCCGGCGACGGGCCCCTGCGCCGCGACCAGCTCACCGACCTGCTGGCCGCCCTCTACGGCCTGGAGGCGGTGCTGCGGCTGCACCTCACCCAGGAGGAAGAGGACTACTTCTCCCTCAGCCCGGCCGAGCCGGCCGACGGCCGGTAGGTGAAGGAAGGTCCCCCTGCACCTCAGAATGCGACAGCAAGGGGCCCTTCCTCACATCTCACCGTTCCCGGACGACCGCCACCGGGCAGTGTGCGTGCTGGATGAGCTGCTGGCTGACCGAGCCGAGCAGCATCCCCTTCAGGCCGCCCCGGCCCCGGGTGCCGACCACCACCAGACACGCGTCGCGGCTGGCGTCGACCAGCAGGGACGAGGCACTGCCCTCCTCCACCCGCACGGTGACCGGCACGTCGGGGAACGTCGCATCCCACCGGACCAGCAGCTCGTCCAGTTCGGCCCGGTCGGCCGCCGTGGCCTCCCGCGCATCGGGGCCCGACGGCGGGCGCTGGCCGGTGGGCGGGTGCCAGGCCCGCACCACGTGCAGGGGCACCCGCCGGGCCGCGGCCTGCTCGAACGCGAAGCCCAGCGCCAGCAGCGAACACTCGGATCCGTCCACGCCGACCACCACGTGCCCGGTGCGCCCGCCGGCGGCGGCCTCGCCACGGACGACCACGACCGGGCAGTGCGCATGGGAGGTGACCGCGACCGCGGTCGAGCCGACGAGCAGCCCGCCGAAGCCGCCGTGCCCCCGGGTGCCCAGCACCAGCAGGTCGGCCTGCGCCGAGCGCTCCTGGAGCACCAGCGTGGGCGGCCCGTCGAACACCTCCCCGGTCACGGTCAGCTCCGGGTGCGCGGCGCCCGCGTCCGCCGCCGCCTTGTGCACCAGTTCCTCGACCTGCCGGCGGGCCGTCTCGTCCGGCCAGATGCCGGGAGCGACGCCGGGACCGATCCAGCCGGCCACGGTGAGCCACTCGAAGACGTACGCCAGCCGCACCGGCCGCCCGCTGCGGCCGGCCTCCCCCAGCGCCCACTCCAGCGCGGCGGAGGCGTCGGTGGAGCCGTCGTAGCCGACCAGGATCTCGTTGCTGCTCATCGCTTCCACCTCTCGATCGCGGCTGCGGGAAGGGCGAGGTCACTCCTCGCGCTCACGGTGCTTGCCTCTTGTTCGCGACTGCGGGGCTCGCAAGCTCACTCCTCGCGCTCACGGTGCTGGCCTTTCGTTCGCGACTGCGGGGCTCGCAAGCTCACTCCTCGCGCTCACTGGTCACCTCGCAGTCCAGGGTCCGTCTCGTGGACCCAACGCCACTCCGCGACCCGCGGGTCGTCCTCGCCGTGGCGGCGGGTGTGGTCGCGGCAGGACTGGCGCGCGTCGACCATCTCCTGACGCAGGTGGGCGGCCCGGGCGGCCAGCCCCGGCACCCGGTCGATCACGTCCATGACCAGGTGGAAGCGGTCCAGGTCGTTGAGCATCACCATGTCGAACGGCGTGGTGGTGGTGCCCTCCTCCTTGTAACCGCGTACGTGCAGGTTCTCGTGGTTGGCCCGGCGGTAGGTGAGCCGGTGGATCAGCCACGGATAGCCGTGGTACGCGAAGATGAGCGGCTTGTCCCGCGTGAAGATCGTGTCGAACTCCTTGTCCGACAGCCCGTGCGGATGCTCCGTCGGCGGTTGCAGGCGCATCAGGTCGACCACGTTGACCACCCGCACCTTCAACTCCGGCAGGTGCCGGCGCAGCAGGTCCGCGGCGGCCAGCGTCTCCAGCGTCGGCACGTCGCCGGCACAGGCGAGCACCACGTCCGGTTCGCTGCCGGCGTCGGTGCTGGCCCAGCCCCAGATCCCGAGGCCGCGCCGGCAGTGCTGCACGGCGTCCTCCATCGACAGCCAGTTCGGGGCGGGCTGCTTGCCGGCCACCACCACGTTGACGTAGTGCCGGCTGCGCAGGCAGTGGTCCATGGTGGAGAGCAGCGTGTTGGCGTCCGGCGGCAGGTAGACCCGCACCACCTCCGCCTTCTTGTTCATCACGTGGTCGATGAAGCCCGGATCCTGGTGGGAGAAGCCGTTGTGGTCCTGCCGCCACACGTGGCTGGAGAGCAGGTAGTTCAGCGAGGCCACCGGCTTGCGCCACGGGATGCCCCGGGTCACCTTCAGCCACTTGGCGTGCTGGTTGACCATCGAGTCGACGATGTGGATGAACGCCTCGTAGCTGGTGAAGATGCCGTGCCGGCCGGTCAGCAGGTAGCCCTCCAGCCAGCCCTGGCAGAGATGCTCGGAGAGGACCTCCATCACCCGCCCGTCGGGGGAGAGGTGTTCGTCGCCGGGCACGGTGCCGGCCATCCAGGCCCGGTCGGTGACCTCGAACGCCGCGCCGAGCCGGTTCGAGGTGACCTCGTCCGGGCCGAAGAGGCGGAACGTCTGCGGGTTGGCGGCGATCACGTCGCGTACCCACGGGCCGAGGGCGCCGGTCGCGCCGGCCACGGTCTCGCCGGGCCGCTGCACGTCGACGGCGTAGTCGCGGAAGTCCGGCAGCGCCAGGTCGCGCAGCACCAGCCCGCCGTTGGTGACCGGGTTGGCGCTCATCCGCCGCTCGCCCCTCGGCGGCAGCGCCGCCAGCTCGGCGACGGGTGCGCCGGTGGCGTCGAAGAGCTCCTCCGGCCGGTAGCCGCGCATCCAGCGCTCCAGCTCGGCGAGGTGCTCCGGGTTCTTGCGTACCTCGGACAGCGGCACCTGGTGCGCGCGGTAGGTGCCCTCGACCTGCTTTCCGTCGACGTCCCGCGGCCCGGTCCAGCCCTTCGGCGTACGCAGGACGATCATCGGCCAGCGGGGGCGCTCGACGGCACCACCCGAGCGGGCCCGCCGCTGAATGGCCGCGATCTCGTCCAGCACCCGGTCCAGGGTGCCGGCGAGGGCCTGGTGCACCGTCGCCGGATCGTCGCCGGCGACCACGTACGGCTGGTAGCCGAAGCCGCGCATCATGGCGAGGAGGTCGTCCTCACCGATCCGGTCCAGCACCGTCGGGTTGGCGATCTTGTAGCCGTTGAGGTGCAGGATGGGCAGCACCGCGCCGTCACGGGCCGGGTTGAGGAAGACGTCGGAGAGCCAGCTGCCGGCCAACGGGCCGGTCTCCGCCTCCCCGTCGCCGATGACGCAGGCCACCAGCAGGTCGGGGTTGTCGAACGCCGCGCCGTAGGCGTGGCTGAGCGCGTACCCCAGCTCGCCGCCCTCGTGGATCGAACCCGGCACCTCCGCCGCCACGTGGCTGGGGATGCCGCCCGGGAAGGAGAACTGGCGGAACAGCCGGGCCATGCCGGCCTCGTCGCGGCCGATGTGGTGGTAGAGCTCGCTCCAGGTGCCCTCCAGCCAGGTGTTGGCGACGATCGCCGGGCCGCCGTGGCCGGGGCCGGTGACGAACATGGCCGACAGGTCACGGGCGACGATGACCCGGTTGAGGTGGGCGTAGAGCAGGTTCAGGCCGGGACTGGTGCCCCAGTGCCCGAGCAGGCGCGGCTTGACGTGCTCGGGTGTCAGCGGTTCGCGCAGCAGCGGATTGTCCAGCAGGTAGATCTGCCCGACGGTCAGGTAGTTCGCCGCCCGCCAGTAGGCGTCCAGCCGCCGCAGCTCGTCTTCGGTCAGGGGGCTGTGCAGGTCGAGAGCGGTGTCCATACTGCATGAGCCTCTCGCGGATAGGGGAATCCTGCATCCTCGAAGCGCGGATTCGTCCGGGCCGGTCTCAGTTTCCCGGTCGCCACCGGTGTGGATCAGGGCCGTTGGTCCCGCGCGATGCTGGCATTGCGCCCGTCCGTCGGCACCTCCCTCAGCCCGCGTACCACGATCAGCGGCGCGGGAGAGTGGTAGAGCAGCGCCTGGCTCACCGCGCCGAGCATGCCCCGCCACGGCTCGTCGCCCCGGGCGGCGACCAGCGCCAACTGCGCGGAGCGGGACTGCTCCACCAGAACGGCGCCGGGATCGCCGTGGATCGTGTGGCACTCCGTGGCCACCGACGGGAACCGGCGCGAGGACCGCCCCACCAACCCCACGAGCAGCCCGGGATCCCCGGCGCCCTCCTCCGGCTCGACGACGCGGACCGCGAGCAGCCGCGCCGCCCGCCGGGCCGCGCAGTCGAACGCCCACTCCAGCGCGGCCTGCGAGCTGTCGGAACCGTCCACGCCGACCAGCACCGGACCCTGCGGCGGCGGCTCCCGGCGGACCACCAGCACCGGGCAACCGGCCCGGGCGGCGACCTGCACCGCCGGCGCCTCGGCCGGTACGCAGTCGCCGCAGGTCGCCATGCCGCCGTCCCCGACGGCGAGCAGGAACGCGGACTCCGAATGGCGGAGCAGGGTGGCCACGGGGGCGCCCTCGACGATCTCGCCGCTGACCGGCAGCCCCGGCTCGACCTCGTTGGCGATCTCCGCTGCCCGGGCGATCAACTCCTCGGCGTCGGCGCGCGGCCCCGCGATCGACGGAGCCTCCAGCGCGGCCGTCCAGTTGAACGCGTGCAGCAGGCGCAGCGAACGGCCGTGCGCGGCAGCCTCCAGCGCGGCCAGCCTGACCACCGGCAGGTTGCGTTCCGCGCCGAGCCCGACCAGCACCGCCGCGTCGGTGGCTACGGCCATCCGAATCACCTCCGCAGGCGTCGCGCCCGGCCCTCCTGTCGAGGCTAGTCCCGGCGACAGCACGGTGGGGCGGGATCGCGGCGTCGGCCGGTCGCGTCTCACGGTGCGGCGGCGTGGCGCGCCGACCGGTGAGTACGTTCATGCCATGCGCGACGCCGGGCGGCCGGAGGCCACCGCCGACGAACTGGACCGCCCGGGTGCCCGCGTACCACAAATTTCAGGAGGACAGATGACTTCCGACGACGAGAAGTTTCTCCGTCGTGCCGTGGAACTCGCCAGCCAGGCCGGGGCGTCCGGCGAACGGCCCTTCGCCTCGTTGCTGGTCGGTGCGGACGGCGCCGTCCTGATCGAGGACCACAACACCGTGCTCTCCGACTCGGACATCACCGCGCATCCGGAACTGAAGCTGGCCCGCTGGGCGGCTCGGGAACTCGCCACCGACGTGGCCGCCGGCACCACCATGTTCACCAGTTGCCAGCCCTGCCCGATGTGCGCGACCGCGATCGACCAGTCCGGCCTCGGCCGGGTGGTGTACGCCCTGTCCAGCGAGCAGCTCGGGGAGGTCAAGCCGGCCACCTCGCCGCTGCCCCCGGTGCGGTACGAGGGGCCGGCGCTGTTCGACGAGGCGCGCCAGCCGATCGACAACTACTACTAGCGCCTCCGGGGAAGCGCGCAGCGGGGGAGCCGGCGGATAAACCCGGAGCTGGTGCGCGTTATGTCACCGGCCGCCGGGTCGCTGCCCTGCCGGATCTGCTGCACACTGGCGCCGTGGACGCTCGACAGGACAAGCGACGCGCGGGGCGCCACGGCGGTCTGCGCTCCGCCGTGGTGGTCAACCCGGTGAAGGTGGCCGACCTCGACGAGCTGCGTCGTACGGTCCACGACGCCCTCGGCGCGGCCGGCTGGCCCGAGCCGCTGTGGTTCGAGACCACGGTCGAGGACCCGGGCCGCGGCCAGACGGAGAAGGCGGTCGAGGCCGGCGTGGACGTCGTCTTCGCCTGTGGCGGCGACGGCACCGTGATGGCCTGCGTCCGGGGCCTGGTCGGCACCGACGTGGCGCTCGCCGTGCTGCCCCAGGGCACCGGCAACCTGCTCGCGGCCAACCTGGGCCTGTCGAACGACCTGGCCGCCGGGCTGGAGGTCGCCGTCGAGCGTGGCCGCCGGCTGCTCGACGTCGGCGCGGTCGAGGACCACTACTTCACGGTGATGGCCGGCATGGGCTTCGACGCCCAGATGCTCGCCGACACCTCGGAGGCCACCAAGAAGCGGATCGGCTGGCCGGCGTACGTGGTGGGAGCTGCCCGGCACCTGCGCGACCGGCCGATGAAGGTCTCCATCCGCATCGACGACCAGCAGCCGATCCGCCGTCGGGCCCGTTCCGTCCTCGTCGCCAACGTCGGCCGCCTCCAGGGCGGGGTGCGTCTGCTCACCGACGCCGAACCGGACGACGGCTACCTCGACGTCGCGGTGCTCACCCCGCGTACGCTGCGGCACTGGCTCGCGCTCGGCTGGGCGGTCGTACGCCGGCAGGACCACGTGCCCCGGATGGAGGTCTTCCGGGCCCGACGGGTGGAGATCACCAGCAACCGGGCCCAGCCCCGGGAACTCGACGGCGACCTCATCGAGCCGGGCCGGACCCTCAGGGCCGAGATCCGGCGGCGGGCCCTGTGGCTCTGCGTGCCGCAGCCGGAGCAGGATCCCGACCTGGCCGAGGACGTGCAAGCGGCTGCCGAGCGCGGTGAGCAGCTCGTCGAAGAAGCGGGCCGTGAGTAGCACCCGCATCGTGCCGGAGACCCGGCTGATGTCCGACGAGGAACTCAACGTCGACGACGCCTGGCACACACTGCGCCGGCAGGGCGGCTGGCACCTGCTGCGGGACGCGTTCATCCGGTTCCGCTACGGCGACGGGTTCAGCCACTCCCGCGCCTTCGCGCTGCAACTCTGCCTCGCCGTGGTGCCGTTCCTGATCGCGCTGACCGGCCTGATCAGCGAACTCGGCGTGGAGGAGGGCGGCCAGGTCGTCGCCGACACGGTGCTCGCGCTCACCCCCGGGGCGAGCGAGCCGATGGTCGCCGAGCTGCTCGGCGAGGGCGACCGCACCGAACGCGCCGGGGAGTTGGCCCTCGGTCTCGGCCTGCTCACCGGCCTGGTGGCGCTGACCAGCACCATGGCCCAGATCGAGCGCGGCGCCAACCGGATCTACGGCGTGGAACGGGACCGGCCCGCCCTGTGGAAGTACGTCCGCGCCACCGTCCTCGCCCTGATCGCCGGCGTACCGGCGCTCACCGGGTTCCTGATCCTCGTCGGCGGTGGCCCGATGGGCGACTCGGTGCAGCGGCACTACGCCTGGGGCGAGCTCGCCAACCGCGTCTGGGACGTGGTGCGCTGGCCGCTCAGCCTGGGCCTGACCGTCCTCGCCGTCGCGGTGATCTTCCGGCACGCCCCCCGCCGCAAGCAGCCCGGCCTGTCCTGGCTCTTCTTCGGTGCCGGCATCGCCACCGTGCTGTGGTGGCTGGCCAGCCTTCTGCTCGCCGCCTACGTGCGGTTCAGCGGCGGGTTCGGCCAGACGTACGGGGCGTTGACCGGGATGATGGCGCTGCTGCTCTGGGCCAACCTGACCGGCATGGCGCTCTTCGGCGGCCTGTCCTTCGCCGCCCAGTTGGAGGCGCTGCGCATCGGGGTGCGGGAGCCTGCCCAGCCCGACCTCTGGGAGCCCGAGGCCGAACGCGAGGAAGTCCACGACACCGGCGAGATGACCTCGCTGTAGCCCCCACATCGGACACCCTCGGTGTACGCGGAGCGCGGATCGGGTAAAGCGGCACGCCAGAAGCGAGAGGGAGGCTGCCGTGGGCGCGGTCAAAGAGGCGTTGCGACGACCCTTGGGTCACTTCACCGAGCGTACGCTCGCCGGCCTGGCGCTCGTGCTCGGCGCCGGGGTCGGTTTCGGGGTGCTCCTCGTGCTGGTCCGGACCCGGTGGTCCCCGCTCCACGACGTCGACCACGGCGTGGCCGCCTGGCTCAACGACCTGGTCGCCCCGCACGGGCCGCTGGTGACCGTGCTCAACGCGCTCACCGACCTCGGTGGGCGGGCGGTCATCGTCTGGCTGGTGTCGGTCGCCGTGCTCGGCCTGCTGATCCGCCGGCAGGGCCGGCTCGCGGTCTTCCTGATCGTCACCGGTGTCGGCGCGCTCGTCCTCGACCCGGCGCTCAAGACGCTGGTCGGCCGGCTGCGCCCCGAGGTGGAGGTGCCCATCGGCGCCTACGCCGGGGACAGCTTCCCGAGCGGGCACGCGCTCGGCTCGATGGTCGCGTACGGGGCGCTGCTGCTGGTCTTCCTGCCGGCCATGTCGCGCCGCTGGCGCAAGCCCGCCATCGGCCTGGTCGCCGCCGTCGTGTTCCTCATCGGCCTGACCCGCATCGCGCTGGGCGTGCACTTCGTCTCGGACGTGCTCGGGGCCTGGCTGCTCGGCGCCGCCTGGCTGGGCGTCACCGCGTACGCCTTCCGGCTCTGGCGGCTGGAGCGTGGGCGTAGGGTCCCGGCGCTGACCGAGGGGTTGGAGCCGGAGGCCGCGCACGACGTGGCCCCCGCCCCCGACGAGGCGCACCTGCTGCCGCACCCCCGGGCCGCCGTGTTCGAGCTGATCGTCGGCTGGGTGCTGATCCTCGGCGCGCTCTACGGCTTCGGCATGTTCGTCAGCTACCACGCCGGCGGCACCTTCCTCGCGGCCCTGGACACCGACGTGCCGAGGTGGTTCGCCGAGCACCGCACGCCCGGCCGGGACGACTTCAGCCACTGGTGGAGCAAGGTCGGCGACACCCACGCCATCCTGCTCATCTCGCTGGTCTTCTGCCCGATCGTGCTCGCCGTGTGGCGGCGCTGGCGGCCGGTGCTGTTCGTGGCGTTGACCATGTTCGGGGAGCTGAGCCTCTTCCTCGCCTCCGCCGCCGCGGTCGACCGGCCGCGTCCGCCGGTGGGCAACCTCGACGGACCGATGCCGACCTCCTCCTTCCCGTCCGGCCACATCGCCGCCACGCTCTGCGTCTGGGTGGCGATCGCGGTCATCGTCTTCCCGCGTACCGACCGGTGGTGGCGGTGGCTCTTCGTGGCGCTGGCGGTGGTGATGCCGGCCGGCGTGGCGATCAGCCGGATGTACCGGGGGATGCACCACCCCACCGACTTCATGGGCGCGATCCTCCTCACCACCGCATGGATCGGGCTGCTCTACTGGGTGATCCGCCCCAACGAGGACGTGCGCGAGGGCAACCGGCCGAGCATCGAGTCCGAGGACGTGCACACCCTCGACGACGAGCTGACCAAGGCCGGTCGGGCGGACTGACGCCACCGATGCTGCGGGCGATGACCTGGAACATCCGGACCGGAGGACGGGACTCCGGCGGCGCCGACCGCCGCGACCTGCTGGTCCGGCTCGTCGCCGACGAACGGCCGGACGTGCTGGCGTTGCAGGAGCTGCGGGACTTCGACGCAGGCGACGTGCTCGCCGACTTCGCGGGCCGGGTGGGGATGCGCCCCCACCTGGCCCGGTCCTGCTTCGGCCAGCCGGTGGCGGTGCTGCTCCGGCCGCCGCTGCGTGCCCTCGCCGCGACCCGGGTACGCCGGCCGTTCCACCATGCCGCGCAGCGCGTCACCGTGGCCACCACCGCCGGCCCGCTGACCGTGCTGAGCGTGCATCTCGACCCGTACTCGGGGCTGCGGCGGCGCGTCGAGGCGGGCTGGGCCGCCGCCGCGCTGCGCCGCGCGCCGGGGGAGTTGGGGCTGCTGGCCGGGGACCTCAACACCCTCGACCCGCTGGCCGGGCACACCGAGCGGATCGCCCGGCTCCCGGCCGCGTACCGCCGCCGTCACCTGCGCCGGGACGGGCGGACGGCGGAGACCCGGGCGGTGGCCCGGCTGCTCGACGCCGGCCTGGTCGACCTGTATGCGGCGGCCAACCGGCCGCACGACGGCACGGCGGACGCCGGGCTGACCGCGCCCACCCGGCACGGCGGCGGGGCCGAGTTCTCGGGGATGCGGCTGGACTACCTGTTCGGCACGGCCGCGCTCGCCGAGCGGGTGCGGGACTGCCAGGTGTTGCGGGGCGGCGACACCGAGTACGCCTCCGACCACTACCCGGTCGTCGCGGACCTGGACCTCGACCCCGCCTGACTCCGCCCACGGCTGTCGGCTGCCGGCGCGGTGGGCGCGGGGAGACGACCGGGTGGAACGGGTAGGGCGCTCGGTTGGCGGTGCCGACTACCGTGAGCCGGTGATCGACTCGTCGCCACCGGCACCGCAGACCACCGCACCCGCCCCGCTGCTCGTCGCCGTCGCCCGGGGGATCGCGCTGGTCGTGGTGGTGCCGCTGCGGCTGGCCTGGGAGCTGGTCGCCGCTGTCAGTCGATGGCTGCACCGCTGGCTGCTCGCGCCGACCGGCAGGTTCCTCGCCCGCTGGCTGCTGCGCCCGCTGGGCTGGCTGCTGCGGAACCTGCTGTGGGTGCCCCTGCTGTGGCTGGGCCGGGGGCTCGCCTGGCTGGTCCGGACGCTGCTCTGGGTGCCGCTGGTGTGGCTGTGTCGCGGGCTGGCCTGGCTGACCCGGACGGTGCTGTGGGTGCCGCTGGCCTGGCTGGCGTACCACCTGGTCTGGCTGCCGCTGCGCTGGTTGGCCCGGTTCCTCGCCCCGCTCGGGCGCTTGCTGGTGGCCGGGCTCGCGGTGGTCGGCCGGTGGCTGGCAGCGGCGGTACGGGTGCTGCTGGACGCGCTGGCGTGGGCGTGGTGGGCGGCCGGCCGCCTGCTGTGGTGGTGCTACGCGCTCACCCTGCGGCCGTTCGTGCTCGGGGCGGGCTGGCTGTGGCGGCACGCGGTCCGTCCGGTGGGGCGGGCGGTCGCCGGGGCGTGGCGGGCGACGGTGTCGCCGGCTGCCCGCTGGGTGCGCCGCGCCGTCGTGGACCCGGTCCGCCAGGCGACCCGTGAGGCGCTGACCGCCCTCGGCCTGCGCCGCTGACGCGGGCCTGGGTTACAGGAGCAGGTTGAGCAGGACGGTCAGGACGATTGAGGCGACGATCGAGAAGAGGATCATCAGCAGGCAGCCCAGGCCGCCGCCGGCCGGCCGGATCTCCGTGTTGCCGATACGCATGTGATCACCTGTTCGTCAGCGAGGGGGCGAGGAGGGCGCGGATCGCGTTGGCGATCGGCGCCGGCTCGGTGGTGGCGACGTTGTGCGCGGCGGCTGTGCGTACGGAGCCCGTCGACCAGCCGCCACTCGCTGCTCAGCCCGGCGGCCGGTTTCGGGGCGGCCAGCGCGACGCGCAGCTCCGCCGGACCGAACCGGCCCGGCGGGGTCACCCGGAGTCGCCGGGGCGGTGTCGTCCTCACAGCTCGCGCAACCTCGGCAGGAGCTGCTCCTGCGCCCAGTCCAGGAACATCGGCTGCGTCCCGCCGCCCACCTGCACGATCGCCACGTGGGTGAAGCCGGCGTCGACGAACTTCTTGAACGCCTCGACGTGCCGGTCCACGTCGGGCCCGCAGGAGATCCCCTCGGCCACGTCCTCCTCGCGGACGAACCGGGTGGCGGCGGCGAGCGACTCCGGCCCGGGCAGGTCCGCGTTGACCTTCCAGCCCAGCCCGAACCAGCGGAACTGGTCGTGCGCGATCCTGCGGCATTCCGCCTCGTCGGGGCCGTAGCAGATGGCCACCTGACCGTAGCGGGGCTGCCCGGCGCCGCCGGCCTCGTCGTACATGTCGATGATGTGCGGGTCCGGTTCGGTGGCGACGAGGCCGTTGCCGTATTCGGCGGCGAGGGTGACCGACTGGCGGCCGGAGGCGGCGACGGCCATCGGCACCGGCTGGGAAGGCCGGTCCCAGACGTGGGCGTCGGGCACGTCGTAGTGGTTGCCCGAGAAGGTCAGCGTCTCCCCGTTGAGCAGCGGCCGGATGATCTGGAGGGCCTCCTCGAACATCTCGTGCCGCTGCTGCACGTGCGGCCAGCCGCCGACCACGTGCTCGTTGAGGTTCTCGCCCGCGCCGAGGCCGAGGGTGAACCGGCCGTCCGAGAGCACCCCGACGGTGCTGGCCTTCTGCGCCACGACCGCCGGGTGGTAGCGGCGGATCGGGCAGGTGACGAAGGACATCAGCTCCGCCCGTGAGGTGGCGTGCGCGACCGCGCCGAGCACCGACCAGGCGTACGGGGAGTGGCCCTGGGAGTCCAGCCAGGGGTAGTAGTGGTCGGAGATGACGAGCTGGTCGAAACCGGCCGCCTCCGCCCGTACCGCGTGGTCGACCAACTGCTTGGGACCGGACTGCTCGCACATCAGCGTGTAGCCGACGTTGACCATGGTGTCTCCTTCCGACCCGGGCGGATCATGCCCGTTTACCCGGGGCAGGACGGGCCAACCATCGGAAGGCCCCTGCTTAACCGGTTCATTGCGTGGCCCGCCCGACCGGCCTACGCTGATCCCTGCGCCGCCGGGAGCCGGGCGGCGGCTGACGGGCTACAGCCGCCATCCCCTGTGACGTCCCACCCCCACCTGGGCAGCGGGGGTCCTCCCTTGAGGAAGGCCATGAAGAAGAGACTCTCCGCCGCCGGTGCGGCCCTGCTCGCGTTGCTGGTCGCCGTGCTGGCGTTCGGTCAGCCCGCGCGGGCCGCGACCGGCTTCTCCGTCGCCGACGGCAAGCTCTACGACGCCAACGGCAGCGAGTTCGTCATGCGCGGTGTCAACCACGCGCACACCTGGTACCAGCAGCAGACCAGCTCGTTCGCCAACATCAAGGCGCTCGGGGCGAACACGGTGCGGGTGGTGCTGGCCAGCGGCCAGCGGTGGGCGAAGAACGACACCGCCGACGTCGCCAACGTCATCTCGCTGTGCAAGGCCAACCGGCTGATCTGCGTACTGGAGGTGCACGACACCACCGGCTACGGCGAGCAGAGCGGGGCGGCCACCCTGGACCAGGCGGTCGACTACTGGCTCAGCGTCTCCAGCGCCCTCACCGGCCAGGAGAAGTACGTCATCGTCAACATCGGCAACGAGCCGTACGGCAACCAGGGCTACGGCACCTGGGCGACCGACACCGCCAACGCGGTCAAGCGGCTGCGCGCCGGCGGCCTCACGCACACCATCATGGTCGACGCCCCGAACTGGGGCCAGGACTGGTCGTTCACCATGCGCGACAACGCGGCGTCGGTCTTCGCGGCGGACCCGCAGAGGAACACGGTCTTCTCCATCCACATGTACGGCGTCTTCGACACCGCCGCCGAGATCAGCGACTATCTCGGCCGGTTCCGCGCCGCCAAGCTGCCGATCGTGGTCGGCGAGTTCGGCTTCGACCACTCCGACGGCAACCCCGACGAGGACGCCATCCTGTCCTACAGCCAGGCCAACGGGATCGGCTACCTGGGCTGGTCGTGGAGCGGCAACGGCGGTGGCGTCGAGTACCTCGACATGGTCACCAACTTCAACCCGGCCACCCTGACCACGTGGGGCCAGCGCATCTTCAACGGCGCGAACGGCATCAAGGCCACCGCGCGGGAGGCGACGGTCTTCGGCAGCACCCCGCCGACCACCCCACCGCCGACCTCGCCCCCGCCCACGACGCCCCCGCCGACCACGCCTCCGCCCACGACGCCTCCGCCGACCACGCCGCCGCCGGGCGGCTGCACCGCGACGTACTCGGTGGTCAACCAGTGGCAGGGCGGCTTCCAGGGTGAGGTGAGGGTGAGCGCGGGCTCGTCGGCGATCACCGGCTGGACGACGAGGTGGACGTTCGCGGGCGGCCAGACCGTCAGCCAGTCCTGGAGCACCGTCCTGAGCAGCAGCGGGTCGACCGTCACAGCCCGCAACGCCGACTGGAACGGCCGGTTGAACGCCGGAGCCAGCACCACCTTCGGCTTCATCGCCAGCTGGAACGGCACCAACGCCACCCCTGCGGTGACCTGCACGGCGAGCTGAGATCCAAGCACCACCGGTGGCCGGGTCCCACGGACCCGGCCACTGTCCTCGCCCCGCTTCCTTCCGGCCTCGGCCGCTCTCGCCCCCGCCCGGCCCGGCCTCGGTCCGGTCCGGTCCGGTCCAGCTTCGGTCACCGACCTCGCCCCCTCCGGTTGCGCACCGCATCGAGCCCCGCACCAGCCCTCAGCCACTGGTAGGGGCGGGTCGGTCTGCATGATCCGTTGATGGAAAACCGGGCTTCGAGGGCTCGCAGCACCGGGAGAACGTCAACTGATCATGGGGCCGTAGATCCAGCCGGGTCGCGAAGCGAGCCAGGGTGCGAAGTCAGCCGGGGTCCGAGAGGCTGGTTGAGGGCGCGGGTCCAGCCGGCTTCGCGGGGTGCAGCCGGCTTCGCGGGGTGCAGCCGGCTTCGCGGGGGCAACCGGGTCGCGGGGCCATCCATGTTCGCGAGGCACTCGGGGTCGCGGGGCCAGCCGGGTACGTCAGGCCGGCCGGGGTGCGTCGGCCGGCGGAGGGTCGCCAGTTGCCGCGAGGCGGGCGGCGCGCATCGTCAGGTACCGCTGCTCGGGCAGGCTCGTGGTCAGGGCGGCGGCGGTCCGGTACCCGGCCACCGCGCGTTCCCGGTCGCCGGCCATTTCGTGCAGGTGTGCCCGGGCGGCGGGTAGCCGGTGGTGCCCGGCGAGGCGGGGATCGGCGTCCAGCACATCCAGTGCCGCCAGACCGACGGCCGGGCCGTGCACCATGGCGGTCGCCACCGCCCGGTTGAGGGAGACGACGGGGCTGCCGGAGACACGTTCCAGCACCTCGTACAGGGCGAGGATCTGTGGCCAGTCGGTCTGATCGGTGCTGGGCGCCTCGTCGTGCAGGGCGGCGATGGCCGCCTGGAGCTGGTACGGCCCGACCGGCCCGCGCGGCAGCGCCCAGGTGACCAGGGCGACTCCCTCGGCGATCGCCGAGGCGTCCCATCGGCTGCGGTCCTGGTCGGCCAGGGAGATCAGCTCACCCGAGGGGCCGGTGCGTGCGGCGGCACGGGCGTCGGTGAGCAGCATCAGCGCGAGCAGCCCGGCGCCCTCGGCGTCGGCGGGCAGGAGGGCGCGCAGGGCGCGGGCCAGCCGGATCGCCTCCTCCGACAGGTCGACCCGGCGCAGGTCGGGGCCCAGGCTGGCGGTATGCCCCTCGGTGAAGATCAAATAGAGTACGTGCCGCACGGCAGCCAGCCGGGCCTCCCGGTCGGCTGGCTCGGGCATCCGGAACAGGGTGCCCGATGCGCGGATGCGCTGCTTGGCGCGGCTGATCCGCTGGGCCATGGTGGCCTCGGGCACCAGGAATGCGCGGGCTATCTCGGCCGTGGCGAGGCCGCCGACCGCGCGCAGGGTCAGCGCGATGGCCGACGCCGGCGAGAGCGCCGGGTGGCAGCAGAGGAAGAGCAGCGTCAGGGTGTCGTCCCGGTCGGCGGTCAGTTCCTCGTCCGGCGGCGGCGCGCTGCGCCGGTCGTCCGGCTCGCGGCGGGCGACGAGGTCCTCGCGCCGCCGCCGGGCCGTCTCGCCGCGGACCAGTTCGACCATCCGGCGGTACGCGACCTGGATCAGCCAGCCGCGCGGGTTGCCGGGCAGCCCCTCGACCGGCCACTGGGTGGCTGCCGCCAGCAGCGCCTCCTGCACGGCGTCCTCGGCGGTGGCGAAGTCGCCGAACCGGCGGGTGAGCACGCCGAGGACCTGCGGCGCCAGCTCGCGCAGCAGGTCCTCGACGGGCGGTTCGGCGGCGTCCAGTCGTCACATCTCCTGTGGGGGCGCCGACATGACGGGGTGCACCTCGATCGGCATGTTGAGCGGGCGGCCGCCGGGGCCGGGCGCGGTGGAGATGTGCGCGGCGAGCGCGACGGCCCGCTCGGGGCTGTCGCAGTCGACGATCCAGTAGCCCGCCAGGAACTCCTTGGTCTCGGCGAACGGACCCTCGGTGACCACGGGCGCACCACCCGCACCCGCCCGGACGATCTTCGCCTGGGCCGGACCGGCGAGCCCCTGCCCGTCGACCAGTTCGCCGTCGGCGACCAGCTTGGCGTTGACCTCGCCCATGAACCCGATGTGCGCCCGGATCTCCTCGGACGTCCACGTCCCGATCGGGGGGAAGTCCGTGCCGGCGGCGCTGAACTGCATCAGCAACATGTACTTCACGTCTGACTCCTCACGACTACGCGCCATCATCGGCGCTCTCACCCGTTGGTAGAAGCCGGCACTCCGGTTCTCGACATCCGCGCCGGAAGAAATTCCGGAGAATCAGCCGGCGGCGGTGACCTCCAGCAGCGGGGTCTGCTCGGGATCGCCCGGGAGGCCAGGGACGTGCACCGGTGGGCGGGGTGCGCACACATCGGTGTCGTGCAGCAGGTGGATAGAGTGTTCGCGATTCGCGCTCACGAACGGATGCTCGGATGAACCCCTCCACGACATCGGCTCCGCCGGCCTGCGACGGCTGATGATCGGCCCGTCGCAGGCCGGCGATGCCGCCCGCGCGATCGCGTCAGCGGCCCTGGGCCGCGACCCCGGCCCGATGAGCACCGTCGACAGCAGCTCCCACCACGTCTACGTCGGCTCCAACGTCGTCGTGAAGATCATCGACGCAACCGGCCACTCGCGGCTGAACCGGGAGATCGCCCTCGCGCCCCACCTGCCCTCCGGCATCACGGCCCCCCTGCTCGGCAGCGGGCTCCACCAACTCGGGACGGGCGAGGTCCGCTACGCCTGCTACGCCCGGGTGCCGGGGGCGGCTCCCGGCATGGGCCTGCCCGGTGTGGACGCGGCAACGGCGCGACTGTTGGCCGAGGAGGCGGTCCAGCGGCTCCACGTACTGCACGGTTGGACGCCACCGGCCGACGCCGGGCAGACGTTGGGAGAGGAACTCGACCACGGTGGGTTCGTCAGCCAGGCCGCGCTCTTCGCCGAGGTGGAGAGCCTTGCCGCCCTCGACCGGGACGGAATCGTCCCTCGGCGTCTGCTCGATGGTCTGACGGCGATAGCGGAGCGCGCTCCGTCGTACGCACGGGCAGTCGTCCCGGTCCACGCGGACTGTCACTGGGGCAACTGGCTCGCCCGGGATCGGAGCGTGACCGCGCTGCTGGATTTCGAGTGGGCCCGCTTCGGCGATCCGCTCGACGACTGGTTCTTCCTGGCCCGGTTCAGCGGCCCGCACCTGGAGGCCGTTCTCGACGTCGTCGCCCACGCGACCGAGACGTCCCTGAACGCCCTCCGGGCGGAGTGCGAGGTACGCGAGGCGTGCTACCTGGCCGCTGACCTGCGTGTCGCGCTCCAACGTCCCGGCGCCTCGGCACCGGCCGTTGCCGACAACGTCCGTGATCTCGAGGAGCTCATCGTCGAACGCCTCTGGTGGCGCCGAGCCCGGTGACGTCGGTCGCGGCGACCCAGGCAGCAGCGTCGAGCCCTCCATGACACAACCGCCACCCGCCACCCCCCCCGCACGACGTGCGACCCCTGGTGATCAGGGCGCCATGGACGTTATCCGGCCCTTTTAGGGTCCATGGTGTCCTGATCACCGTTGGGTGGGCCGTGTGCGTGTGGCGACCGCGTCGACCGGGGTGGTGGCAGCGCGGCCGGCGGGACAGGCCGGACGGCCTGTGGTGTTGTTTTCGGCACGGCGTGCCCTCACAGGCACTTCACAGCGCCTCCGGATAGTGTCCCGGCTAGTCAGCGACCGGCTCCAGGGTGGAGCACGGTGACATTGCGCGGGAGTTCCGATGGTCTTCAAGAAGATGTTGAGCGCGTTCGGCGTGGGCGGGCCGAGCGTCGACACCGTCCTGACCAACCCGAACACCCGACCCGGCCTGACCCTCGAGGGCCAGGTGAACCTGCTCGGCGGCGACGCGCAGGCCAACATCGAGCAGGTCGTCCTCGGCCTGGTCACCCGGGTCGAGATCGAGGGTCACGACGCGGAGTACGCCGGCGTCATGGAGTTCCACCGGATGCAGGTCAGCGGCCCGCTCCAGCTCGCCCCGAAGCAGCAGCTCGCCATCCCGTTCCAGCTCCCGGTGCCGTGGGAGACCCCGATCACCGACGTCTACGGTCAGCGGCTGCGCGGCATGACAATGGGGCTGCGCACCGAGCTGGCCATCGCCCGGGCGGTGGACAAGGGCGACCTGGACCAGGTCAACGTGCACCCGCTGCCGGTGCACGAGCGGATCCTGGAGGCGTTCCAGCAGCTCGGCTTCCGGTTCAAGCACGCCGACCTGGAGCGCGGCCACATCCGCGGCACGCAGCAGACGCTGCCGTTCTACCAGGAGATCGAGTTCTTCGCCTCGCCGCAGTACGCGAGCACCATCAACGAGGTCGAGCTGACCTTCGTCACCAGCCCGCACGGCGTCGAGGTCATCCTGGAGTGCGACAAGCGCGGCGGGTTCCTCACCCCCGGGCACGACGCCTTCGGCCACTACCGGGTCTCGTACGCCGAGGCCGAGCGGGCGGACTGGGCACAGGTGGTCGACGGCTGGCTGCGGGAGACCACGTCCCGCTACGGCAGCCTGCGCGGTGCGCACGGCTTCGGTGGACAGGGCCACGGCTTCCACGGGCACGGTCACGGTCACGGCCGGGGCGTCGGCATGGGCGGCGTGGTCGCCGGTGCCGCGATGGGTGCCGTCGGCGGCATGATCGTCGGCGACATGATCGGGGATGCCTTCGAGGGCGACTCCGATGAGGACTTCGGCGGTTTCGACGAGTAGGACAGCCGCGAACGACGGTCCCTCGGCGGTGACGTCCGGACGATTCAGTCGACAGCGTGAACAACGGTGGCCTCCGGGACGTATCCCGGAGGCCACCGTCGTGGTGTCGGACGGTCAGCGTCGACGCATGCTGCGCTCGGCACCGGAGCGGCGGGCGCTACCAGCCTTGGCCAGGCCCCGGCTACCCAGGTATCCGACGGTCAGGATGGTGAGGTACCACCATGCCTGGTTCGGGTTGTTGATGTTCAGCCCGTTGGTGGCGGGGCCACGCCAGAACGCGGCGATCACCACGACCGCGACCGCGGCGGCGTAGATCCAGAACTCCGTCGTCAGGAACGACTGCTTGGTCTCCGTCCCCGGCGACGGCATCTGCTCCCGGTGCCCGTCACCCATCGCCGGCATGGGACGGGTGGGGGCCTCCTGCATCGCGCGGTTGGCGTCGTGCGCCGGGCGGTTCATCGGCCTGGTGGAAGCAGCCTGCGTGCTCATCTTGTCCTCCTCAGGATGCGATGAGTCGTACCTGCGTTCCCTCACCCCGCTACCGCGTGTCGGCCACGGCACGGTTCGCGTTCATGGCGGGGACACCCCCCGTCTACCCGAGCCGACGGAGGCAGTAACACCCACGGCGGCCGGAAAATCGGCCGACCTCGGCCCGGCCAGCCGCACGTTCACGCCCCGGGCGGCGCGTCCCGACCTGGCCGGCGCGCCCGACCCGGCGCGCCCGACCCGGCGCGCCCGACCCGGAGCGCCGCCGCCCGACCCACCACCGCCCCCGCACCCGGCACCACGGCGCGGCCCCGGCGTGGGGCGGAGGCCGATACGGCGTGGGTGGCCATAGCTCTCCGGTCCGGCTGGCCCCGGTCCGGCTGGCCCCGGTCCGGCTGGCCTCGGTCCGGCTGGCCCCGGTTCCGCCCGCCTGTGTGGTGTGGCCCGCGCGGGGTACCGGGGCCTGGACCGGCTGGCCGCCGGGGCGGGTTTGTCGGCCCGGCCGTCGGGCACGCAACCGGACCGACACTTCTGCGAGGTGATGGACGTGCGTGAGGACGACATGCGACAGGACGCCGCCCGGCGGGCCGAGGAGCGGATCGCCGGTGGCGTGTACGGCGAGGGCGCCCTGGACGAGGTGACCGTGCCCCGCACCGACGTGCAGCGCGTCATCCAGGACGAGGACCCGGACGACCCGGCCCACGTTCCCGTCGACCCGGAGGTGCTGCGGGACGGCGGACCCACCCGGGGGCAGGGCGCGATCACCACGACGGGTGGCACCGCCGGCCCGGCCAGCGTGCGGCGGTTGGCGCGGCAGCCGGAGCGGCACCCCGGCAGGGTGGCCCCGACCACCACGGGCGACGCCACCACCGGCGGCCTGAGCACCCCGGCGGGCGGCTCCACCAGCGACCAGTCCAGCAGCGCCAGCCAGGTCGGCGACTTCACCAACGAGTGACCCCGTCGCGCCTGGCCGCCCGGTTCGTCCTGCCTCGGGCGGGCGGGCCGGTGGGGGCCGGACCGGGCGCAGGACGGACGGGCGGGCGGGCCGGTGGGGTCAGGCCGGGGCGCAGGACGGGCGGGCCGGCGGGGCGGTGGGGTCAGGCCGGGCGCAGGATGCCCAGGCGTTGGGTGGCGCGGGTCAGGGCGACGTAGAGGTCGCTGCGGCCCCGCGGCGACTCCGCCACGATCCGGTCGGGGTCGACGAGGAGGACCGTGTCGAATTCGAGGCCCTTGGCCTGGCCGACGGTGAGTACCACGACCCGGCTCTCCAGTTCCGGGTCCTCGCCGACGGCCGCCTCGGGCAGGGCGGCGGTGAGCGTGGCGCCCAACTCGTCGACCAGCCCGGCCGGCACGATCACACCGAGCCGGCCGTCGTCCAGGCCGGCCGCCTCCCGGGTGGTGGCGGACACCAGCTCCGCCGTCAGCCGCTCCGGCGCCACCGCGCGGTCCCACGGCGGCACCCCGCTGGAGCGTACGGAGCGGGGTGGGCGTAGCGCCGGGTCGATCTCGGCCAGCACCTCGGCGGCGACCGCCATGATCTCGGCTGGGGTGCGGTAGCTGACGGTCAGCTCCTCCAGCCGCCACCGCTGCGCCACGTACGGCTCCAGCGCGTCGGCCCAGGACGGGGTGCCGGCCAGCGCCCCGGTCTGCGCCACGTCGCCGACGATGGTCATCGAGCGGCTGGGGCAGCGACGCATCAGCAGCCGCCAGGCCATGGGCGACAGCTCCTGTGCCTCGTCGACGATCACGTGCCCGAACGCCCAGCCCCGGTCGGCTGCGGCCCGCTGGGCGGTGGTCAGCCGGTCCGCCTCCTCCTGCCGCTCCAGCAGCCGGTCGGCGTCGAGCAGGTCGGTCACGCCGAGGATCTCACCGCCGTCCGCCTCGTCCTCGACGTCGATGGAGCGGGAGCCCCGGGCGATCTCCAGTACGCCCTCGGCGTACTCCCGTTGCAGGGCCCGGAGCCGGTCGCGGCGGGCTGCGGCGGCCCGCTCGTCCTCGCCGAGCAGCTCGGCCGCCTCGTCCAGCAGCGGCACGTCGGCCGGGGTCCAGCCGCCCGGCTCGCGGTGCAGCAGGGTCCGCTCGGCGTCGGTGAGCATGGGCGCGGCGGCGGCGAGCCGGTCGGGGTCGGCGTACAGGTCGGCGAGCAGGCGTTGCGGGGTGAGCACCGGCCAGAGCCGGTCCAGCACGGCCTGCACCTCGGGCTCCTCGCGCAGTTCGCGGCGGATCTCCGCCACGTCGGCTTCGTCGAGCAGGTTCTCCCCGCCCAGCGGGTCGGCGCCGATCCGCTCGGCGACCTGAGCCGCGAGGGCGTGGACGATCTCGACGTCGAAGAGCACCCGCGCCAGGTTGTGCGGCCGGTCGGCCCGGCGGGCCCGGTCGCGGGCGGCCCGTACGGTCTCCGGGTCGAGCCGCAGCACCTCCTGCTGCGGCAGCTCGATCTCCAGCGGCCCGTCGGGTACCCACTGCCGGTCCCGGACGGCGGCGGCCAGCACGTCGACCATGACCGCCTGGCCCTTGAGCGCGGCGGTCGCGGCGGGTTCGGCGCGGCGGGCGCTGACGCCGGGGAAGAGGTCGCCCTGGGTACGCAGCAGCACGCCCGTTTCCGCCAGCGCCGGGAGCACCAGGGAGATGTAGCGCAGGAACGTGGCGTTCGGGCCGACCATGAGCACGCCCCGGGTGGAGAGCTGCTCCCGGTGGGTGTAGAGCAGGTACGCCGCGCGGTGCAGGGCGACCGCGGTCTTGCCGGTGCCGGGGCCGCCCTGCACCACCAGCACGCCCGGCAGGTCGGCACGGATGATCCGGTCCTGCTCGGCCTGGATGGTCTCGACGATGTCGCGCATCCGGCCGGTACGGCCGGCGTTGAGCGCGGCGAGCAGCGACGCCTCGCCGGTCAGCTCCTCGTGTGCGGTGGGGGAGGCGGTGGCCAGGTCCAGCACCTCGTCGTTGAGCGCGATCACCTTGCGTTCCCGGGTCCGCAGGTGCCGGCGGCGGCGTACCCCCTGTGGGTTGGCCGCGGTGGCGAGGTAGAAGGCGCGGGCCGCCGGGGCACGCCAGTCCATCAGCAGCGGGTCGTAGTCGCCGGCGGTGTCGAAGATCCCGATCCGGCCGATGTAGTGGGGGCCGCCGTCGTCGGTGTCGAGCCGGCCGAAGCAGAGGCCGCTCTCGACGGCGGAGAACTGCTCGACCTGGTCGGCGTACATCCGCACCGCGCTGTCGCGTTGGGAACGGGCCTGGAGGGTGCCGCCGGTCGCCCGCAGCTCGTCGGTCAACCGGTGGGCGGCCTGCTCACGCAGTTCGTCCAGCCGGCGGTAGAGCATCGAGACGTATTCCTGTTCGCTGCCGATCTCGTCATCGGGCTGCAATTCGGCGGAATCGGCGGAATGCCTTGACAAGCCGTCTCCCAATTGGTTAGTATCTTCCTCAAGAACGGCTGTCGACAGCCGTTCTTTTTTATTGCCTGAACTGAGAAAGATACCGCGCGCCGGCCGTCTCCACCAAGCGCGCCGGGCCACGCCACAGGACGTCCCACAAAGACAGCGGGGGCCCGCCGTGGCGGGCCCCCGGAACCGTCGGCTCGTCAGCCCTTGGCCACCTCGTAGAGCCGCTCCGGCGTCACCGCGCCGACGATCAACCGGCCGTCGTCGGTGAGCAGCGCGCTGAACAGCTTTCCGGTCAACAGCCGGCCGCTGCCCCAGTCGCCGCTGACCTTCGGCAGCGCGCCGAGCAGCGCCGCCGGGTCGGCGACCGAACCGCTCCCGGGGCGGCCGGGGGCGGCCCCGGCCTGGTCGGCGGGCGCGCCGGCGCCGTCGAGCCGCGCGACCACCACCGTGGCCCAGCTCTCGCCGACGGCACGCACGTCAGGCCGCTCGGCGGGCTGCTTCCCGGGCGCGCGGGCGGGCCGCTTCCCGGCGGTCTCCTCGGTCACCTTCACCCCGGGCGGCGGGTTGAAGGCGAACTGGTCGGCGTCGGGCCGGGCGTACGACACCTGGGTGAAGGCCATCTCGAAGGCCGGCTTGTCGCTGCCGTCGGCGAAGACCTCGAAGCGCAGCGGCACGTGCTCGCGCGCGTCGATGGCGATGCGCACCTGGTGCACCAGCGAGGCGGCGTCGCGCGGGGCGAGCACCAGCTCGTACGCGTCCCGACCGGCGACCGTGGCGGAGCGGCCGACGCTCACCTCGGTGCTCGGGTCGATCGCCGCCAGGGCCCGGTCGGCCGCCTCCCCGGGGGTGACCGGCAGCTCCGGTGCGTCGGCGCCGGCGGTGTGCTCGGGCAGGGTGCGGTGGGTGGCGGTGTTGGCGCGGCTGTCCCAGACCCACACGTCCCGGCCGTTGCGGATCACGTCCCGCTCGCCGAGCGTGTCCATCAGGGCGATGCGCTGCCGGTCGGGCCCGGAGTGCCAGACCCGCAGCGTGTGCGTGCCGGTCAGCAGACCGGCCAGGCCGTCGCCGCCGATCAGGCCGGCCAGCGGCGGCAGGCCCAGGTCGGCGCGCTGCACGACCGTGCCGGAGAGCCCTTCCAGCCGGGAGGTCTGCAGGTCGACCAGGAGCTGGGCGGCGGTACGCGGCGGCAGGCTCGGCTCGGCCTGGGCGGCGAACGTGCCGAGCGCGGCGCCGCCGCCGATGACGGTCACGACGGCGGTCACCGGGACCAGCCACCGCAGGACGGGACGGCTCTTGAGAGCGGACATGTGACACCTCCTGCCGGACATCCTGCCCGGTCGACCCTGTGAGGGCGCTGAGGACGACGGTACGACCGCCCGCACGGGTGGCACCCTTGACCCGTGCGGTTGCTGGTGGTGGAAGACGAGTCGCGGTTGGCGTCCGCGCTGCAACGGGGTCTGCAGGCCGAGGGCTTCGCGGTGGACGTGGCGGCGACCGGCCCGGACGGGCTCGACGCGGCCCGCTACGGCGGCTACGACGCGATGATCCTCGATGTGATGCTGCCCGGCCTCTCCGGCTACGAGCTGGTCCGCCGGCTGCGCGCCGAGGAGCACTGGCTCCCGGTGCTCATGCTCTCGGCCAAGGACGGCGAGTACGACCAGGCCGACGGGCTGGACTGCGGGGCCGACGACTACCTGACCAAGCCCTTCTCGTACGTCGTGCTGCTGGCCCGGCTGCGGGCCCTGCTGCGCCGGGGCGCCCCCGAACGCCCCACGGTGCTCGCGGTCGGCGACCTGCGGCTCGACCCGGCCCGGCGGCGGGTGACCCGGGCCGACGCCGAGGTCGCGTTGACCAGCCGCGAGTTCGCGCTGCTGGACTACCTGATGCGGCGTCCCGGCGAGGTGGTCTCCAAGACCGAGCTGCTGGACCACGTCTGGGACGCCAGCGTCGAGACGGCGCCCAACGCGGTCGAGGTCTACGTCGGGTACCTGCGGCGCAAGATCGGCCGGGAGCGCCTGGAGACGGTCCGGGGCGCCGGCTACCGGCTCGCCCCGTGACCACGGACGAAGGAAGGGCTCCTTCCTATCGCCCAGGCGATAGGAAGGAGCCCTTCCTTGCCCGCAGGGGCGGGCTCGGGTTGCGCGGGCGGCTGATGGCGGTCGGGGTGCTCGGCGTCTCAGGAGGGCTGGCCGTCGGTGGGCTCGTCCTGCTCGCCGTGCTGGGCTGGGCGCTGCAACGCGCCGTGGACACCGAGGCGTTCCGCACCGCCGACGCGGTCACGCTCCTCGCCGCCGAGGAGGCGCTGCCCGACCCGCTGCCGGTGGCCGGGGGACAGGTCCGGGTTCAGGTGATCGACGCCGCGGGGAGGGTGCGGGCCGCCTCGATCGACGCCGACCGGTTGGTGCCGATGGTGTCGCCGGAACGGATCGACGTGGGCGCGCGGCAGCGGCTGACGGTGTCGGGGGAGCGGGTCGGCCTGGCCGGGCCGGTCCGGGTGGTGGCCGTACCGGCGGGAACCTCCGCCGACCCGCTCACCGTCCTGGTGGCCCGGTCGCTGGCGGACGTGCGGCACAGCGCGTACGTCGTCCGGACCATCCTGCTGGTGAGCTTCCCGATGCTGGTGGCGGTGCTCGCCGCCGTGGCCTGGCGGGTGGTCGGGGCGACCCTGCGTCCGGTGGAAACGCTGCGCCGGGGCGCCGAGGAGATCACCGGGCGGGACGGGGGCGGGCGGCTGCCCGTACCGGCGTCGCAGGACGAGATCCACCGGTTGGCGGTCACGCTCAACGGGATGCTGGGTCGGCTGGAGTCCGCCCGGGACCGGCAACGGGCGTTCGTCGCCGACGCGGCGCACGAGCTGCGCAGCCCGCTGACGAACATCCGTACCGAGCTGGAGGTGGCCCGGCGGCTGGCCGACCGAACGGACTGGACGGCGGTGTCGGCGAACCTGCTGGCCGACACCGAGCGGCTCGGCCGGCTCGTCGACGATCTGCTGCTGCTGGCCAGGCTCGACGAGGGGCCGCCGGTGCGGGCCACCGGGCCGGTCGAGCTGGGGGCCCTGCTGGCGGCGGTGGCGGCCCGGTACCCGTCGCCGCCGGTGCGCCTCGACGCGCCGACGGCACCGTTGTGGACCGAGGGCGACCCCGACGAGCTGCGGCGGATCCTGACCAATCTGGTCGACAACGCGGTCCGGCACGCTCGCGGCGAGGTGGTGCTGGCCGCCGGGCCGCCCGCCGGCCCCGGGGAGGGCGACGGCGGTGCTGCCGGCGCGGGGGCGTACCACCTGGTGACGGTGACCGACGACGGGCCGGGGATCGCGGCCGGGGACCGGGAGCGGGTCTTCGGCCGGTTCACCCGGCTGGACGACGCCCGGGCCCGGGACGACGGCGGCGCCGGCCTCGGCCTGGCCATCGTGCGCGAGCTGGTCCGCCGGGCCGGCGGCGGCATCGACCTGACCGACGCCCACCCCGGCCGGGCCGGCGGTCCGGGGCTGCGGGTACGACTGCTGCTGCCGGCCCTGCCCGACCCGGAGCGGCCCTGACCGGCACGGCGATGCCCGGGGCCACAGCGGCCCGGCCTGCGGGACCCGTGCCGGCCTGTCAGCCGCGGCGGGTGCAGACCTCCTGCGCGCGGGCGATCGTGTCGGTCGACCACACGACCGCGACGGTGAAGCAGTAGTCGGTGCTGCGGTTCAGGCCGTAGACGACGAAGGCGGTGGTGCCGGCGGGCAGGTTGGCGAAGGCCGTCTGCGCCTGGCCGGCCCGGCCGCCCGAGATGACCACCGGGCCCTCCCCGCCGGCCGGGTACGTCCAGCGCAGTGCCACGTTGTCCCGGTTGTCGCGCAGCGTCACCGAGCCCGGCGGGCTGCCGGGGGAGGCCACTGCCCCGTTCGTCGGGCCGGCGGCGGGCGGGGTGACCGTGCCGGCCGGGGTGGAGGCCGGTGCCCCGCTCGCGGCCGGGGGCGCCGGGTCGGCGTCACCGTCCACCCCGGCCACTCCGGCGATCACCGCCGCCGTGCCCAGCAGCACCACCGCGATGCCACCGACGAGGAGCGGCAGCCGCCGGTTGTCGCGCCGGAACGGGGCGCGGTGCACCGGCACCGGCAGCAGCCGCGACGGCGGGTAGGGCTCCTCGGGCGCGTCGTGCTGGCGCACCCGGTGCACCCCGTCGGCCTCGCCGGTGCCGCCGCCGGCCAGGGGGACGACCGCCGGTGGCACCGCGCTGTCGGCCGGCTCGTCCTCGGCGGGGGCCTCCGGGGGCCACCAGCCGGGCGGCGGGTCCTCCGCCGGCTGTCGGGGCGTCGGCACCTGCTGGGGCGGCCCGGCGTACGGGTCCGGCTCCGCCGGGCGGTAGCCCGGCTGCGAGGGGTGCTGCGCCGTCGACGGCCCGTCGCCCGGGGGCGGGGTACGCGCGGACGGCACGATCGGGCCGTCCCGGCCGACGGGGGCGGTGTCGGCGCAGACGTGCTCCGGGTTGGCCGCCGCCCGGGCCAGTGCCGCCACCTGCACCGCCAGCGGGTCGTCGGCCGGCAGGTGTTGTCGGCACAGCTCCCTGGCGAGCGCCAGGTTGTCGTGCGCCTCGGCGAACTGCCCGCAGTCGCGCTGCATCGCCCCGAGCCGGGCGAGCATCTTGACGCCGCTGGGGTGCCCGTCGCCGTAGACCTCGCGGTGCAGCTCCCAGGCGTCCTGCAACCGGTCGCGGGCCGTCTGGCACTGGCCGCGCGCGTACTCCACGGTGGCCAGGTCGGCGTGGGCGGCGAGCACCCGTAGCGACTCGGGACCGTCCAGCGCGGTCAGCTCGATGATCACTTCCTGGTAGAGCCGGGCGGCACGGGACCAGCTGCCGACCCGGTGCAGCACGGCCGCGAGGGTGGCCGCGGCGGCCACTGTGCGCTGGTCGCAGCGCCCGTGCAACCGGCTCGTGGCCGCGTACGCGAACGCGGCCCAGGCCCGGGCGGAGTGCGGCTCGCCGAGGGCGACCAGCACCCGGGCCTGGAGGCTGGCGGCCTCGGCCAGCTCGGGTGTGGCGTTGGCCGGACGTGGGTCGGCGTCGGTCAGCGCGTCGGCGAGCAGCCGTTGGGCGCCGGCGAGGTCGCCGGAGGACACCAGGTGGTGCGCCTGGTCAGTCAGTTCACCGAAGCCGGAAGGCACGCCCCATCGTGCTCATCCGACGACGGTATGTACAAGACCCGAACCGGAGTGGATTGGTCAGGAACTGGTCAGGTGCGCGGCGAGTGTCTCGCTGATCCGGCGCAACTGGTCCACCTGGGCGGGGCTCAAGGCGTCGAACAGGTGCCGGCGTACCCCCTCGACGTGGCCGGGCGCCGCGGCGGCGAGGGTGGCGAATCCCTCGTCGGTCAGGACCGCGATCTGTCCCCGCCGGTCGGTGGGGCAGTCCTCGCGGCGGACCCAGCCGGCCGCCTCCAGCCGGGCCACGGCGTGCGAGAGCCGGCTGCGCGAGGAGCCGCTCGCCTCGGCCAGGTCGCTCATCCGCAGCCGCCGCTGCGGGGCCTCGGAGAGCCGGACCAGGATCTCGTAGTAGGCGTGCGGCATCCCGGCGTCGCGTTGCAGCTCCCGGTCCAGCGACTCCATCAGCGCCCGGGAGGCGGTCAGGTACGCGCGCCAGGTGCGCTGCTCGTCGGGATCCAGCCAGCGGGTCATGAGGTCCAGCATACGGCATGTAGTTGAACGTTCAACAAAATCGCGCTAGCGTCGGGGCATGGGAATCCACCGCCTCAACCACGCCGTGCTCTACGTCAGTGACCTCGACCGCAGCGTCGCCTTCTACCGCGACGTGCTCGGCTTCCGGCCGATCCCGATGACCCCGGACGGCTTCCGGGGCGCCGCCTTCCTCCAGGCGCCCGGCTCCACCAACGACCACGACCTGGGCCTGTTCGAGGTCGGTGCGGACGCCGGCCGCTCCACCGCCGGCCGCGGCACCGTCGGGCTCTACCACCTGGCCTGGGAGGTCGACACCCTCGACGAGCTGGAGGCCACCGCGCAGCGGCTCGCCGCCGCCGGCGCCCTGGTCGGCGCGTCCGACCACGGCACCACCAAGAGCCTCTACGGCCAGGACCCGGACGGGCTGGAGTTCGAGATCGTCTGGCTGGTGCCCGCCGACCGGCTCGACGACGCCGCCCTGGCCGCGCGCAAGCGGATCGGCCGGCTCGACCTGGACGCCGAGCGGCGGCGCTACGGCGGCCAGACCCGCGGCGGGGTGGGCATCTCCGTCCCGGCATGACCAGCCAGGCGCCGCGCCCGCACCCGACCCGGGGTTCCGCGACGCCCGGTCCGGCCGGGGGAGCCGGCCCGGCCGGACCGGGCGTGCGGTAGAACGGCAGCATGCCGACCGACGCCGTCCTGCGCGAGCTGCTCGTCCGACACCTGGAGACCTGGCTGCCGGGGGCGCTGCACCGCGCCCGCCGGGCCACCCTCGCCCTGGCGTACGCGGGCGGCGACGCCGGCTGCGCGGAGGCCGCGCTGCGGGTGGTCGCCGGACACGCCGACCGGCTGCGGGGCCGCCAGCTCACCGTGCTGGTGCTCGCCGACGGCACCGAGGAACTGCCCGCGCGGCTCGGCGCCGTGGAGGCGGAGCTGCCGGCCAGCGTCGCCGTGCACCTCGTGCCGGGCGGCCCGGCCCGGCTGCCGGTGGCGGTGAAGGCAGCGGGTGCGGCCGGCGCGCCCCTGCTGTCCGTCGTGGACGCCGCCGCCGACCCCGCGGTGCTGACCGCCGCGGCGGCCGGCAAGCCGGCGGACGTGCTGCTCGCCCCCGCTCCCGGCGCGACCGCGCGCGCCGCCCTCGCCGACGCCGGGTTCCCGCTGACGACCGAGGTGGAGGTGGTGCCCGCCGATGGCGCCCCCGCGCGGCTGTTCGCCTTCGCGACCGGGTCGGACAAGAGCCTGGAGGCGTTCAAGGAGGCGCTCTGGGCGGTCGGGGAAGCCGTCGGCGGGCGCTACCGGGACCCGGCCGGAGGGCTGCTCGACGTCGTCGGTGCCCCCGAGCCCGGCCCGCTGCGCCGCGAGTTCCTGGCCGAGCTGGCGCGCTCCGGCCCGCGTACGGTCACCGAACTGCGCCGTCACGCCCTCACCGCGACCGCCTACCGGTCCTCCGACGCCGTCCGGGCGCTGACCGGGCTGCTCGACGCGGGGGAGGCGGCCCGTGACCCGGAACACGGCCGGCTCGGCGGCGACGTGGTCATCTCCGCCCGGGACACCGGACCGGCCGCCTGATCCGGCGGCGCCGCCCGGCGCAGACGCCGAGCGGGGTGCCGGTGAAGCACCGGCACCCCGCTCGACCTCGGGACATCACGCCCGGGACTTGTCCTGCTTCCAGGACAGCGGACCCGGCAGGTCGACCCGGTGCGCCTTGGCCCGGGAGTTCCAGGACCAACGACCGATCTTGATGCTCCAGGACGAGAAGCCGTTCTCGGTGAAGTTCAGGATGATCGGGCCGTACTTCTTGCGCTTGCGGAACATCAGACCCATCGTCGTGCTCCCTTCGATTCCCTTCCCTGCCCTGTCGAACCCGAACATGCCCGGATCGCCGAATCGCGAAACCCCCGGCACGTCCGACATGGACGGTGCCGGCGACCGGGGAGATCCCTCAGAACAGGGCGCGCGTCACCCGCCGGCACAGGGGCCCACCTCGACACCGGCCGCCGCCGGTCCCGCTCTCGACAGGGGGCATTGACCGGGGGCACGGCCGCCGGCAGCATAGGGCGATGACGCAGCGGGACGATCTTCACCACACCGCTCGTGTGCCCGTCCACGAGGTGCTGCCGCGCACCACCGGCGCCCACCCGGTCCCGGTGCCGTGACCACCGGGCAGTGGTCCCAGTCGGGGGCCGCCGACCTGCTGCCGGTGGACCGGGACCTGTTCCGGGCGCTGCTGCGCCGGCAGGCCGCCACCGTCACCGTGGTCACCACCGTCGCCCCGGGCACCGGCGGGCCGACCCACCCTGACGGCTCCGGCGAGCGCGTCCGGGCCGGCTTCACCGCCACGTCGTTCACGTCGCTCTCGCTGGATCCGCCGCTCGTCTCGTTCTGCCTCGGGACCGCCGCGTCGAGCTGGCCCGTGTTCGCCCGGGCCGAGCATGTCGCCGTGCACCTGCTCGGCGCGCACCAGCGGGAGGCCGCCCGGATCTTCGCCACCGGCGGGATCGACCGGTTCGCCGCGTACCCGGACTGGGCGCCGGGGCCGTTCGACGTGCCGCTGTTGACCGGGGTGCTGGCCCGGCTGCTCTGCCGGGTCGCGCACCGGGTGCCGGTCGGCGACCACACCCTCTTCGTGGCCGAGCCGCTCGCGCTCGAGGGCGGCGAGGACGGGGACCCGCTGCTCCACCACCGGGGCGGCTACACCACGACAGGCCCGCCGGCGCGATCGTGACGCGCCCGCGCGATCGGGCCCGCGAGGAAGTCGGGGCGGGCGGGGTCAGGCGGTGGTGCGGTCGACGACGAGCACGCGGGTGACGCTGCCGTCCTCCTCGGCGATGTCACGCTCGTGCACGAAACCGAGCTTGCCCAGCAGGGCCAGCGAGGCGTGGTTGGCCTCGGCGACCGTCGCGTACACCCGGGGCAGGCCGAGGGTGTCGAAGCCGTGGCGCACCAGGGCCCGGGCCAGTTCGGTGCCGAGGCCGGCGCCCCAGGCCGGCTTCGCCAGCGCGTAGATGATCTCGTGGCCGTCGACCTGGTCCGTCCGCTTGACCTCGGCGTGCCCGACGTGGCGGCCGTCCCGGCGCACCGCCCACACGTCGAAGAGGTCGTCCGCGTACACCTTCGTGAACACCCGCCCGAAGAGGGCACCGGCCTCGTCGGCGGTCAGCGGCCCGTCGCCCATGAACCGGCCCACCTCCGGGTCGGTGAGCAGGGCGATGAAGTCCTCGGCGTCGTCCGGCCGGTAGGGCTCCAGCAGCAGGCGGCCCGTGTGCAGGGTGGGGGTGGGCATCAGCGCGGCTCCCAGGCGTCGGGCAGCGCGGTCAGCCTCTTGACGTGGGCGGGCAGCCGGCCACTGACGATCTCCGCGAGGCTCACCTCGTCGACCACCCGCCGCACGGCGGCCCGCACCGCCACCCAGAGGCCGGGCAGGTTCTCCGCCGCGCCCTCGTAGCGGGTCTCCTCCGGGCGCAGCCCGCGGACCCCGGCCAGCGGGCCCTCCACCGCGCGCAGCACCGCGCCGACGGTCACCTCGCGCGGCGGCCGGGCCAGCGTGTAGCCGCCCTCGGCGCCGCGCTGCGCCCGGACGACGCCGGCTCGCCGCAGGTCGGCCAGGACGGCCTCCAGGAACTTGCGCGGCATGTCCTGCTCCGCGGCGATGGCCTGGGTGGACATCAGTCGGGGGTACGCGGTGGCGAGGCTCAGGGCCGCCCGGACCGCGTAGTCGCCGCGCGCGGAGATCTGCACCCCGACATCATGCCCCGCGTGGGCGGCCGACGGCGTCGGCGGGCGGGCGCGGCCGGACGACCGGCGGGGGTAACGGCTGCTCACGGGCCGCGCGGAACCCGCCCGGGCTCACCCCCACCTCGCGGGTGAAGAAGCGGCCGAAGTTCGTCGGCTCGGAGAAGCCGAGCCTCCGGCCGATCCGGGCGATCGGCTCGTCGGTGGCGGCCAACAGCCGGCTCGCCTGTAGGGCCACCCGCTCGTCGACCACCTGCTTGGCGCTGCGCCCCGTCACCGCCAGGCAGGCCCGGGTGAGCGTACGCACCGAGCAGCCCAGCCGGACGGCGTAGTCCTCGACCCGGCGGGTGTGCTGGTAGCCGCGTTCGACCTCGCGGCAGAGCCGGTGGAAGGTGGCAGTCTCCGCCCGGGTTGCCGCCTGGGCGGGCTCGGGCAGCAGCGACAGCCGCAACAGCAGCACGGCGAGCTGGTGACGCAGCAGGCCACGCGCGGCGGCCACTCCCCGGTGCCGCTGGCAGTCCACCACCAGCTGGCTCACCTCGGTGATGACCGCGTCCTCGTCCTCGCCGGCGAGCTGGACCCGGGCCGGGACGGCGTCCGGGTCGACGTCGAGCCCGCGTAGTGCCCCGGCGTCCCAGCGCACCACGGTCGCGTCGAACTGCGCGCCGACGCAGCGCAGCACCTGGCCGGCGCGCACCCGCAGCAGCGTGCCGGGCCGGCAGGGTAGGGCGCGGAAGTCCAGCTCGGCGGTGCCGTGTCCGCCCGTGGTCAGCACGAGCAGGTCCCTGTCCAGCAGCACCGGACGCTGCCAGCGCGGGTCGGAGGCGAGGTCACCGAGGGTGACCGTGTCGATCTCGGCGGAGGCGGTCGCCGCGGTACCGGGCGGAGCGGGGGAGAGCTGACCGGAAGAGACCATCGCCTGCGACGGTAGCCCGGCCCGACGATCAACGCATCCCGAGGCGCCGCGGACCCGACTGGCTGAGCCCCCGTGGTGGCCGTCGTGCCTCTGGCCGGCCCACGACCCGGCCGGCCCTCCCCCCGAGGCCCCGTCCCCGGCTGGGCACCCCCCCGAGGCCCCGTCCCCGGCTGGGCACCCCCCCCCGAGGCCCCGCCCCGGCTGGGCACCCTCCCCCGAGGCCCGGCTCCGCCCCCGGCTGGCGCCAGAGCCCGGGTGACGACGTGTCCCCGGCCCCGGCCCTACGGCACCCGTGATCCTTTGACGTTTGACCGGTGCCGCGAGCCCTCGCGCACCGGCAGAACGTCAAAGGATCACGCAGACACACCGCCGCGAGGCGGGCGGCTGGCGGGGCGGCGGGTTGTCGGGGCTCGTGGGGCGGGCTACGTTACCGAGCGGTATCGCCGTCCGGCGCGGCGTCGGCCGGCACCGCCTCCGAGCCGATCGGGTCGCCCGCCGCCCCGGCGGGCTCGACTCGCGATGGGATGGGGCATGACGGATCTGTTCTCGGTCGAAGGCAAGACGGTCCTGGTCACCGGCGGCTCGCGGGGGATCGGCCTGATGATCGCCCAGGGCTTCGTCCGGGCCGGCGCGCGCGTGATCATCTCGTCCCGCAAGGCGGACGTGTGCGAGGCCGTGGCCAGGGAACTCTCCGCCGAGGGGCGCTGCGAGGCCATCCCCGCCGACCTCGGCGACGACGCCGGCGCCGAGGGCCTGGCCGCCGCCGTCCGGGAGCGCGTCGACCACCTCGACGTGCTGGTCAACAACGCGGGCGCGACCTGGGGCGCGCCGCTGGAGTCGTACCCGGCGGGCGCGTTCGACAAGCTCTGGGCGGTCAACGTCAAGGCCGTCTTCCGGCTCACCACCGCACTGCTGCCCGCGCTGCGCGCGTCAGCCAGCGCCGACGACCCGGCCCGCGTGATCAACATCGGCTCCGTCGACGGCATCCGGGTGCCGGCGATGGAGGTGTACGCGTACTCGGCGACCAAGGCCGCCGTGCACATGCTCACCCGCAGCCTGGCCCACCAGCTCGCCGGTGAGCAGATCACCGTCAACGCGATCGCGCCGGGGCCGTTCGAGAGCAAGATGATGGCGTTCGCGCTGGACGACCCCGCGTCCCGGGCCGCCATCGAGGGGCAGGTGCCCCTGGGCCGGATCGGCCGGCCGGAGGACATGGCCGGCACCGCGATCTACCTGTCGTCGCGCGCCGGGGCGTACCTCACCGGCGCGGTGATCCCGGTCGACGGCGGCATCACCACCCACGGCTGAGCGCGGCGTGGGGCGGGAGACGGTGCGCGTACGTCATGGTGGGCCGAAGCCGCGCGGACTCGGCAGATCCGCGCGGCTCCGGGCGGCCGGTGTGGCCGGTGGTTCAGCGACCGGCGAGCAGCCGGGTCACCGCGGTGTCGACGTCCAGGTGCTCGGCCTCGCGGCCACGCGGGACGACGACGTAGGTGCGCCGCAGGAAGCGCACCAGGACGCTGCGCGGCACCTCGAAGAGAGCGTTGCCGTCGGGCGACGACAGCGCCAGCGCGACGAAGTCCCCGCGCGGGGTGGCCCAGGGCCAGACCCGCACGTCGCCGATGCCGGCCGGCTCGTCGAGGCCGGTGACCAGCAGCTCCCGGGCGAACGACCAGCTGACCGCCTCGCCGCCAGCGGATTCGGCGTGGAACAGGACATGGACCGCATACGGATCAGCAGGGTCGTAACGCAGACTGGCACGCACCGGCAAGGCGGTGGCGTCAGGTGCGACGAGCCTTAGCGACGTCTCGACCTCTACGGTCGTCGGTCGGATGACACTCATGGACGATCTCCCCCCGGCACCGCTGCGGAACGCGCGTGTCCCGCTTTTCCCATACTCAGGTGCTACTCCTGGCTACGCTCCGCCATACGCTGACTTCACCCAGTGGTGGGAAGGGGGTCGGAAAGGCCGCGTGAATGTGAAGATTCATGTAGGATTTCCGGTTCTGCCCAGTGCGTGATCCCGCCCGGCATCGGGTGGTTCAGTCGTCGACTTACTCCGGTAACGTCCAGTCGTCTGTTCCAGTGACGGGCGCGAGCCACACTGGGAGAGGAAATGGCCACGAAACGATCCTCATTGGATCCGATGGCAGCACCGGGCCCCGCCGAAAGTCGCGGCCCGGGCGGCCGAAAGGCGGGGGTACGGGGTGCCGATGGAGCAGCACGACCGGACTGGCCGGCCCGCGTCCGAGGGGGGTGGCGCCGGCGGCACGGCGCTGGCCGAACGGCGGCAGCGACCGCGCTGGCGGCAGCGGCTGAGCACCACCCTCGACCTGATCCGGGCCAACCCGACGGGGCGCGTCACCCTCAAGGTCATGGTCGCCATCGCCGGCGCCCTCGTCGTCACCATCGGTGTCGCCCTCATCCCGCTGCCCGGGCCGGGTTGGTTGCTGGTGATCGCCGGCCTCGGCATCTGGGCCGTCGAGTTCCACTGGGCCCGCCGGCTGCTCGGCTTCACCCGCCGGCACGTGCACAACTGGACGCAGTGGGTGAAGGAGCGTTCACTCGCCGTACGCTGCCTGCTCGGCTCCGTCGGCCTGGTCTTCGTCGGCTCGGTGGTCTGGCTGTCGCTGAAGTACAGCTTCGGCATCGACGTGGTCGCCGAGGCGCTGCACTACCTGGCGACGCACTGACCCGTCCGGTCTGCCGTGGCGACGCGCGGACCCCGGATTTCCGGTCCGGTCCCTCGATCAGGTAGAGTCAGCGGCGCTGAGGGCGATTAGCTCAGTGGGAGAGCGCTTCGTTCACACCGAAGAGGTCGCTGGTTCGATACCAGCATCGCCCACCACAAAGAGGGCCAGGTCACATCGATGACCCGGCCCTCTTTCCGTGTCCGAGTGACCAGCTGGGTTGCCTACGGGCGCGGCGGCCCGAAGATCTCATCCGTAACCCGTGCGCCGCCGAGGGGAACGGGTCGCAATTGATGCCGGTAGACCTTCTCGGTAACCGTCGTGCCGGCGTGCCCGCGGAGATCCGCGATCTCTTCGAGGCCCGAGCCGGGTGGGGGAACGGGCGCAGTGCCACTTCGGCGTAGACGCAGCGAAGCCCCCGCCCGGTTGGAGCCGAGCGGGGGCTTCACTGCGCGGGAGCTACTGGGAGATCCCTGGTCGGGTGATCAGCGGGTGCAGATCAGTGGTGACTGCACCCGGTAGAAGCCCGGCATCAGCTGCGTCGTGACGTACTGGCCATGCCCGCACTGCGTGGCCGTGTTGAATCCGTCCGCGCTGGCGAGGGAGACCGCATTGTGCTGGGCGAGAAACAGCGCCGTGGAGTGGCTGGTGCTCATTCCGGTGCCCCAGAAGGTCTTGGTTTCGCCGGCGAATGCCGGTCCGGAGAGCAGGATGGACGCGGACACCGCCCCAGCCATGGCTGTGGCTGCGACGATCCGACGAAGTGCAGGCATGTGGGCTCCATGACGTTCGATTCGAAGCTCGATCTTGACACAGACAAGTATGTATATCAAGTGCGACAGGCAGTGGCCCCGCCCCACCACGTCCCACCTGTCGGCCGTCACCGCCGACACCGGCCAACGGGCCCGCGCCAGCCGCGTTGCGTTGTGCGTCAGGCTGACGACCCGCGGCCCCTTCCGCCGATCGGCGGAAGGGGCCGCAGGTCGCCGTGCCGACGTGACTAGAGGGTCAGCGTCCAGCTGTCGATGTACCCGGTATCGCCGCTGGCGGCGTCCTGCACCCGCAGGGTCCAGGTGCCGTTGCGGACCTCGTTGGAGAGGTTGACGGTGTAGGTCTGGTTGATGTTGTCGGTCGTGCCGCCGGTCCGGTTGTGCAGCGCGTAGGTGCTGCCGTCCGGGGCGACCAGGGTGACCACCAGGTCACCGATGTAGGTGTGCACGATCTGCACCGCCACCGTGCTGGTGGGCGAGGCGTTGCCGGTGCAGCCGCTGACCGGGATCGTGCTGTTCACCGTGGCGTTGTCGCTGATCGTCACGTTGGTGGCGTTGCTGCCGCCGCAGGACGGGGGTGCGGAGCCGGTGAGGTTGAGCGTCCAGGTGTTCAGGTAGCCGGTGTCCCCACTGGCCGCGTCCTGGACGCGCAGCTTCCAGGTGCCGTTGGCGACCTCCCCGGCCAGGTTGACGGTGTAGGTCTGGTTGATGTTGTCGGTCGAGCCGCCGGTCCGGTTGTGCAGCGCGTAGGTGCTGCCGTCCGGGGCGACCAGGGTGACCACCAGGTCACCGATGTAGGTGTGCACGATGCCCACCGCGACGGTGCTGGCCGTACCGGCGTTACCGGTGCAGCCGGAGATGGTGATCGGGCTCTCCACCGTGGCGTTGTCGGCGATGGTCACGTCGGTACCGTTGGTCTGCGAGCAACCGGGCGGCCCGTTGACGGTCAGGTTGTAGGTGGCCGTACGGGTCACCGCCGCGCCGGCCCCGTTGACGGTCACCGAGTAGGTGCCCGCCGGGGTGCTGGCCGAGGTGCTGATCGTCAGGGTGGCGGAGCCACCGGAGGTCACCGAGGCCGGGCTGAACGACGCGGTCGCACCGGTCGGCAGGCCCGTGGCGGAGAACGTCACGGTCTGCGCGCTGCCGTTGGTGATGGCGGTGGCCACCGTCGCGGTGAGCGAACCGCCCGGGTTCACCGAGCCGGCGGCTGGCGAGACGGAGACCGAGAAGTCGTTGCCGACCGGGCAGGCCGTGTCGCTACCGGCCACGTTCACCGCGGTCCAGGCCGCCTGGACGGCCTTGTACTGGGTGCTGCAGATGCCGTGGAGATCGGTTGCGGCCTGCAGGGTGTAGGCCCGCGCGGTGTTCGCCGGGTTGCTGGTGTTCACGTACGAGGTGTTGGAGGTGAAGTAGACGTCCAGCGCCCGGAACCAGATCTTCTCGGCCGTGGCCCGGCCGATGCCGGTCATCGCGGGAGCGGAGCCGCAGATCGGCGAGGTGCCGTACGGGGTGGCCCCGGTGCCCTCGGCGAGGTTGAAGAAGAAGTGGTTGGCCACGCCGGAGGAGTAGTGCACGTCGACGTTCCTGGTGCTGGTGGACCAGCAGGAGTGCGACGAGCCGTCCAGCGTCGGGTTGTACATGTAGCGCAGTGGGGTGCCGTCACCGTTGATGTTGATCTTCTCGCCGACCTGGTAGTCGCCCGGGTCGGCAGGGCTGTTGGCGTAGAACTCGACCATGTTGCCGAAGATGTC
>NZ_JBEZMR010000045.1:0-41766 GCF_040652795.1 Micromonospora sp. NPDC048170
GGTCGCAGAACCAGATACCGGAGACCTCTTCAGTTATCGATCACCGCCACGCCGCAACTTCACGGACACAGCCCGACTTACGAAACACGCCTTAGCTGGCCCGCGAGGGGCGTGATCACGCAGGATTGGCACCGTGCACGCCACTCGCTACCAGCCCACCGGCGCCCGTAACGACACGAGGACTCAGCCGCGATGGGCCGTGATCGATCGGGCGCTTGCGTCCTTCGCGGGCAAGTCCATCCTCGTATTGATCGCCGCGGCACTCGACTCCCCGTCGTGCCGCCCCTGGGAGTACCACCTGACGTTGCTGTGGGGACGAGCACTGCGACGGCCGTCGGCCGGCGGTATCGATGCTCAGCCCGCGGACCTGGTCCGCTTGGTCGAGAGTGCGTTGCGCGCTGCGCCGTTCCGCGCGCCGGAGATGTCCCGGAGGCCCAATGATCCTCGCCGCTTGGTTGGCTTTACTCTTGGAGGCCGCCGCTGGCGGGTTCACCCCGGCGATTTCGACCATCCCGTGGTGCTGCTTCGCCAGCTGGAACAGACCGCACGAGCGGTGGACGAGACCGTAGCGGCTCGCATGGGTTTTTCCCTCAGTGACGTCCTTGAGGTCTGCCTCGCGCATGGCGACCACATCATCGGCGAGCTCGCGCCAACCTGGCAGGCAGGCCCTGAGGCCGGCGCTGCTGCGCCTCGTGTCGATGACGCTGAAGTGTCGGCAGCCCGGCGGCTGGTCGACGCCGAGCCGTTCGGATGGATTGACCAGTGCAGTAAGCCTGCGGCCGCCCGGCGGGCGCTGACCTGGCTGACCCGCGACAGTCAGCATCTGCGTATGCGCCACAATGCCGACGAGGCAACGCTCGGGCCAGTCCTGCAAGTGTCCGCCGAGCATCGGCACGTCGGGGTGCCGGCCTGCTTGGCGCTGGGCGCAGCGGTCGCCGCCACCCGGTATCTCGCGGAGATGGTCGGCGACGCCGGCGACGCCGCAGTGCAGTTGCACGCCCGCACGTGGTCGCACACCGTAGACCTGCTCTCGCGGCGACTGGTGAGCCGCGGTGGCCAAACGCCCGAACCAGCACCCGTCCGACCGGTCATTGAGGGCCCCCGGTTCCGCATCGCGGTGGTCAGCGGCGTGAGTGCTGCCGGGCTGCAAGGAGGAATCGCCTGGGGCAAGAAGCTGCTGTCGGCCGGCACTGCAACGACGCACAACATCGCCCAAGGCTCTGGTGGCCGTTCTGCAATCCTGGAACGGCCGGTTGCGAAGGTCATCGTCTACGGAGGGCCGGCGAACGTCGTGGCGCAGATGGTCGGCGAAGCCGTCGTCCTCCACGTTGAGGAACTCGCCGAGATGCTCGCCGAGTGCGGTGGCGACCTCACCACCGTGGCCTGCTTCCTCGAAGACCTCGCGTTCCATCCCGGCTACACCGATGTCGCGTTCGTCGACATCTTCGACGTCTGGCGAGCGTGGAAGGAGCACGGCTCGATCGGACCGGTCACGGTGGGGGCACCGCGGCAGGGTTTGGCCGTTGCGCCGGCGACAACGGACGAGACGTGGGAGAGGGCGGCGTCGTGGGAGGGCGTCGACGCCGTGCTGGCCGGGGCCGGCATCAGCGCGGAGCACATCGACTGGCCCTTCGCGCGCGGTGACCAAGGTGATGGCGCCGACCTGTTCTACAAGCCGGACAGCCCGGCGATGCTGGTCAACGTCAACCCGCCCGTCGTTCTCGAAGTCGACCTCAATGACGCCGCCACGCTGCACAGTCATCCCGACACGGTCGTGGGATTCGCCGACAGCCTGCGCCTACACCTACGCAAGCCGGCCATCAGTAAACACGTGCGCGACGGGACGGGGCGAACACTGCGGCTGGCCCTGGTCTGGCTCCCGGACACGTCATTCGAGCACACCGACGGCGCTCTCGCGTTCGTGCGGGTCGACCCGAACTTGCGGCAGATCGCTCTGGTCATGGCAGCAGGGCTGTTCATCATGCTCGCCGACAACCCGGCATCTGCGTATGCGCTCATTGGCGAAGGGCTGGAACGCGGAATCACCGCGCTGGCCACCGCCCACGAAGCAGGCAGGTTTGAACCGTCAGCATTCCGAACGGCGTGGCGGGCGGCGGGGCCCTTCATGACCGTACACCGACAGGTGGAGGAACTTCCACTGGTAGCGCGCAACGACGGCCTCCCGCGATCGGCGGCGGTACACACCCGCGCCAATCGGAGAGCCGTCACCGCCATTCTGCGCCGCCGAACCCCTGACGGCGTCTTTCTCGGCCCGGACGCACTGCGGATGTGCGAAGAATTCATCCTGCCGGGCGTTCAGGAATCGCTGCACGAGCTAACGTGCCAGTTCGACCGCACGGTGACGTTGGCCGTCGCCGCCCGGGTCAACGACGCCCACGCCACCGCCTACCGGAGCGCCCAGCAACTTGCCGTAGCCCTCACCGGGCCCTGGGCGCACAACTGGCACGAGATCGCCCTCACTGACGATCAGCACCAGCAGACCCACGCCTTGGAGACCCTCCTCGAGTCCCTTCTCGCCGAACCACCCGCAGGCAGCGCCGTCGCCGACGAACTCGACGTCGCCGAGATCACCGCGCTGGCGCACCGGCTGGCGGTCACGGCAGCCGTGGTCCGCGGCTACACCGACCGGCTGCACGGCCTGCGCCTCACCATCAGCCGCGGCATGTTCGCGGTCGAACCGGATTGGTCCGACCACGACGACCTCGAGCGCGTCGAGATCGACCTCGCCGCTTACACCGAGCACCGCCGCGCGGCCCGTCTCATCCCGGCCGCCAGTCAGCCGGCTGGCACCGTCGACCACCACCAGGACGATGACTCCGGCCTCCTCAGAAACTCACCGCCGGGACATCGGTACCAGGTCCCCTTCACCCCTATACACGGACGGCTGCCGGTCAAACTGCAACGGGTCGATGATCGACTCGGCGATCACTGGGGCACCGGCCTCGACGGTATGCGTGCCGTCCTCGGCGTGGCCGTCGACTGGGCCACCGGCGCTTCCGGCGTACAAGCGGTAAGCCGTGCCGAACTCGTCGATGCCGCCGCGCAATGGTCCGAGCTCAGCGTGGCGCAGATTGAGGCAGCCGTCGACCTGCTCACCCTCTCCCGTGACCACCTGCGCGAGGCGGGCCCGCTGCGATTCCTCGACATCGAGCGGCGCACGCACCGCCTCGCCTTGCGCCCACTCGTCGACGCCGATGGGCAGCTGTGGATCCTGCCGTGGCGGTTGCTCGACACGCAGCGTCTGTTCGACGCTTACCTACACCGGTCACGGCTGCCGTTCGCCCACCGGGACCTTCCGCCCGGCGTCGCCGACATGATGAGCGCCTATCGGCAGGAGTCGAACGCCCAACTCGAGGAGCTCGTCCACGGCATAGTCGCCGCGACGGGGCTGCCACGCCGCACGCATGTCGAGGTGGCCGAGCTCAAGGGCGCTGGCATCCCGGAACCGCTCGGGGAGGTGGACCTGGTGGTCGCCGATCCGGCCACAGACAGACTGTGGGTCGGCGAAGTCAAGGACCCAATCGCGGCGTTCAGCACGGAAACTCTCCGGAACCACGTTCGTAAGTTCTACCGCGGCCCGAAGCCGTATGTGCCGCGGCTGCTCGCCAAGGCCGCGCAGATCCGCGAGGCCGCGCGCGGCGTCGCCATGCTAGTCGGCGGACCCGACCGGGCGAAGTGGCGCGTGGTGCCGATCCTGGTGACCCGCGATGTGGAACCTGCCGCGTTCGTCGCCGAACCGCAGGTGCCTTTCGCGCTTCCGCATCAATTGCCGGACATCTTGAAAGCCGGCGTCGACCCGGTACCGGGGCCCGTTCCGCTTTAACGGCTGAAACATCAGCGGACCGGTAGTCCGCGCCGACAGGCGTCCTCGGCGTGCAGCTGACCGTGCGCGTTGACACAGAGCAGGGCGGGTCGTGATCCTGGCCCTGGGACTTCCGTGATCGTCTACACTGCACTGCTAAGATGCTATGCATGCCGGCCGGCCGCCCCTGTCCGTCGATCAGGTTGACCAGGTAACCGAGGGTGGTCGGGCTGATCCCAAGCCACGCGAGTGACGCTCGACGGTGGCCGGGTCGAAGACCCTCGCGACGGACGACGTTGACGCCCAGCATCGCCCATCGGCTGCTCGAGGTAATCCGGTCTGCCCCACCGGGCGCGATGAGCTGCCTGCGACTGGCTGCTTGTAGCTGTACACGGTGGCCCTGGCGAACCGCTCACTCCGCGATCTGGTACTCGTAGGCTTGACGGACCAAGCCCATGACGTAGGTGAAGTCGCTGTTTTCGTCGAGGCCGACCTCGACGTTGCCGTTGCCCCAGTGGCCCCGTCCGGTGACGTCCCAAGCGAGGCCACGCTCGTCGTGGAGGGACTCGAACGGCAGGTTGAGGCTGAGCCTGAGCCTGGCGACCTGCGGGACGACGTCGACGAAGTTGGTCTCCACCTTGTAGGCCACATACAGCTTGAGGAACTGCTCGGTCACGGAGGGATCGAGGGCCAGTACCTCAGACCGGAACTTGTCGAACAGCGCCCGACGAGCTGGCGGGAGCAGGTTCGGGTGGTCCTCGATGGAGAACGCCGTCTCGGCGCGCGGCTCCTGGAACTCCGTTATCACCCGGGGCGGCAGCTTGGGCATCTGCCAGATGTCGAGCGCGGCCTCGGCCAGGCGTGCTGCGCGGGACTGGATCGTGTCAGCGTTCCAGGTGTCGAGCTGGCCGAGCCCGTGGTTCAGCCGCAGGGGGCTGTGCTTGAACCCTCCATTCATGTCGCGCTTGACGATGAAGGGGTGGTCGCTGTACTCGGAGTTGTATCCGGTGAGGGTCAGGTTGCCGAGGGTGTGCAAATAGCGGGCCTGGATCTCGCCCCAGTTGTCGCCGAGGGCGTCGCGCCACTCTTGGGAGAGGTTTTCGTTCTGCGGGAGGATGTGCTCGATCGTGTATTCCTCGATCGTCACGTGCTCCTTGCGGTTGTGATTCTCCAGGCGCCGAAGAAAGTAGGAACGGCGTTTGAAATGGTAGAGATCCGTCGTCTTCAGGGCTTCGGCGAACTCGGAGTCGGTGGGGAAGGCGCGGTAGCTCTTCATCGACAGGAAGTGCGCCTTAACACTGTCCAGGTAGCGGTCCTTTCGTAGTGCCTTGGCGAACGTGGCGAATGTCGTGTTGAGCGAGTTGGTGGGGACGCGGCACACGGCCCGACGGAAGATGTAGGACGTCATTAGGTCGACGATTTCGGCCACCTCTTCGGTGGTTAGGGTGCCGAGCTCATAATCGGTGTAGACCTCGAGCAGGAACGGATAGACCACGTCGGCCTTGATCTCGCGTAGGTCTTGGAAGGCAGCGTCGAGCCGCTTGTTCTTCTCCTGCCCGAGCGCCACCGCGCAGTACCGGCCGGAGTAGTCGCGGAGTTGACTGAGCAAGGGCTCCACCGAGCCGGTGTCGCTGGTTGCCGCCCGGGCGTAGGCCTTGAACGCCTCGTAGATGTCGCCGAGTCGGGGGATCGCGCCGGTTACCACCGTGAGGTAGTGGCGGACGAAGTCATCAAACTGGGCTTCGTAGGCGGCCTGGCCGAAGTCGCTCTCCATGGGGCGCCAGTACTGGGCGTAGAACCGCTCCTGGGTGGATGGCTCGAGGCCCATCAGCACGAAGTTGCGGATTAGGTCGGCCTGGGAGAGCTTGCGTCCGGTGGAGTTCATGGACTCAAAGATCAGTTGCGGGTTGTCCTGGGAGCGGTCCAGCCGGATGTCCACGACGACCAGCTTGGCCAGGCCCCGGCAAATGGTTCCGTGGTCGGTTCCCGGAGTTCCGAGTCGGCCTTGAAAGAAGGCAAGGTTGCTCTCGATGCGCTCTGATCGGTGCTTGGGGAGCTGGGCACCATCGACGATCGCCTTGAGGGTGTCGCGGTCGGTCTGCGAGAGCAGCAGCTTGAAGTAGCGATCATCTTCCTCGTCGTAGTTGACGAGGTACCGGTTGCGCAACTTCTTCGGCGAGAACCCATCGAGTGGCTCACGGTCTTGCTCAGGGAGCCGGCCGAGGGCCTCGGCGAGCGCGGCGACCAGCAGCGTGACCGTGGTCAGGCGCTGCTGGCCGTCGATGACGAGGTTCGGCTCCTGTGAGGTGAGGTTCGACAGGCCCTTCTCGACGTGCACGATGGAGCCGATGAAGTGGGCGTTGAGGCTGTCGTCGGTTCCCGCCCTGAGGATGTCATCCCACAGCTGTGCGCACTCCGACTGCGTCCAGGAGTAGGTGCGCTGGTAGATGGGGATGACGAACTGGCTGCCCTTTGCGAGCAGGTCCAGCAGCTTAGTCTCCGATGCCTTCATTGCGGCTCCTCCCCAGAGGTGGTGTGCTGTCTGGAGTCAGGGCATCCGGGATGCCCAGTACCTGCCCGTGACTGCTCTCCACTCTCGCAGAGTACGAGAGTCGCCAATTCCTGAACATCGCCAACGTGATCACGGCGGCGGGCAGCTCGTGCCGGCCCTCAGCCTGACGACCGCAAGAAGAAGTCATCCGGTTGGCTGATGACAAGCGGAGTCCACGCAAGATGAGCGCGCAGCCATACGCCCTCTGAGTCGACGGGCGCACGTTAATGATCCGGGAGCCCGAGCAGGTCCCAGCGGTGCCGCCATTGGGCGATCCACTCGGTCTTGATCTTGTGATGCACCGATTCTGGATTGACTGGGCGCTTCCCCCCGTGTTTCAGAAGAAATTGTCGGTGTCGTTTCGCGACCTCTTCGCGGACCCACAATGCCGGAGCAATGTAAAACTCAGAGGGATCTACTCCGAGATGCACGAACACCCAATAATCCGCGCCAGTCACGCCTCCGTCCGACCGTTGTCCCTCTCGTATCGAGGTCTGCCAGTCACCGGATGTCTTGGAGGTCACCTTGGCGCGGATACAGGCTGGCGAGTTGGGCGAACCGAAAGAGGTGGTGATCGTCAGCATCCTTCCGTGCCGTTCGGTGCTGCCTCCTCGCTTTTCGATCTCAGCGACAACGCGACTCATGCCAGCCTCGAAGACCTGGTGGGTGTTGATCCCCCTACGCTCCATACAGGATTGTTGCACGTCCAGAGCCCGACGGCTCTACTCGAACCCGCTCGGGCCAGTGCCAGGTGCAGCCGGCGTTGCCGGACTCGTCCGTTGCGGCGGCTCTGCCGCCCTAAAGGACGTCTCGTAACTCGGTGAAGGCGTTGCCTGGCAACGGTGTTGGTGTTACCCCGCGAGGATGATGTTGTGGAGGTGGGCGATGCCGGAAGCGGGGTCGGTCAATGTGTGGGCGGCGCGGCGGTAGTCGCGCAGGATCTTGAAGCACTTCATGCGGGCCAGGGCGTGTTCGACCTGCGCGCGGACGGTGCGGTGTTGCTTGTTCAGGTCCTTCTTCCAGTCGGGTAGCTCGCTGCCGTCGGCGGGTTTGCGGTACGGGATGATCACGTCGGGGTTGCCGCGGTAGGCGCCGTCGGCCATGACTGGCCGTCCCGTGAGTTTCTGGTCGATGCCGCTGGTGCGGTAGACGATGGTGTCGTTGCGGTTGCCGGGTTGCGGGTCGCCGAGGGCGACGACGAGGCGGGTGTGGGCGTCGATGGCGACCTGCAGGTTTGTGCTGTAGCGGTAGTTCTTACTCGGGGCGGCCAGGCGGTGGTCCCGGGTCGGGATGAGGGTGCCGTCGACGATGGCGATCTGGTCGACCCGACGCCGGCGTACCGGGGCCAGAGCCAGCAGCGGGCCGAGGGTGTCGATGACCCGGTGCGCGGCGGAGTGCGACACCCCGAACAGCGGGCCGATCTGCCGCATCGTCAGGTTCGTCCGCCAGTACGCGGCCACCAGCAACACCCGATCGGCAAGGTCAAGCGACCACTGCCGGCCCGGCCGACCATCGGCGATCGCGTCACCGCCACGCTCGGCGACCAGCCTGACCAGGCGACGGAACTGGGCGGGTTGCAACCCGGTGAACGGAAAGATCCACTCCTGACGGGCTGCCGAGATCACCTGCACCTCAACATGATCCATCATGGACCAGCTACCGAGTTACGAGACGTCCCTTAGGGCACATCAGTGCGCCTCGGGACGTGCGGATCTAGCCGATGTGCGCGCTTAGTGGACTGCAACGTCAAACGGCCCTACTGCTCAGTCGTCTTCGATGTATCCCGTGGTGGGGTCAACGATGGCCAGGAAGTCGCGGATGTTCTCCATGTGCTCGACGAGCGACAGGTTCGGGGTCGGACTCACGCCGAATCCGTAGCCGGGGTTGGGCCCGCTAAGCCACGTGTAGTCGGTGCCGCCGAACTCGTTTGGGCGGAGGGCGAACATCTCTCCATCGACTTCAAGCGTGAGCGCCGTGGCGTCGGCCGCACCTTCAGCTTCGGGGCGCAGGCCGGACACGGCCTCCGGGTGGGCCTCCCAGTCGCCATCGCCGTTGTCTGGGTAGATCGCCTTCACGCCAGCCATCTTCGTGGATTTGCCTGGCCGGCGCCCTGATCTGCCGACGAACTGGCCGAGGATCAGAGCCCTGCCGGCCTCCGCTTCGGGCCGGGCGTCCGCGGTGAGCGTCACCGTCGTGGCGTAGAGCAGCCCGCCGGCGCTGGCGGTCGCTGCCGTGAACCCCGGCGCCGTGGGCAGCCACCGCCAACGCGACGGCCATATGCGTTTTGCGGGACCCCTGGCGGTCGAGCAGAGTAAGTCCGCATTTGCCTGGACGAACGCCAATGTGGCTGGCCGGTGGTGGGATGCGGTCAGGTCAGGCTGTTGAGGAGTTGGCCGGCCACGGTGTTGCCTCGACCGTGGAGGCGGGCGAGGACTTGCCGTCCGTTGTCTGCGGTGGGGCCGGTGCCGTGCAGCGGGCTAGGGGTGCGGGTGGAGATGGTGACCAGGAACTCGGTGACCGCGGTATCCAACCGCTCACTCTTGGGGGCAGAGGAGCGTTCGCGGTCGGCGAGCCAGCTGACGGCGTCGTGGACGAACACTGTCGCAGCCGGCTCCCGGAAGAAGCGGACGGCCGCGTGGGCGAAGTCGTTGCGGGCCATGTGCTGGCCGAACCACGTAGACCACGCCGGCACGGCTGCGTGGATGGCGGCGATCTGCTGCTCGGTGAGCGGCGAATGCCCCCACTTGTCGAGGCCGGCGGCGGCGAGCGCCAGGACGCCCGTGTCGCTATGGCCCTGCCAGGTGCTGGCGGTGGTGGCGAAGTCGAGCATGTCTGCGACTAGGGCGGGGAACGTTGCTGGCCACGGGTCCCTCGTGCAGGCGGTGCTCCAGACCTGGCTGAGGTAGTTGCCCACGTAGGAGGAGGCGGTGGCGCCGAGGGTGAGGATCGGCTCCCAGATCGTCTGGGCCTGTGCGGTGCCGGCGCTGATCGTGACATCGGCGAGTAGCCCAAGAGCGCGACGTTCGTCGTCGTAGGGGTGGCGGGGGAAACGGTAGGCGGCGTTGGCCGGGGGCAGCCGGGAGACGAGGAGCGTCGTGAGGTCGGCGGCGAACTCGACCGCCCGGGCCCGCGTGCGCGCATCTGCCGCATCAGCCAGGGCCGTGAAGTGCGGGCGGGAGGCGACGAGGTAGCCAAGGTCGATGGTGCGCAGGATGTGGGAGTGGCCGTTAGGGAATCTGGTCGTGGGGGTGGTGGCGATCCAGTCCGTCAGCCGTGGCACCTCGGCGGGCAGGCTGCCGTCGGCGAAGGCGTCGAACGCGGCCTCGCTGGCCGCCTCCAGCTCTGCAAGTCCGTCGATCGGGCCGCGGCCGGGCTCGTCGTTCTCCGGGTCCACGTCGAGTCCTTCGGCTTCCTCCGAGTCGGTGTTGAAGTCGAAGTCTTCTTCCAAGTAGGGGTCGATTTCGTTGTGCCACATCGACAGCCGCGCGCAGTACAGCGTCAGGTACTCGAGCCGGCGGAGGTCGTCGGCGAGGTGGGGGTGTGCGGCGGCGAGCCGCATCACGGTGGTGACCGTGATGCGACGGGCAACGAGCAGCCGCGCGACGGCCGCGCGCACGGCGACATCGTCGGGAGTCTCGGCCCACAGGGCGGTGAGCGCTTCGGCGCAGAAGACGTCCCATTCATCGTCGGAGGGGCTGTCGGGGTCGTCGTGGGATCGCGTGGCGGTCGGGTCGGTGAGGGGACGCAGTAGCACGGCCCGGCACCACTCATCGCGGTCGGGGTGGTTCCGCAGCCAGTCGCGGGCGCACAGCACCAGCCACGCCGCGTACCCGCACCGCAGGTCCTCCACACCGCTGATGGAGCTCGGCGACTCAGCGTCCGGGACGAGAGCGTCGAGTTGGGGTTGGACGGTGGCCCACTGCTCCTCGAGCTCGGTGTCGCTGGGGCGGACATGGTCAGTGATGTTGCGGCGCATGGTGTGGGCGAACACCAGCCAGGCGCGATCGCGGTCGAGGTGGTCCCGCATCTCGCGGGCTTCTTCCTCAATGGCCGCCGGCGGGGTGTACGCGAGGTAGGTTTTTCCGTCCGTGGCGCGGACGGCGTGGTAGTTCGCGATGTCGGTCGCGGCGAGCATCACCCGCCACCGGCGTGCGTCTGTCGCGGCCCAGTGCTCTCGGGCGGTAGTGAGCTGCTCGGTGAGCCGGCCGGTGACGAATGCGCCCAGGCGCACCAGGTCCAGGAGCGGAGTCTTGCGGTGGTCCATGGTGTGCCAGTCGCGGGCTCGCTTCGCTCGGGTGGGATCCATGACGAGCGGGAGCAACCTGAAGGAGCGCAACTGCACGCTCATCTGGTCCTGGTCGAGCAGGTCGGCGCTGGTGACCAGGGGCGCAAGCGGGCCTTCCAGCAGTGCAGGAGTGTGGCGGGCGATATCGGCGAGCAGCCCCCACATCGCGACCGATCGGCTTCCGGTGAGCTGAACGAGGAGCGCGGTGATGTCGCGGCCGTCGTCGAGGGCCTGGTAGAGGTGAGCCTCCAGGGCCATCATCGCCGCCGCCAGGATGTCCGGCACCTGGTGGCCACCGTGGCTCCAGGCCAGGACGGTGGCGTCACCGACCAGCGCGACGGGCGCGCCGTCGATGAGCAGCTCGAACGCCGGCCGCTCCTGCGTGGGTTCCTGGCCGCCTGACATCGGGGCGTTGCGGCTTCGTCTCCAATGGATGGTCGCGTGCTCGACGAGGGCGAGCACCACGTCGACGCCCTGCAGTTCGGCGTTGATGAGCATCGCGCGGAACGGCCCGCACTCGGGGAGCGGATCGAAGGAGCGCGGGGCGCTGGCGATGCCGAGGCCGTCACGCAAACGGTGGTGGAAGTGATGGCGGTGATGGCGGCCGAAGTCGACGGCTGCCCGCAGCACCAGGTCCCGGGCCATCTGCGCGGACGCCGGCAGCAACGGCATCACGGTGTCGACGTCCAGCAAGGCTGCACGGAGTCCCGTCTGGCCGCGACGCTGGCGGCCCCTGACCTGGCCGCTGTGCTCGAGTTGACTGTCGACAGGGGGCAGCAGCGTGCCGAGGAAGGTGGCGACGGCGTCGGGTTCGACCGCGCCGGCGGCGATGACGCACCGCCACAGCACCGGCTCGACCCTGTCGTCGAAAAAGCCTCCGCCGTCGATGTGCGCGACGATGTGCCGTCCGACCGCCAGGCCGATCACAGCAGCCTGATCGCGGGCCGGCCACGTTTCGGGGGCATGCCGCAGCCACAGGTCGGCGATCGCGGCGACCTCCGGGGCGGCCGAGGCGACCGCGGTCTCATACTCCGCCGCCAGGACGCGCAGGACCGGAAGCCACAGCGGCCATACCGGCAGCCGCGACTGCGCGGCGGCGTACACCGCCACGTCCGGCTCGTCGGCGAGCACAGTGATCCAACCGTAGTCCGGCACGGTCGCGGAGAACCTGAACCTGCGCAGCAGCCGTGCCAGCAGAGCGCTGTCGGCGGCGAGGCGCGACCACAGCTCGCCCAGAAGCCGGTCGGCGTCGTGGGCGTAGAACACCGCGTCGAGGTACAAATCCGCCACGAGCGGCTGGTCGGCGGCATCCAGCGCAGACCGGTCGGCCTCCCACCGGTCGACACCGTGCTCGCGGAGCACGCCGGCGGCATACAGGCGGATCGCTCGGTGCCACGACGGCAGCGCCGCCTTCTCCGCGATCACGCCGATGACGTCGTCACGGGAGCGCAGGTAATGCAACAACGTCCAGTCGTCGAACAGGTCGTGGGCGAAGGAGACCCGGCCGTCGACCTCGGCGAGGATCCCGTCGACGCGCAGCTGGTCGACAAGCCCAACGGAGTCGACCGGCAGGTCATCCAGGGGAGTCTGGGCCCGCAGACGGTCGGCCTGCTCGACGGCGATCCGCCGAAGCAACGTCTGGCGGGTGGCGCCGTTCCGGCCCGCGCCGGCCAGCCGCTGCCACCACAAACCAGCGATCGACGGCTCGTCACGGATAGCGGCAACCGTAGCCCCGGGCATCCGCAGCACCAGGTCGAGGACCTTCGGGCGTCGCAGGACACCACGCAGCCCACCGGCAACGACCACCGCGGCCAGGTCCGGGTGCCCGCGCAACACCAGATTGACGTCGGCGTCAGACAGGTCCCCCATCACGAGCGGGGCGGCCTCCGGGCCGTTGGCCTGCACCAAGCGCTCCGACACTCGGGGGAACTCCGACTGCTGCGAAGTGATCAACAACCGGATCCGACCGCCGGTGGCGGCCGCGAGGCGTGCCAGGGCGGCCGTCGCGGCGAACGGCTCGTCGGTATAGACCCGGTCGAGGCCGTCAACGGCGACGCGGACCTCTCCGGGGGCAAGCGTCAGGACCTCCTCCAGGCCTCGGGTCAGCCCGAGTCGCGCGCCGACGCCGGCCTCGAGGTCCGCGGCCGACAGCCAAACCGCCCGATGCGTGCCCGGGGCGGCCAGCCACCTCTTGGCCGCCACAGTCTTGCCGCAGCCCGACGGCCCCGACAGCACGCTCACCGCCCCGGCGTCGGCCAGCACGGCGGTCACGTCCTCACGGACCAGGACCACGTCGTCGCCGAGCCGGTCCCGAACCCGGGCCGTCATGTTGATGGTGTGCGCGGTGAGAAGGCTCCAGTCGGGAGCGACATCCGGGCGCAGCTGGAACGCAAACTGCCCGCCCAGCCGGTCAGCCAAAAGCTGCCAGGTGACTGCCCCTCCTTTGGGCCGCAGGTCGGCGACCACCTCGAGCAGCGCCGTCCACAGGTCCACAACCCTCCCGGCCTGCTGCGGCACGAGCGCGGCGCGGCACCACCGGATCGCGTCCGCCATCGCCTGGGAGGTAGGAGTGAGGAAGTCCAGACGCAGAGGCAGAAGCAAGGCCAGCAGCCGGGCGGGAGAGGAGTCCACGTTGACCCCGTGCTGCTCGGCGAGCTCCGTCGGACACTTCGCCGACTCCCACAGCGAGCGCTTCGCCTCGTTGAACGCGCCAGGCACGCCGATCCGCGAGGCGATGCCAGCCTGGTCGGCGGCGGCCTCCCCGATCAGCTCCCCGAGCTCGACCCAGGTGCCCTGCGCCGCAGACCCTGACACCAGACCAACCCGGTCTGCAGCGCGCCGGAAACTGTCGGCAAGGATGTCGCGCCAGGCGGCCTCCACGAACTCCGTGTGCAGCCTGGCTCCGATCAGCATGTCGAACGACTTCACCGACGCCGACCACCGCGGCCCACCGTCCGCGTCACCGGTGACGACCATGTCGTCGAGGAAGAACCCCGACGCACTGCCCTGGAACCGCACCTCCACCGGGACCGCGACCCCGAGGCCCAGCGGCATCTCGCCAGCGGCCATCGCAGCGGCGAGCCACGCACCAACACGGTCTTCGAAAGTGAAGCCGCCACCGCCCGTGATGAACGCCGTCGCCACCGGCCGCCCGTCCGACGCCTCGCTGCTCGACATCGCCTGAGGCTACCGGCCCGCACCCCACCCGGCCGCCGTCGGCCCGGTGAGCGTCGAGATCGACGGGATGCACCGGTCGTACGTGTGCCTGCTCACCGACGGCAGCCACAGCAGCACCCTGTTTGTTCCCGGCGTGCCCGGGGCCACCGTCGGGGCGGAGGAGCAGCTGGCCCGCCTGGTGTCGGGGGCGGGGCTGCCGCCCACCCGGGCGGTCGTGCGCCACCCGTGGCAGGCCCCGCCTGCCGACGAGCTGCGCCACAGCATCCCCGCCGACGGCGTCACCGTCGTACGCCGTTCCGCCGCATCCCACGCCCTGCTCACCGAGGGGGAGGGGGATCCGGAAACCCGCCCGCTCTCCGCCGACCCGTCGTCGACCGAGTTTGTCGGGGCGGTACCGGTCGACGACGATCGGTTGCGCGAGGTCCTCGCCGGGCTGGTGGAGCCCTCCACCTCCGTTCCGATGGGTGAGTACGTGACGGTGGACGAGGGTGGCAGCCGCCGTACGGCGTCGCGAACCGCCGCATCGGCGAACGTCTGCCATGGGTAGCCGCACAAGGGATCTCAACCCACTGGCTGCGGCACACCACTCTCACCTGGGTCGAACGCCACTTCGGCTACGGGGTTGCCCGCGCCTACGCCGGCCACACCGACCGCCGCGGACCCGCCACCACCTACATCAAAGCCGACCCGCACGCCGTCGCCACCGCCCTCGCCGCCATGACGGCGAACCTCACCCACTCGCCACCGTCACGGTCACGCCCGAAAGTAGACGCCAGTCGTGCGCGGCCAGCGGAGGAGGGCGTTGCCCCGAGGTCCTACGATTGCAGCCCCGATCGGTCACACCGCGTAACGGGCTCCCCAACTTCGGCGAACCAATCCGCATCCGCTTCTCGCCCATGAGCGGATGTTCATATGACTCCGACTTGGAACTCCTTGAGGCTCGGACACCGGAGTAGGGCGGATGACCGGACGGGGGTTGCGTGAGTCGCGCTGACCAGCCGTCAACGATCGCCCTGGCTCTCAGCCGAGCGGTCTTCCCGGCGGGCGTCATCGCGGTAGGACCGGCTCAGCCCGTCGAGCAGCGCTCCCGAACGAGGCCACCGGCCGCGTACCCGGTCTGCCGCCGCGCTGTACTGGTCGGCGAGCGCGCGCTCCTGCGCTCCGCCGTCGTAGACACCGCGGCTTGTGACGCCGCGCTGGTTCATCCTTGCGACAGCGAGGTGCTCGTCGAGGTTTGTGTCTCCGAGGATCTCGAGGACATCCCGGACTGGCTCGCTGGGCCACGTGCCGTCGTCGTCTGTGACGGCGCCGGACAGCGCATCGCCCAGAACGATGGGCAGCACCCGGGCGCGGCCGGACGCGGTGAGCATCTCGCGTACCGATTCCACCCATCGCAGCATGTCCTCGGTGGTCGGCAACTGTCCGTCGACGGAGCCTGGGAGCGGCGTGCGCCACTCCCGCAGGATGGTCCATGCCGCGCTGAAGGCCTCTGACGACGCAGCGTTGTCCCTCGCCTCTTCGTCGGCTGAGTTCGCGCCGGTGTCCGGGTCCGGCCGGTACATCAAGGACACGAGGCCGACGAAGCGGGCGGGATTGCGGGCGAGTTCTCGGTGCAGGGCGCTCGGCCTGCGGCTGTGGTCGAGAAGCGGCTGGTAGAACCACTCGAGGTCTGCGAGCAGATTGTCGTCCGCGCCTGCTTCCTCGAGACGGTCGAGCAGCCGTCCGACCGTGTACTGCGGCGACCGTGCGCGCGAGATGTCTTCGGTGGCTGGGAGGGCCGGCGCCTTCAGCGCCTGGATGGCCAGGTCGAGGTCGGCGTCGAAGCCGGCGTGGCTGAGCAATTCGATCGCCGTCCAGGCCCGGCCGCGCTCGAGCAGGCGCCGCGCGACGGTCGGCGTCAGGTCGTCCGGAACTCCCAACGGTTGCATGTCGCGCCAGAACTCGTCTTGCGTGTCCGGCTCCAGGCCGTCCACGAGCGTCAGCAGCGCTTCGTCGATCGCCGCGGTCCGGCACAGCGCTGCGGCCTGCGCGGGGCTGGCGGCTGCTGTGGCAGCGAGCCAGCCTGCGTCCTCCCGCTGCCGGTGCGCGGCCAGTCCGGCGGCCATCGCGTGCAGGGGCTGCGACGAGCCCGCGAGATGCTCGAGGACCGCTGGGTCGTGGTCGGTTGTTACTGAAGCCAGGGCGTCGCCGACTGCTGCCGGATGTTCGGACGCCTCGGCCAGGCGAAGGACCGCTGGGAGCCCGTCGTTGAGGCAACGTCGGACCGCTTCGGCCCTCGCGGACGCGAGCGCCTCCGGATCGGGGTCCTCGCGGTCGAGGTTGAGCCCGCGTCGAAAAGGCAGCCATGAGAACAGCTCGGCGTCGTCGGGGTGGCTCCCCGGGAGGGCGTGGGCGTCCAGGAACGCTTCAAGGGGGTGGAGGGCTTGGTCGGGCAGCGCCCAGCCCGCGTCCGGGTGTCGGCGGTGCATCGCGACCCTCTCCGCGAGGCTGGCGAGGACGGTGCGACGGCCCCCCTCCTGCAGATCGGGCCATGCGGTCTCGGCTGCGTTGAGTAGCGCGAGCCTGCCGGGCTCCCGGAATCGGTCGACGAGAGCGAAGGCGGCGGCGAGCCGGTCCGGGTCGGCTCCGGCATCATCGGCGATGCGTGGGGCCAGGGCGTCCAGTGCGTCGACGATGTCGATGACGGTGGCGTGCGGGGGCCGCGGCCAGTCTCGGAACTTCGGGCCGCTGACCAGAATCATCCCTCGGTTGGCGTGGCTGACGAGGTCGAGCGCGAGCCGCCAAGCCGCCATCGGCGCGACGGTTCGGACGGCGTCGAGCGCGGCGATACGCGTCGCCGAGTCGCCCGCGCCTTGCGGGATGCGCAGGTGCAGGGCGGCAGCGAGAGAGGCGCTGGGCCGGTTGGCGAGCCGCCCGCCCGGGTCCCGGTCGGCGAGGCGGCCGAGCACGACAGCTACCCGAGACAGTAGTGCAGGGGACCAGGCGAGGCTCTCCAGCGCCCACAGCAGCGGGGAGTGGGCGCTGTGGCTGCCCAGCCCGAAGTCGTCGGGCGTTTCGGCGAACAGCGACATCACCGGCGGGTCGGTTTCGTCGAGGGAATGCTCGACGCACGCGAGGAAGTTCTCGGGCGACGCCTCAGCCAGCAGCGGCAGCAGATCAACGACCGCGTGCCAGCGCGCGGCGTCGGCGCCGTGGAGCAACTCGCGGACGACTCGGGACGCGCGCTGCTGACCGGTGAGACCGCCGGGAAGTTCACGGTCGCCGACGACCGCGCCGAGGATCGCCGCGGTCGTGGCCATCCCGCGGCGAAGCATGCTGGAGTACCGTCGGCGCGGCACGCCGGTCTCGCTGAGCGAGGCAGCGATGCGCTCTTGTGCGGTTAGCCCTGAAGCGGGGTCGCTCTCGCCCAGCACGCCAGGCGCTAGCGACTGGAACGCATCGAGATCCTCGGCCGTCAGGGCGTGGTTTAGGGCGTCCCATGCGTCCACGGGATCGGCGAACTCCCACCGGCGGTCTCTTAAGAGCAGCGGTGCGTCCTCGCCTGAGGTCAGTGTGCTCAGGTCCCGGGCAGTCGCCCGCCAGCCGCGGTCGGTCAAGCTCTGCAGCGCTTCTAGGTCGCCCTGGACGTCGTCGGCCCAGGCACCGGCGAGCAGCAGCGGAGCGAGCAGGTTCGCTGTGGTGTCCGAGGCCCACGGCGGCTGGCGGAGCCAGCCGGGCCGGCCGATGCGCCGACGCAGCGATGCCAGGCTCCGTCTCGCTGCTCGTCCGTACTCGTCGGCACGGTCGTGGTCGAGCCCGGCGGCGATCCAGACCTCCCGTGCGAGGTGCCGGTGCAGCCGTGGGAGCCGGTCGTCGGCGGGCCGGCCGGCGCGGGGCAGCACGACGTGGTGGCCGGCGCGGAGGGCGTCGCCGATCTCAGGCTCGGCGAACACAGGCACGAGCACCGTCGGGCTTTCGTGAGCGGCCACTCGCCGCCATGCCCGCACGTCCTCGACGACGAGGGCCCGTTCGAGGAGCGCCTCGAGTTCGGCCGGCGTGCCGGTGGCGCGCGCGAGCCCCGTTGCGGCGTCGCCCTCCTCCGCGGTGGACGGTCCGACGGGCTCGCCCGGCTCCGTATCCGCAACGGCGCTGACCGGTTCCTCCGACCTGCCGGGCGCGTCTACCGGCGGACCTTCGGACGTCTGGCGCGGCGTCGTGGTGGCGTCCTGCGGCGGCTCCGCCATCAGACTGGCCGCAACGAACGCCACGGACTCGTCACGGCTCGCCGAAGCCACCACCTGCTCGCATGGCTCGGCGCGGAGCCGGTCCCGAAGGCGGCGAACTTGGTCGTCGCGGCCCGCCAGTAGCAGCGCTGTCGGGATGGCCGGCTGGGTGCGCTCCGCCCAGTTCCGATACCAGTCGCGAAGACCGATCACGCCGTGCGGGTCCCGCCCGAGCTGCTCGGACGCCAGCCAACGGTGTACTCCAGGGCACAGCGCGAGCCACGCAGCAAGGTCTTCCGCGTCGAGCACCCGGATGTCCGCCCAGCCATCGTCGTCCTCCGTGCGCCGATCGACCCAGTCCTGCGAGTCGGGCCACCGCCGGCTCGTCACGAACACGAAGACGACGCCTGCGCGCTCGTCCCGGGTTGACCCATCGACCCGCTTCCGGTAGTCGCGCTGCGCCTTGTCCTGGGGATCGCGGCCCGTGCCCAGCTCCCAGACGGAGCGGCCCGGCGGCACGAACGGCGGCGCGCCGGAGGGGCTGGTGACCTCGCCATCGAGGCCGGGCAGCCCGACGGCTTCGGCGGCGGGCATGCGGAGTGTCTCCGGAGCGGCCACCGCGAGGATGAGGCGCCGGACCAGCGTCGGCAGGTGCTCGCGCGAGTCGTTGCGCTCCGACCACTGCTCCAGATCGGTCGCGGTCAGCAACTCGGTCATCGGACCTCCCTTGCCGTCTCAAGATAGGGCATCCGGACAACATGTTGTCGCCGCCGCGGCGCTGCGTGCGCGTCACGACTGCGGTCCCGGCCCGTGCCCCGCTCGGGGCGACGCGGACCGCGGCGTATCCGCTCATGGCCGCCGTGCGCGGGGACGCAGGTCGATCCCGGCCCGTGCGGATCTTGCCGTAGTTGGAAGGTACTGCCTCGAAGGGGTGTCCGATCATTGGGCTGAGAGGTGCTGCACAGAGCATCGTTGGCGACCGATCGCTTCCGGCGGTCGGGAACGACGTGGCCCACGACGTCGTCTCTTGTTGTCACCGCCATGACACGACCTTCCCCCGACCGGGCGGGGAGCAGCTTGTCCGTCCGATTGTTCCGCTTGCCCTGCCCGCACGTCCGCGTCCCCGCCCGGTACCGATACCGGTACTACCCGCCCGAGTTCAAATACCGGCGGCGGTCACTGCTCCTGAGCTTCTGCTGGGGATGGCTCTCCCATCCCGCTGCGGCCGAGTGACCGCGCAGCACCTCCTACAGAGGCTGGGCTGGCAGCCGGGACACCGCCTCGACATCCAGCCGCACCGAGGGGTGCTCGTCATCGCCTCGGCCAACGATGGTCGGCACGGGGTGGGCAGCCGAGGGCAACTGCCACTTCCGGCTTCCGCACGGCGGATGTGCCGGATCGAGTCCGGCCAGCCGGTACTGCTGGCCGCTCTTGTCGCCCATGACCTGATCGTTGTGCACTCGATCAGCGCTGTCGCTCGCCTGCTCGCCGATCTGCACGCCGAAGTGGCGGGAGGCGACCATGTCTGCTGATCCCGCCGCGGTTGCCGCAGCTCGGCAGGTTTTGGCCCACCTTGGCGTCACCTTGGCCGATCTGGAGTCCGACGCCGGCGTGTTGGTATCGCTGCCGACAGTCGCGGAGTATCTGCCGCGCGTGATCGCCGCGGCGGGCCCGGGTGCGAGACGGACCTACGGCACCTACTGGGAGCGCATGGCCGCCGCGTGGGGTGATTGGCCCCTGAACCGCGTCGCGGCCAGTGACATCGAGGCGATGAAACAGCAGATGGTCGCCACAGCCCGGTCGCGGCGTAACAGCCGCAACGGCCGGCATGCCGGCGAACATGTCATCGCCGCCGCTCGTGCCTTCTACTCCCGGGCTGTCGCTGACGGTCTGATCGACGCGTCGGCCAGTCCCGCCCACCGCGTCGCCAAACCCCGCCGCCTCCCGAGCACCCGTCGGGCGTTGACGCCGTACGAGATGGAGGAGATCAACGCGGTGGCGCGGACCAGCGGCAACGATGTCATCCTCGACGCCCTCGTGCTGCGCCTGCACACGGAGAGCGCCTGCCGGCGAGGTGGCGCCGTCGCCCTGCGGCTTGTCGACCTGGATCGCACCAGCGGGCTTGTGCGCCTGGCTGAGAAAGGCACCGTGCGGTGGCAGCCGATCAGCCTCGACCTCGCCGAACATCTCTACGAGCACGCCCACGCCCGCGGTGCCCTGCTGTCCACCGACCGCTTGTTGCGCTACCGCAACGGCCAGCCGATCAGCAGCCGCCGCTACGACCACCTGTGGAAACGAATCGGCGAGCGCCTGCCCTGGGTCGCCGTGCAGGGCATCTCCACCCACTGGCTGCGCCACACCACCCTCACCTGGGTGGAACGCCACTTCGGCTATGGGGTAGCCCGCGCCTACGCCGGCCACACCGACAGCCCAGGATCGTCCACCACCACCTACATCAAAGCTGACCTCCACGATGTGGCCGACGCGCTGTCGGCGATGACCGGACAGCCGCACCCACTCGTCACGGCGCGCGAGACCGCCAGCGGTCCGACGACAGGGACTTTGCCCTGACCGGCCAATCTGACTCGCCCGAAGTGGCGCGGTGGGGGAGTGGCGCCCCACCGCGCCGCAGCGCGGCACGGCAGTTAAAGATTCCGGTGGTTGGGCGACAACATCACCAGAGCGCAGTCCTCCGTGGATCGGTGGTGGCGCTTCACCGCATAGCCTTGCGCCGACAGCAATTGATCACTTCGTGCGATGGTTTCGTCGCACTGCGCGGGTAGCCTGACGCCGGCTGAGCGAACCCAGAGGGAAGTGCCCGTGGAGTACGACGAGATCGATTGGTTGCGCCGCCACGACCCTGCCTGGCGGCTGCTCCGTGCCGACCATGCACCGCTGGTGCTGCGGTTCCTCGGCCAGGTGTTCGTTGACGACAACGTCAGGTCGATCTCGGGGGATCGGCTCGCTGAGCGTCTCGACGACATGCTGTTCACACTGAATAACCAGTACGGCGAGGCGACGTTCCCGAAGAGCGCCCGTGCCTACCTTGGTGACTGGGTAGACGCGGGCTGGCTACGCCGGTACTACCCGCCCGACTCCGACGAGGTTCATTTCGACGCAACCCCGGCTGTGGAACGCGCGCTGGCATGGGTACGCAGCCTGCAGGCACGCGAGTTCGTGGGAACAGAGTCCCGCCTCAATATCGCCGTGGACCTGCTACGGCAGATGGCCTTCGGCGCGGAGACCGACCCTGACGCACGCCTTGAGGTCCTACAGCGACGCCGCGCGGAGGTCGACGCGGAGATCGCTCGGGTCCGCGCCGGCGACTTCACCGTGCTTGATGACGCCGCCCAGCGGGACCGCTATCAGCAGTTCGTGGCGACGGCGCGGAGCCTGCTCGGGGATCTGCGGGAGGTGGAGGACAACTTTCGGGCCCTCGATCGGCGGGTGCGTGAGCGGATCGCGGCGTGGCAGGGATCCAAGGGCGAACTGCTCGATGAGATCGTCGGTAGTCGGCAGGCCATCTCCGGGTCCGATCAGGGCCGCAGCTTCGACGCGTTCTACGACTTCCTGCTCTCGCTACGCCGCCAGGAGGAGTTCACCGATCTGCTGGAACGCGTGCAGGCCCTCGACGCCATCGGCCATGCAGACTCACGCATGAACCGTGTGCAGTACGACTGGCTGGAGGCAGCCGGCCGGACACAGGCCACCGTGCGACTGTTGTCGGAGCAGCTTCGTCGATTCCTTGACGATCAGGCGTGGCTGGAAAACCGCCGGGTCATGGACGTTCTCCGCAGCATTGAGGCACGGGCACTCGCGCTACGAGATGTGGACACGTCGAGGGTGAGAACGTCACTGGACGACACTCGGGTCGAGGTCGTGCTGCCAATGGAGCGGCCGCTGTACCAACCTCGTGCTCGGCACGCCGTCAACAGCACCAGCACCGCCGACCCTGTAGTCGACGTTGACATGTCGGCGCTGTTCCAGCAGGTGTATGTCGACCCCACGCGTCTGGTCGCGGCAGTGCGCGACGTGCTTCGCGGAGCATCTCAGGCGTCGCTGCGGGACATCATCGGCGCTCACCCACCGACGGACGGGCTCGCCGAGCTGGTGGGCTACCTGTCCCTGAATGACGCCTCCTTCGAGGTGGTGTTCAACGAGTCACGCCGCGAGTCGATCACCTGGGCCGATTTCGAGGGCAACCGCCGTACCGTCACCGCCCCGTCGGTGACGTTCGTCCGGACGAGCGAGGGGAGAGCGAATGAACGCGCCGGACACACGGAGTGAGCCGTCGCTTTCCGTGGCGGTAACGCAGCTCATGAAGGGTGTGGTCTACCGAGACACCCATGCGGCGGCCTGGCAACATTTGGCGGCGCTGCAGCCCCAAGTCCGTGATTACGTCACTGTGCTCGGGTTGGTCGTCGTCATCGACGAGTCTGAGGGATACGCCTATCTGAAATCCCGGCCCGAGGATCCCGATCTCCCGCCTGTGCCGCGGCTGGTGCCGCGTCGGTCCCTGTCGTTCCACGTCAGCCTGCTGCTCGCCCTACTGCGCCGCAAGCTGGCCGAGGCCGACGCCAGTGGTGCGGACCCCCGGCTCGTGCTGACCCGCCGCCAGATCATCGACATGCTGACGGTATTCATGCCCCCTGGCCCCAACGACGCCCGCCTCGTCGACCAGATCGACGCTCACCTGACGAAGGTCGTCGAGCTGGGATTCCTGCGCCGGACGAAGGACAAGGAGCCCAGCTTCGAGGTGCGCCGCATCCTCAAGGCGTTCGTAGATGCTCAGTGGCTGGCGGACTTCGACTCCCACCTTGCGGAGTACGCCGCCGAACTGACCGAAAATGAGGAAGGTGCTGCATGACCCGCCGCGGCTACCGCCTGCACCGGTTGGAAGTCCGCAACTGGGGCACCTTCGATCAGCGGGTCTGGACCTTCCACCTCGACGGAGCCGACAGCCTCCTCACCGGCGACATCGGCTCCGGCAAGTCCACCCTTGTCGACGCAGTAACGACGCTGCTGCTGCCAGCCAACAAGATCTCTTACAACAAAGCGGCCGGAGCGGACACCCGCGAGCGGTCGCTGCGCTCCTACGTTCTCGGCTACTACAAATCCGAGAGCAATGACGCCACCGGCACCTCCAAGCCAGTCGGATTGCGCAGCGGCAGTTGCTTCTCGGTGATCCTCGGCGTCTTCGCTGACGAGACGCAAGGAACGACAGTCACCCTTGCCCAAGTGTTCTGGCTCAACGATGCCAACACCGGCCAACCCGAACGCTTCTACGTCACCGCCGGCACCTCCCTGTCGATCAACGAAGACTTCCTCGACTTCGGCACGGAGATCTCCCAACTACGTCGGCGGCTACGCCAACGCGGAGCCAAGATCGCCGATCACTTCCCCGAGTACGGCCAAGACTTCCGCAGGAGACTCGGCATCGCCTCCGAGCAGGCAATGGACCTGTTCCACCAGACGGTATCGATGAAGGCAGTCGGCAACCTCAACGACTTCGTCCGCAGCCACATGCTTGAACCCTTCGACGCCGCATCGGTGATCCGCCAGCTCATCGACCACTTCGACGACCTCAACCGAGCTCATGACGCGGTCCTTCGCGCCCGAGAACAGATCGCCGGGCTCACCCCGATACTCGCGGCCTGCGACGCACACGACCAGCACGGCCAAACGCTGCAAACCCTCGACGAACAACGCGCTGCCCTGCCGCACCTCGTCGCCCGCCGCAGCGCCGACCTCCTCGACGCACAGATCACGAACCTTACCGACCAGCTCACGACAAAGCGGAAACTGCTCGGCCAGGTCGACGGGGAGATCGGAGCCCTGGAAGAAGAACACCGCCGCGCCGACCTCGCACGAGAGGGCCTCGGCGGCGGACGCATCAGCGAACTCGAGCGAAAGATCAAAGACCTCTCCGCAACCCGCGACCTACGCAGGGACCGCATGACAGGCCTGAACGCACTGCTCGACGCAGTCGGACTCGCCCGCGTCGCCGATGCCACCACCTTCGCGACCCGCCAGATGGCAGTCGCCGAGGAAATCCAGCGACACGACAGCGCGATCGCCGACCTTCACACTGCCGCCACCGACGCAGGCGTCCACGTCCGTGACCTGGAAAAGGACGCAGCCGAGATCAACGCAGAGCTGCGCAGCCTTAGCGGCCGACCGAGCAACATCCCACGCCACAACCTCGCCCTGCGGCAACGTCTGTGCGCTGGCCTCGACCTACCCGAAACCGAACTACCCTTCGTCGGCGAACTCGTCCAAGTCCGCGCCGAACACGCCGACTGGGAAGGCGCCGCCGAACGCGTCCTCCGAGGCTTCGCGCTGTCGCTGCTCGTCCCCGATGAGCACTACCGGGCAGTCGCCGACTGGGTCGACGGACACCATCTGGACGGCCGACTCGTCTACTACCGGGTACCAGCCACTGTGCCCAAGACCGGCGAGACGCCGCCGCTCAACACCGGCCTCCAACTGTTTGACACCCTCGACCTCAAAGACTCACCGCTCACCCCGTGGCTGCAACGGGAACTTCGCCACCGTGCGGCACACCAATGCGTCACCACCATGGTCGACTTCCGCCGCACACCCAAGGCGATCACCCGCACCGGCCAGCTCAAAGACCCCAACGGGCGCCACGAGAAAGATGACCGCAGACGCATCGACGACCGCAGCCAATACGTCCTTGGCTGGTCCAACGAGTCGAAGATCCACGCCCTCGTCGAACAGGGCCAACGAATCGACAGCCTCCTAGACGCCGCCCGCAAGACCGAAAACGAGATCGCCGGCAAGATCAAAGCCCGAAGCCAGCGGCTGGGTGAGCTCCACAAGATCACCGTCTACCAGGACTTCGCCGACCTCGACTGGGAAGCAGCCACCCACACGATAGAACGCCTGCAGGACGAGAAACGCCGCATCGAGTCCGGCACCCAAGGTATCGCCGAACTCACCGCCGAACTGGACCGCCTCATGCGACTGCTGCAGGGCGCGAGACGCCGTCGTGACGAGCACAGCAACAAGATCGCCGTCACCGGGAATGCATTGGAAGCAGCCGAGTGTCGCCGCCAAGAGGCCGACGAGCTTCTCGACGACCCACATCATGAAGCGGCAAGTGCCCACTTCCCGCAGCTCATGGCGCTCATCCCGGCCCAACCGGTCACGCCCGAGGGTTGGGACCGCCTCCGCGAATCACTCATGACGACACTCGCGCGCCAGCGGGACGACACCATGAAGAAGCAGAGCCAGGAAGGCAACAAGGCGGTCAGCCTGATGGCGGCCTTCCGCAGCACCTACCCCCTGGACACCGCGGAGATGGACGCCTCACTCGCGGCCGCCGCCGAGTACCGCACCATGCACCAGCGCCTCATCCACGATGACCTACCTCGCTTCGAAGCCGAGTTCAAGACCTACCTCAACACCAACGCCATCCGCGACATCGCCACCTTCCACTCCCAGCTGCGCCAACAGGCCGCCCTCATCAAGAACCGCATCGCCACGATCAATGAATCCCTCGTCGGGATCGACTACAACCCAGGCCGCTACATCCGGCTCGACGGCAACCCGAGCCCGAACGTCGAGGTCCGCGAGTTCCGAACCGAGCTGCGCGCCTGCACAGACGACGCCCTCGGCCACGATGACTCCGAGCAATACTCGGAACGCAAGTTCCTCCAGGTCAAAGCCCTTGTCGAGCGCTTCCGCGGCAGGGAAGGCCAGACAGAGACCGACCGCGCCTGGACCAGACGCGTCACCGACGTCCGCAACTGGTTCACCTTCACAGCCACCGAGCGCTGGCGAGACGACAACACCGAATACGAGACCTACGCCGACTCCGGCGGCAAGTCCGGAGGGCAGAAAGAGAAGCTCGCCTACACCATCCTGGCCGCGTCCCTGGCCTACCAGTTCCGTCTCGACGCCGAGAACACCAGCACATTCCGGTTCGTCGTCATCGACGAAGCCTTCGGCCGTGGCTCCGACGACTCCACCCGCTTCGCGCTCGCCCTGTTCCAGCGTCTCGGCCTGCAACTGCTGATCGTCACACCCCTGCAGAAGATCCACGTCATCGAGCCATACGTATCCGCAGTCGGCTTCGTCGACAACCCCACCGACAACTTCTCCCGGCTGCAGACCCTGACCATCGACGAATACCACCGCCGGCGACAGGCCCACACCGGCGCCGACCCGGAGGCATAACCATGCCGCGCAGCCGCAGCAGCCAACGAGCCTCGTGGGGCACCGTCGAGGACGTCATCGCCGTCTTGCGACGGCGCTGGGAACGCGGCGACTTCCTGCGCGACGTTGCCCACGGCACATCCCCAACACCGGTCGCCGTGCCGCTGAAAGGACCGACCGCCGCCGAAACCGCCGACAACTTCGGGGATGTCCAACAGTGGGCCACCCGCTGGCGCGAAGTCGACGGCCGATCCGTGCGGGTCGAGTACCGCAGCGTAGGCGGCCGCCTCATCGGCACCAACCAACTCCCACACAAGGCATGGATAGACACGCCAGACGACCTCTGGCGAACGCTCGGCGTCCAGGCCCAGGTCGACCGCTATCAAACCCTCCTCGACGTAACCCGCGCCGTCTCACCTCCGATAGCCGCGTGGGCCGCCGAGCGCCCGATGAAGCTCCTCACCCACGAACAGGACTGGATTCGCCTGCTCGACACGGTCGCGTGGATCGACCACCACGCCGATCCCGCCACCTACCTGCGACAGATCGACGTCCGCGACGTCGACACCAAGTTCGTCGAGACCCGCCGCAGCATCCTCGCCGAGCTACTCGACCGACACCTCGCCGCTGATCGAGTCAACGTCGCTCACCCGCCGTCAGCCTTCGCTGAACGGTACGGATTACGGCCCAAGCCTCTGCTCGTTCGAATCCGCTTCCTCGACAACCACCACCGCCCCGTGCCGTACAGCGACCTCACCGTCCGCGCGAGCGAACTGGTGGCCACACCCCCGCCTGTGGCGACCGTCTACGTCGTCGAGAACGAAACCACCTTCCTCGCCTTCCCGCCCGTCCACGACGCTGCCGTGATCCTCGGCAGCGGCTACGCCGTCGCGAAACTTGAGCCCCTGACATGGCTCCGCGACCGCAACCTCATCTACTGGGGCGACATCGACACACACGGATTCGCTATTCTCGATCGACTGCGCGCCGCCTTCTCACACACACGCTCAATTCTCATGGACCGCGAAACCCTGCTCGCCCACCGCGCACACTGGGGTTGCGAACCGACCCCCACCCGCCGATCACTTCCGCAGCTTACGGAACAAGAGCGTGCACTTGTTGACGACCTCGTCAATGACACGTTCGCCCCGTCCCTCCGGCTAGAGCAGGAACGCATCCGGTACTCAGCGATAAGCGATGCCCTCAAGGCTTCGGCCGATTGATGTCCGGACAGTTCCCGGGCCTCGGGAGCCTCCTGCCCCGGGTGGCCGAAAAAGAGCTCAATCTTGACTGGGGGCGCTTCCGCCGCTCGCTACTGCCGGCGGCAGTAAGTCAGTAACCCTGAGGGCCACCCGTTCACCGACGGGGCCTTGTTCGGCCCGCCCTGGCGCCCCAGGCTTCGGCGCGCCTCTGATCCTGCTCACCACCCAGGGTGTCGCCCGACCGGCGGCACCACGACAGGCCGAGCCGCTGGCCGAGCCCAAGGCTCCATAGCCCCTCCGTCATGGCCTCACCACCGCGCCGTCCCTGTTGCTACCGCGTGAACTCCAGCACTGACTCTGCCTGGCGGCGGCCCAATTCTTCCTGCCTGGACTGACTAGGTTGCTGTCGTCTTTTCAGGCGCATTGAATCGGCTTCCTTCGGTAATTAATTGATGCTCACAGACGGTTCGCGCGTGTAGTGTTTACGCACCGTGAGGTGCTAGGCTTTACCGCATGAGCACCCGTTTGTGCAACGGATGCTACACAGGAGAGTTCAGATCTCGGACACGTTATTTCCACACGAAGCGCGATTTTTCTTCGTGCTTTGCGTGATCCCCGTCCCGTTGGGCGGGGATTTTTGCTGCGGCGGCGAGGACGCTCCCCGGATGGTTGAGCGTGTAGACCGCGGTCTCGGCTTCGACGGTCAAGGCGCGGTGATCGCACACGATGACCATGTTGTTGGCGCGCAGGCAGGCGGTGACCCTTTCTGGGTCGGGGCTGCGCAGCGCGGGATGGTGACGGTGTAGTCCGCGGTCGTGGCGGATGCGGTCCAGCAGGTGGTCTTCGCGGATGTAGAGGATCTTCGGCTGCGGTGAGGTCTTGGTGCGGGTGCTCGTGTGGCCGTGGCGGCATCGGTAGCCGGGACGGCCGTGGACCCAGTGGGAGTCCATGATGCGGCCGCAGACGCCGCAGCATACGAGGCCGGCCAGGAGGTAGTGGCGAGGAGCGCCATCGGTTGGCGTCGGCGCGGTGTGGATCGCCTGGGCCGCGACGAACTGCTCCTCGGTGACCAGCGGCGGGTGGGCGATCTGGCGGGAGATGACCCACTGCGGGGCGGCGTTCCAGCGCTGGACCTCGCGGTGCCGCGCGATGGTCCCATCGGGCGTGAGGTCGTCGCGGTCATTGCGTTGCCGGTTCCAGACTTGCCGGCCGGTGTAGCGGGGATTGGCCAGGATCGCCGCGACCGTGGTCAGCATCCAGCCTTGGCCGCTGCGGTGCGGGTTACGCGCCGGGTCCGCGCCGGACGGGCACGGTATGCCGGTGTCGTTGAGGGCGCGGGCGATGCTGGCCACGCTGCGGCCGGTGAGCCGCTGCTCGAAGATCCACCGGACGTACGGGGCTGTGGCCGGGTCGGGTTCCAGGCGGTGCAGACGGCGTCCCCAGGCGGCGTGGGCGCGGTTCGGATGAGGACCGGCGTCGACCAGCCGGTAGCCGTAGGGTGGCCGGCCGCCGAGATGTCGACCCTGCAGCTCGGCTTGGGCGCGCATGGCCGCAGTCGTGCGATGCCGCGCCCGGGACACCTCCCGCTGGGAGTGCACGCCCAGCAGGTCCAGCAGCGCCAACTGTCGGGGGTTGTTGAAGTCCACCGGCCCATAGGTCTCCGGAAGCCACAGCTGCACACCATGCCTGAGCAAGGTGGGGGTCAACTGTTCGAGCTGCTGGCCGTGGAAGGCACGTTCGTACTCGCCCACGACGATCGCGTCGAACCCGCGCGCCGGGTCCGCCACCGCGGCGAGCAGCCGTGCCGCCTGCGGCCGATCCGGCCAAGCGATCCGGCGAGAGACACCCTCGTCGAAGAACTCGACCACAATCCGACCATGACCAGCAACAAGGTCTTCGGCGTAGTCGCGCTGCCACCGGCACGACGACGCCCGATCCTGGAAGTCGACAGTGGACATCCGGCCGTAGAACGCGAACAGCCCATCCGTAGATGAGGTGAACCGTCGTGGCCGTAGCTTCCGCTGCCCGGTGGCCCACGACGAGAGAGTGCCCCGTTCCGGGGGTGTCGTCATCCTCGTCGACATAGGACCTCCACGATCGGCGCGTCTACCCCCGCCCTGGGTTTCCACGTCCAGAGTAGGAGGAGCGGCTGATTCATGCAGGTCCGTCACCCTTTCGGGTGATGTCGACGACATCCGGCCGAGTGGCTGACGGGCAATGTCGGGGCAAGGTCTGTCGGCGACCCTGGCTGCTCGCTGATAAGGGTGCGCCGGGGTGGCGCAGCGTGACAACATAGCCGACCGTCGGTACGTTACGTGCTGGTTCTGCAACGCGGCGCCGCTGCCGGGCGCCGTTACGGGGAAGGTCGTCAGATGAGTTCGCAGGTGCCGCTGTGGTTCCCGCGCTTCGCGGACGTGCCGGGCGTCCGCTACTCCCCGCCGGCAGGGCTGGACGTGTCCAAGCTCAGGCAGCGCAGCGTCCGCCCGACGGTGGACCATTGGCCGGATATGCCGCCGTCGCTGAGCTGGCCGCTGCCGAACGGAACCACCAGTGAGGCCCCTGCCGGTGCTCACCGTCTCGATGATTCCCGTAAGGCGACGACGGCCCGGGTGCTGCGCACCCTCGCCGAAGCCCTCGAGCTACCCGGTGAACCCGCCGACTACCACTTCGCGATCCAGGAGGTCGTCTCGCTGCTGTGGTCGCGCCGCGCCGAGGGGCCGCAGGCATTCGTCGAGCTGGAGCGGCTGGGCTGGCTAGACCTCCAGCTGATCCGGGCCTGCCCCGACGCGGTCACCTATGAGCACCGTGACGGCGGGGTGCGGTTCGCTAGCATCACGGCGTTCCGGACACTTCTTGACCTCTACCTCACCGAGGGGGCACTCGGCGACGCAGCCCAGGTGCTTGAGCTCGCCGACCGGTTCGACAACGGCGACACTCCATCGGCCCGGCGGGCACGGGAGCGGTGTGCTGCGTTCGCCGCGGAGGACAACAGCTGATGATCCCCGCCCAGGCGGGCAAGGTCACGTCGCTGGCGGACGTGCTGCCCAGCGACTCGTTCCTCGAGTGGGCGTTCCTGCGGTGGGTACTAACGCCGGCCGCGTCCCAGGCGATCGCCGCTCGGGTCCGCCCGCAGGCGGAGGCCACTGTCGACGGGCGCACCTATCGCTTGGACTATGAGATCGTTGGGGACGAGCTGACTGTCGCTGTCGAGCTCGACGGCTTCGCCGTGCATGGCACCCGTGCGGCGTTCACGTACGACCGGCTCCGGCAGAACGACCTGATCGCCACCGGCCGTGCCGTCATTCGGTTCTCCTACGATGCGATCCGCACCGACACCGCCCGCTGCATTGCCCAGTTTCAAGCGGTACTCACCCGCGACGCCGCGCTTGCTCTCCTCGTTGTCCCCGATCCCCATGTGGAGGCGCCCGACATGGCCCCCGACCCGATGTGGGCGTTGGCGCCCTCCCCGCGCGCCGCAGCGCCGACGTCCTCCGGGTACTTCGTCGGCGTCCGTTCCGCCGTCGACGTCCGCACGCTGCGGGAGTGTCAGAAGCAAGCATTCACCGCGCTCGGCAACTACTACGGCTCCGGTGGCACGAAGGCCGCCTGCGTGATGAGCGTCGGTGCCGGCAAGACCGTCCTCGGCGTGGTCGCGGCCCTAGCGTTCACCCGGCGCCGCGCGCTGGTCGTCACGCCGGGCAACGTCATCCGAGGCACGTTCGACCGCGCCTTCGACCACCAGGCGCCCGGCAACGCTCTCTACGGGCTCCCCGGTGGCCCGCTCATCCCCGGCCGCCGCCCGCCACTGGTGCGGGTGCTCGACCGGGACACCGGCGGCATCCGGCGCGTCACTTGCGAACAGTTGCTCGCCGCCGACGTGATCGTGACCAACTTCCATTCCCTGGGCACCGGTGACGACCCCGACGACCTGCTGGCCAAGCTCGCCCCCGGCGACGTGGACATGATTGTCGTCGACGAGGCGCACATCGCCGCCGCGGAGTCCTATCAGCGACTGTTCGCGCACTTTGCTGGTGCCCGGTCGCTGCTGATGAGCGCCTGCTTCACCCGCCTGGACGGCAAGCCGATCGATGCCGACGTCGTCTACCGCTACCGGCTGATCGACTCCATCGCCGACGGCAACGCCAAGAACCTGCGGGTGCTGCCTTTCATCCCTGACACCGCAGTGACCACCTACGAGCTGGTGTGGCCCGGCGGGCGCCGGGAGGAGATCGTTGGACGCGACGCGCTGCTCGCTGTCCTCGGAGACGAACGCAAGCTGTCGCGGATTACCGCGCGGTCCGCCGAACCCATCCGTCAGGTCATGCGGGTCGTGGCCAGCGCATTGGGCGCTCAGCGGGAGCTGCTGTTCCCGGTCAAGCCGCGGGCGCTGTTCGCGGCGATGGGTCAGGCACACGCCGAGCAGATTTCCCGCATCGCCAATGAGCACGGCATCGCCTGCGACGTGTTGCATCACTCGATGACTGACGCCAAGATCAAGCGGGTTCGTGAGCGATTCGAGTCCGATGCCGGCGACCTGGACGCGGTCGTGCAGTTGAAGATGCTCGGCCAGGGCTACGACTTCCCGCCGATCTGCGTTGTCGTCCCGATGCGCCCGTACGGCAGCTTCAGCGAGTTCTACCAGTTCATCGGCCGCGGGATCCGGGTGCTGCTCCACCCGGCGCTGATCGGCCGGGTCGGCCCGGAGCAGCAGTTCCTCGACGTCGTGCTGCACGCTGAACTCGGTCTCGACGAGCACCTGAAGACCCTTTACGCCGAGAACGACATGGACCCAGTCACCGGTGATGCGAAGCTCGATGCCCTCCCGGGCGGCACCCGGCCGCCGTTGCCCCGGCACTACCGGCGGTGACGAGGCCGGCCGGATGGACGCCTTCGTCCTGTTCGAGCGCGGCGAGATTGCCAGCCGCGTGGTGTACGACGCCGACCGGGTCGAGACCCGCCGCGCGGAACGCGAACGGGAGGCGCTGGCCGCCCGGTACGCCGCCTACGCGGCCAGCACCGCTGACCCGGTGACGTTCGAGCAGTACGTCGAGGTGATGCGAGGCATGCGTGACTGACAGCCTGGGGCGCCGACTGGCCGCGACCACCGACGCGGAGGAGTGGCTGGCCGTCGAGGACGAGGCCGGTGCCGGCAAGCGGTTCGCTGCGGTGGACGGGCTGCTGGCCGCGGTCACGTCTGCGGCGTTCGCAGGCAAGCCCCCAGTGCGGGTGACCGCCGCCGGAGCCACCAGGGCGCTCACGCTTCGGCACGTTCCCGCCTCGGCCCGTGCGGCGCTCAAGGAGGGGTTCGACCTCGCCACGCAACAGGCGGCGGGCGCGTGGTGGCTGCCGGAGTCCGCGCCGATCAAGCCAGGAACGGTCAACCTGCCCGCGTACTACGCCATCGAGCCGCGGTGGGCGATGAACACCGCGGCGACCGACGCCGTACGCGTCGAGTTCGGCGGCAGCCCGGACGCGCTGGCCAGCTGGGCGCTGCTTATTCCGTTCGCCAACGCCCTCTACGCACCGCTGATCCTGCGCGGACCCGACGCCGGCGCGCTCGAGCCCGCCGCCCGGGACGCCTCCTGGGCCGCGGTCGACGCCTTGTATACCGCGCTCGGACTCGCGAGCGAGAACGTGCGGTCCACGCTGACCCGGATGCGTCCGGGCAACGGCTGGTCGCAGCTGCCGACCGCGGAGCAGATCGCGACGAAGGTGGCGCTGCTCGACGCGCTCCGCCAGGTCGTCGGCCGGCAGACAGTCCGCCGTTGGCGCGCCGAGGTGCTACGGCCGCTGGTGCGCCGGTACTACGCGAAGGCGAACAAGGACGCGCCCACCGCACGCGTGGTACTGACAAAGGCGCTGCAACCAGCGACCGCCGCCTACTTCGGCGGCAACTGGCTGGCGCTGCTGGACTACCTCGGCGAGGCCGTGGCCGCCAGCGAGGAGATCACCACCGCTCTGCCGGAGCCGCGGCTGTATGTGCAGGCCTCAGCGAAGGTCGAGCAGGTCGCCGCGGAGAAGAACCTGCCGGTCGCGGAGGTCGCGAAGATCCTCGCCAGCTACCTCGGCACCGACGAAATCCGTTCCCCAATCCAGCGCCGCCTCGACGTCCTGCGCCGCTACTGGGCCGCGTTCGACACCGTCCACGCGCGGCAGGCCTCCGGCACGCCGGCGCCACCGGACCTGACGCCGGGCCGCGGCTTCGACATCGGCAAGGATGTGCCATTCACCCGTCCCGATCTCGAGCGGGTTCTGCCCCCGGCCGTGCTCGCCGACATCGAAGCCCTATGGAACGGCGCATGCGTTCCTCGCTACCCCGACCGCATCGTCTCGGCGCTGTTTCCACAAGCGGAGATGGTCGCTGCGTTCGGCCCCGCTCTGACCTTCTGGAACAACATCGCGCTCACCTGCTGGTTCTACTGCGAGGGCCCCTACTCCCGCACCGACATCGACGGCGCGGCCGAGTTCTACAGCCGCGGCGTCAAGGCCCTCGCCGCCGCTGACACACCGGTCGACCCGCAACTGTTCGCTGATCTGCGCGCCGCCCAGCAGCGGCTGGGACCCCCGCAGGAACTGTGGGCAGACCGCCGCGTCCTCGAAGCAGGCCCCGGCGTCAGCATAACGATGTCGATGGGCGGGGGCGTTCGCCGCGACGGGTTCGAGATCCTCCGCGACATCGTTACCACGCACCGCCGCGCATGGGCCGTCCAGAACCTGGAGACTGCGCTGAACCGCGCCTGGGAGGAGCCGCTGCGCGAGCTCGCCCGCCAGGTGAACCTTGCCGTCGCCCGCCGCGGCAAGCTCCCTACCCTCAAGCAGTTCGCCACCCTCGGGGCGCCGGTCGCCAATGCGTGGTTCGGCGGGGACCTCGCCGCGCTCTACGCCGCCGTCGGCGAAAGGGCACCGGTCGAGCAGACTCGCGTGCAGCTGATGCCCTATGACCGGGCGGCGTTCTGCAATCAGGTCTTCACCGACCTCGGCGGCCGGTACGTGCCCAACGGGCGCGCGGTTGAGGACATCGAGGGCAACCGCCTTTCGTGGGACCTCCGGAGGCTGGCCGCCGAGGCCCCCCGATTCGTCCAGCTCGAGGAGGCGCTCGACCGGCCGCCGACTCCGGAGGAATTCGGCGCGGCCCGGCTCACCTGGCCCACCACCGTTCCCTTCAACCGGTACGCTGCTGCCGTCCGGCAGGTCCGTGCCGGACTCGACACCGTCCGTCAGACTGCGACCACCACGGAACAAGCTGCGAGCCGGGTCGCCGGCACGGAGCCGACGATCACCTCGGTAGGGCCGCCGGCGTCGGCATCCCCGCCCGCGCGGATGGCTCTGCTCGGGCGGTCATGGGAGTCCACCGGCCAGGCAGCTCCGGCCCGACCCGCCCCGGAGCAACGGCCAACCTCCGCGCCACCGTCGACGCCCGCTACCGCGGCGCAGCCAGCCCCAGCCCCACCAGGGCAACCGTCCACACCGCCACCTGCGGTCTCGCCGGACGCCGACACCGCGGCCCCCGAACGACGCTCAGGCGTGTTGGGGCGGCTGCTCGGCCGCCGGCAGGCGTCGGCCCCGGCAGCCCCAGGCGCCGGCTGGTACCCGGACCCCCACGTGCCGGCGCAGCTGCGCTGGTGGGACGGTGCCGCCTGGACGGAGCACATCCACAGACCGTGACGACCGACCCGAGCGAACTACTGGCCGGTCGCGCGCTCCCAGCTTTCGGTCATAGTCCCCTTCCTGACGCGAGGTAACGAGCCGGCGGATACCGGGGCGTAGGCGCGGGCCGTCTGCTGATGCGCGTGCTCTCGCGGCGACGACAGGCGCGGGATGTCCAGTGCCTTCATTCCAATGGAGCAAGCAGTGGGAGACGACCGGTACCCGCTGGTCGATCGCAGGTGCGGGGAACAGGCGATCCATCAGCGTCAGGCAGCGCCGGCATCCCCGATTTGGCGGAGTTCGTGGTCGGCGGGCTGTAGTGCCCGGGAGCTACCCGGCCCCGCCTTGCCGTCCTCTGTGGAGGGACCTTGTGCTGCAAAGTCACCAGGAGCATCTCTTGCGCCAGATCGAGGGCTCCTTGTCGGCCCGAGGCGGCCGGCAACGAGCGCAAACGGTCGTACGATCTTGGTATGTCAGGCGAGAAGCGCAGGAAGGAGGATAAGCGCCGTAGGCTCCGTCGCGCGAAGCAGGCCAGGGCCGCAGGTCGCGACCTTCCTCGCCCGATTCGACTTGCCTTGGAGGGGTTTGAGCGGCTCGTGCAGTACGCCGAGCTGGGCGGTCCGGAGGCGGCCGCGGCGCTTGCCGCTGCGCGGCTCACCGATGCGGCACAGCGCATCGCGCGGCTGACCGCGCAGTGCGATGCCTTCGACGTCCTCGAGTACGTCCGGCTTGACAACGCGATAGTTAACCCGGAGACCTTCCAAGAGACCGAACACGAAGGTAGCGCCGCAGTGATCGAGCTTGTGGCGCTGATCATGGCGGCGCGCGGTAGCCGTGCTGCGTCCGCAGCAAACGACGAAGACCAGCCGGTGAGACCGGAGCAGATCGTCGAGGACATTCAGATTGCCGCCAGGGAGGCCTTCGACGCGGGCTCCATGCTGATCATGTTCGCTTCCGCGCTGGATGCTGATCCGTTGCGACGCCTGAGCTTCGGCGCACGGCTGCGCGAGGTGTCGGTGCGTAACGTCGCATACGGCCACATGGTTGAGGACACCTTGACGGCGCTGTTCGACCAGCCCGCCGTGCAAGACGCCTGTTGCAGGGTTATGGGCTGCACGGTGAGGCAGATCAGGGATGTGTTCTCGGCCTTGCACGCCCTGCACAACGAGGCCTGGCACGGCCGCTTCGCTGCGTTGCGGGAGCTCGGGCAGTTGGCTGACTCTGACACTGCGACGGCTGATGACCTGCCGCCGGACGTGGTTGCGCAGGCGCTGCACCTGTCGGCTCTCTGGGATAATCCCGCGGCCTGCTCGGCCTTCACTGATGAGGTCATCGCCCGCAAAGCCGGCATCGATGTGGAGACTGTCCGCACCGTGCTCGACCTGTTCACAACGCCGCTGGTGCAGCGGCCGTCGACCGAGGTGGCGCTCGAGTTCTTTCAGGGCCGGTCTCCGCTGCGGGTACGTCCAATCTTGCAAGATCCCGACGGTAGCTTCGTCGTCGTGCACGGCGGGCTGCTGATTCCGGCGATTCGCGAGCGTGTGGAGGAGGCACTGCGTTTGGATCAGCGCGCCTGGGACGTCTACAGCAAGCATCGCGGCCAGTACGTTGAGCGGGCAGCAGCTGATCTCGTCGCGGCGCATCTGCCCGGGTGCGTCTCGCACCTTGGGCTGGAGCATTTCGTCCCGGCCACAGGCGTCGAAACCGAACCGGCACGATACACCAAGGTAGTCGAGGGCGACGGTCTGCTCATCTGCGACGACGTCGCGATCATCATCGAAAGCAAGGCGGTGGCCCTACGTGCGCAGTCGCGGACTGGGGATCCGCTGCGGCTGCGGCAGGACCTGCGTCGCATCGTCACCGACGCCGCGAACCAGAGCGAGCGGCTCCGCCGGCGCATACTCGACGACGGCGGGCTGCGCCTACGCGACCAGAACTGGCTGGATCTCAGCGGTGTGCGCGAAGTGCACGCCATCGCGGTCAGCCTCGAGGACCTGTCCGGCATCGCCACCGTGACGAGCGACCTCGTCGCAGCCGGCCTACTGACCGACAGTGCCCTGCCGTGGACTGTCTCGCTGCATGACCTGCGCATTATCAGCGAACTCATCGATCGGCCCGCGGAGTTGCTGTTGTACCTGCGCCGGCGCACCGAGCCGGACATCACACGATGGTTCCACGCTGTCGACGAACTCGACTTCTATCTGCACTTCCTCGCCGCGAAGCTGTACGCCGAACCCGATCCCGATGTCGTGCATCGCGAGCTCCCACAGCTTGGCGCGCCCCGGGTCAGGGACCGGCGCAAGTACCGCAAGCAGCAGCTGGAGCTCCTGACGAGCCGGACGGACGCTCTCGACGCCTGGTACATGCACAGGCTCGGATACCGTCGGACCCCGGCTGACAAGCCCCGCCTGATGGCGGATCGGGGCCTGTTGCAGCTCGTTGACAACCTCACCGCTCGGGCAGAACCGGGATGGCTGGCGATGTCCGCCACCCTTTTGGGCGGAGACACCCCTACGCAACGACGGTGGGCCGGTCTGGGTGAGCGTCTCGCCGGCCAGACCCGCGCGGACGGGCGCCCGCACAGCGCCGCCATGCCCGGCGGAACACGACGTGGCGACAGCTTCGTGCTCGTGTGGATGACGCATCCGCCCTACGGCGCCCCTACAGCCGCCCACGCGGAGCTGGCGCGGTACGCCAGCGCGAAGAAGCACCAGTGGCAGCTCGACCGGTCCTTCGGGCTGCTCTACGACGGCGACACCGGTGCGCTGGTCGCCACCGCCTACGACAACCGCTTGCCCGGTCCCGACCCGCAACTGGACGCCGTGGTCACCAACATGGGACTGATGGGCATCGAGGCGCTTCGGACGATTCGGCCAGTGCCGACGCAGCGCTGACTACGCCCGGCAAACCGGTGACCCTGGGGCCGAGTGCCGCCCGGGACCTGCCGATCGACAGAGACGACCAACCTGCCGTTCCTGCTTCAGCAGCAACGGGTGCCGGCGACATCATCGGTGCATCGGTGACCGGCTCTGCCGACCGCGACGTTCTCCCAGCCCACCGCACATCCGGCAAAGGCGATTCGTGGACTGCCAAACACCGCCTGAAGTTTTCCCAGGTCAGTTTCTATCGGTGGACCATTCTCGGCAGAATCGGACCGCATGCCGGCAGCTCAGGGGCCAAGTGCATCCGTGACTGCGGGTCCGACGACGGTCGGTGTGATCCCGACTAACGAAGCGGCTCGACTCAGAGAGTCGCGCCGTCCTTCGTACGGATGGCGGACAGGTTTAACGTTCTGTGCGACTCTGCTGCAGTGCCCAGTAACCGGCCGACGGCGATGGTGCTGACGCCCCGGCCACTGGAATGCGGTTCGAAGAAACTCGCCGCCCGCACCCAGCCGCGGTCGACCTAGACTCGGGTAAAGCCTGGGGCGACTCGCTGGTGGGGGAGTTGCACGATGCGCGACTTCGAGAGCACGTAAAATCGCGGCGTGACGGACTCGACGCCCCATTGGCTCCCCGAGCGCCATCTCAGCGTCGCCGCGACGCTCTCGCACGCGGATGAGCTGATCGGACAGGTTGGCGATCTGCTCTTCGCCTACCAGACACAGGCCCAAGGCGTGTTCGGCTTGCGTGAGGTTCCGGCGGGGTCGTTCAGTCGGACCGTTGTGGGCAGCGTGGCTCCGATCCCACGCAAGGTGCCTCTCCTCGTCGCCGACGCGTTGGTGGCACTGCGGGCCGCGCTTGAGCACACGCTGTTCGCCGAGGTCGAGTTCTTGGACGGTGCGCCGCTCGACGAGAAGGCGGCCAGGCTCGTGGAGATGCCCGCGTCGGACACATACGAAAAGTTTGAGGAGTGGACGAAGAAGCAGTTCCGTAACCGTCCGCCATCGCTTCGAGCCGGCAGCGAACTCGTGCGGCGGATCGAACGCCTGCAGCCCTTCCATCGTCAGAGCGATCCTCAGGCGCACCCTCTGGCTCGACTGGTGCTCCACACGAACCATGCGAAGCACAGGACGCCCGCGATCACCGCGGTCCGCTTGGCTGCCATGTACCAGGACAAAAAGATGCCCCGCTCGGTACGCGACCTGCCACCGCGACCCGAAGAGCCGCTACGCGTCGGCGACGTCATCGCGGAGACCCCGATCGGCACCACCATCCCCGTCACCCTGTTTCCGACGATCGGGATCAATCGACCGGGCACGGATCGGTGGCCGGTGCTGATGCAGGAGCTCGATGCGTTCTCCCATTGGGTCCGCACCCAGGCGGTGCCGCGCCTCGTCATGGGCACGGAGCCGCCCGAGCCGGCGCTTCCGACGCGCTATGAGATCGCCGTTGGTCACCAGGACGAACGCCGCGCGATGTCGATGGGTTCGACGACGTCGGCCGCAGATCGCCAAGTTCGGCGCCTGCACGCGGCAGTCGTCCGGACAGACCTGGTCGATCTGATCGGCCAGGTGGACGGCTCCCCGAGCGACCAGCAGATCGCAGGGTGGCTGGCCCAACTGACTGATGAGGAGGTGCTCGATCGGATGTCGAGGCTGAAGATGACCCGTACCCACAACCCCGGGGTCATGCTGCATAACTTCGAAGTGCTGAAGGGGCTGCATAACTTCGAAGTGCTGAAGGGGCTGCATAACTTCGAAGTGCTGAAGGGGCTGCGTGACGAGGCTCTAAGATTCGCCCGGTGCTGACGCCGGTCTTGCCAATGAGCGTGCACCCGATCAGCGGTCGCCGCGTGTTTGTTGCTGAGCACACCAGGTGGCCCGCGTGGCGTCCTGGCGATCGCCGACGTGCGCAAGGGCGGCGGGACAATTCGGCTGGTCAAGAAGTAGGGAGGTCAACGCCCGCTGGGATAGGAGGCATGCCGTCCGGATAAACGAAGCCCTTGACCTGCTCATAGGCTCTCATGAGCCTGCCGCGCGGCTCTGGTAGGTCGATGCCGGCAAGTGGATCATCGTCAGGGTGGTGGAATAGGGCCTTGTGGGCCTGACCGACAATCATCCAGTTGTAAACTTTAGCCATCGCTGTAGTCCCGGCTAGTTGCTCGTCGGCTGCCTTCGGTGCTTCCATCCAGAGTGCAGCGCGGCGGTCGAGCGGCACGAGGATGGCACCGGCTGTCCGCAGCCCCACACCGGACCACTGTGGTCGATCAGGATCGGCCACCAGGACAACCGGATGATCACTCGTTACGAGGGCTTTGCGCTTCCAACGGATCAGGGTCCAGCCTCGCTCATAAAACGTGTATGCAGCAGTGGGCATCAGATCCAGCATCGTCTTGATCTGGGAATTCGGATGGGGCACGACTGCGTAGGAGTCGAAGTCACTGATCTTCGTCCAGAGTTCCTCGACCTCTGCCTCGGTAGGCTCCCGGTTGAGGTTCTTGCGCAGCATGCTGCGGAGCTGGGGCTTGCCGCCAGCGCCCATTTGCAGCTTGAACAGCATGTCGGCGAGTTCCGCACCGGATTGTCGCTGAACGGTGGTGCGGAGGATCTGGAAGGCCGCCCAACAAGCGATGGCGAGCCGCGCGTCGTCCGGGATTGGCCACACCCGGCGGTCGACGACCGTGCGGAACGCATCTGCGGCCTCGGTCTCGACGTCGCCCAGCAGCCGCTCCACTCGGTCGCTGCGGCTGCCGTCCTTCTCCTCAACGAGGTAGAAGTCTTTGGCCACCGTAGCGTCCGTGACAGAAACTGAGTGGCGGACGTTGCCAGGGAGCACGATGCGCCTGAGTAGCCCTCGCTGGTCAGCGAATCGTTGAAGGTAGAACCGTGGCACGATGTGATGCCGGCGCCGCAACTTGTCCTTACCTGCCATGCCTTCAAGGCTACGGTAGCTGGCCAGCGGATTCGGAGCGCCGAGATGGGGGTCTGCTGTGCGACAAGCATCGCAACGGCGGACTACGCCGTGGGGGTGTACCGCCGATGCCGGCTGCGGGCCGGTCGGGTATTAGATCGCTACCGTGCTGAGGAGTGCTGCCGGCCTACCACGCCGCCCGGGTCAGACCGGTCGCCGCCCGCGGCGGCGCCGGCGACTGATCACCTCCGACCAGTCCGCCGGAACTTCGGCGCCGCCTCACCGTGATGCCGCAGTTCCGGCGGAGGGGCTGGCTTGAGGGTAGGCCGGAGGGAATCCACTCGTTACCTTCTGTGCGTGGACGTTGACGATCTGTCCGCCAGTAGTGGCGGTCTCGCTTCCTTTCTTTCGACGACCGACTGGGCCGCGATGTGCTCGCTCGGTTCCCGGTGCCTCATGGCCGCGGACTACCCGTTATTCCGACAGGGCGACGAGGGGGAGCACGCTTACGTGATCCTCAGCGGCGCGGTCAAGGTAGTTCGGGGCGAAGCAGCGGGAAAGAGCGCGATCTTGACGATTCGCGGGGCTGGCGATGTCGTGGGCGATCTGGCCGTGATAGACGGTGGCCGCCGCTCCGGCACGGTTTCGACGCTGACCCCCATGGTGGTCCGGGTGGTTCCAGGGGCGAGTTTCAGACGGTTTATCGAACGGCCCTCCGTCACCGCCGCCTACGCCCGGTATACCGTCAACCGCCTCCGACAGTCTGACGTCCAGCGGACCGAGATTGCCGTCCTTCCGGTACGGCAGCGCCTAAGGCGTGTTTCGTAAGTCGGGTTGTGTCCGTGAAGTTGCGGCGTGGCGGTGATCGATAACTGAAGAGGTCTCCGGTATCTGGTTCTGCGACCA
>NZ_JBEZMR010000046.1:0-41661 GCF_040652795.1 Micromonospora sp. NPDC048170
GGGCGGTGGTGGCGGGTGGCCCGGTGCCCCCCGGCGGTCCGGCCGGGGCGCACGGGACGTCAGGAGGTGGCGAACTGCCCGGGCCGCCGACCAGGGCCCGCCGGCCCCCGGTACGCCTGGGCGATGTCCAGCCAGTGGTGGGCCTCGGCGCCGACGGCCCGCAGCGACAGGTCGTCGCGGTGCCGACGCCGCGTCACCAGCAGGCAGAAGTCCTCGGCGGGACCGTTGACGATATGCTCCGCGTCCGGCGGCCCGAAGTACCAGACCGCGCCGGACGGGGCGGTGATGACGAAGCGGAAGGTGCTCGTGGGCACCTCCAGCCCCCGTGCCAGGTAGCCGAAGTCCCAGGTGCGGACGGCGAACTCGACGAGGGGCCGGAGCCGGTCGGTGTGGCGCCGTCGCACGCCGAGGGCGTCGGCGATGTCCTGGCCGTGCCCGAACAGCTCCATCATCCCCGCCGCGGCGAGCACCGGCGCCGGAAGCGGCCGGACGAGCCACGGCACCGGCTGCCCGACCGGGACGGCCGCGAGTGCCTTCTCGGCGAGGGCCCGCTCCTCGCGCCACCGGGCCAGCAACGCCGCCGGCGCCTCGGCCAGGTACGGAGCCATCGCCGCGTTCACGTTCGCGTCGAAGTTGCCGCTCATGCGCGACATGAGGGCCTGGAAGCCGTCCGGGTCGGCGGCGGCCAGGCCGGCCATCCGGAAGGTGGCGGTCAGGTGGGCGATCTGGTGCGCGACCGTCCAGCCCTCGGCGGGGGTGGGGGTCCGCCACCCGGCGTCGTCCAGCTCGGCGACCATGCGGTCGACGTCGTCGCCCTCGGCCGCCAGGGCGGCGAACACGTCCTGTTCTGCCACGCGCTCATCCTCTCGCTGCGGTGCCGCCCCGACCCGGGCGGACGATGCGGACCCCGGGCGTCGTCGCGGGGGGTGACCGTCGACCGGTGCGGTGCCGCACGTCGCCGGCGCCGTACGGCCGGCGGTTGACGGGGAAGCCGGCGAAATCGGGTCGGTGCCGGCGCATCAATCATCGGCGGGTGCCGTGGTGGGTGTCTTCTCCCACTGTGCGGAGCGCGACCGCCCCTCGCGGCCCGGTCCGACCGTTTCCGGGGCCTCGCGGCCCGGCCCGCCGTCGGGCGACGGTGCGGCGTCCGCCGACGGATCCGCCTCGGCGCGGGCCGGGCGTCCACGCAGCCTGAGCGCGAACAGACCGCCGAGCAACAGGACGCCCACCACCACCCCCAGCGCCGGCCGGACGGCGGGCAGGAACGCGTCGGCGAACGCGCCCGCCGCCACGTCCCGGTACCGGTCGGCGAGTTCCGGCGGCGTCCCGGCCGGTACGGCGAACCCGCCGGCCTGACCGGCGCCCAGCTTGACGCCCTCCCCGCCGAAGCCGCCCAGGAAGTCCGCCCGGGCCTCGGGAGGCAGCTGCGCCGCCCCGGCCCGGGCGGCCTCGGGCAGGGTGTCGGCCAGCCGGTGCTGAAGGACGGCACCGACGACCGCCGCGCCGAGCGCGCCGCCGACCTGACGCGCGGTGTTGAGCACGCCCGCGGCGGCGCCGGCCAACCGGGCGGGCACGTCGCGCATGGCCTCGGTCGTGGTCGGCGCGATGGACGCCCCCATGCCGATGCCGACGGCGATCAGCGGTACGACGAAGGTGCCGGCCGTGGAGCGCGGTGTGACCAGCAGCGCCATGCCCAGTACGCCGAGCGCGTACACGGTGAGCCCGCCCGCGAGCAGGCGCCGGCCGCCCAGCCGGTCGGTGAGCCGCCCGGCGACCGGCGCGACGGCGCTGAGCACCACCGTCCAGGGCAGCGCGGCGAGGCCCGACTCCAGCGGGCTCATGCCGAGCAGCGCCTGCGTCTCGATCACGAAGACGAGCAGGAAGCCGTACAGCCCGAACGAGCTGACGAGCGTGATCAGGGTCGCCGGGCCGAAGTTGCCGAGGCGGAACAGGCCGGGCGGGACGAGCGGCTCGCGCTGCCGGCGCTCCCGGAGCGCGAACACCACCCCGCACACCGCCGCGAGGCCCAGGATCGCCGGGATGCTGACGGGCCCGCGCATCGTGCCCCAGTCGTGTCGTTCGCCCTCGATGAGGGCGTACATGAGGCCCACCAGCGCGGCGGTGGCCAGGAGCACGCCGACCACGTCGAGGTGGCGCGGCCGGCGGGTGCGCAGGTCGGGAACGAGCCACCAGGCCAGGGCGACGCCCGCCACACTGAGCGGCACGTTGAGGTAGAAGATCCACTCCCAGCCGAGCCGGGTGATCACGAGGCCGCCGAGGGTGGGGCCGCTGACGGCGGCCATGCCCGCGACGGCGGTGAAGATGCCGAAGGCGGCGCCCCGCCGCGCGGCGGGGAAGATGCCGGAGATGAGGACGAGGGCCTGCGGCAGCAGTGCCGCGGCGCCCACGCCCTGCGCCACCCGCGCGGCGATGAGCTGCTCCGGGGACTGGGCCGCCCCGCAGAGCACCGAGGCCACCGCGAACACCGCCATGCCGGCCATGAAGACGGTACGCGGGCCGAACAGGTCGCCGAGCCGTCCGGCGACGATCAGCAGGGACGCCAGCGCCAGCAGGTAGCCGTTCAGCACCCAGAGCATGCTGTCGATCCCGGTGTCCAGGGACCGCATCATGTCCGGCACGGCGGTGTTGACGATGCTGGTGTCGAGCAGGATGAGGAAGTTGCCGAGGCACAGCACCAGCAGGGCCGCCCACGGGTTGGCGCGCCCCGGTCGCGGCGGCGTCGTCACCGGGGCGTCGCCCCGCTCCGGGTCATGCCTCGCCCGCACGCGACGTCTCCTCCCTGTCGGCGACGCCGGGCGCGCCGAGCGGGGCCGGCCCGGTGCGGTCCCCGTGCAGGCCCGCGCCGATCCGGCGGGCCGTGGCCAGGCTCGTCCAGGCCGTGGCCGCGACCAGCGCGGCGTCGCCGGCTCCGCCGTCGCGGCAGGCGGTGACGTCGGCGTCGGTGACCCGGTACGGCGCGAGCGCCGTCAACAGCGCCAGCCGGGCGACGGGCCGCTCGGCCGGCGACAGTTCGGCGACGGCGGCGTCGAACCACCGGCCGCCGCCGGGCTCCGGGGGCGGCGGATCGGCCAGGCAGGTCAGGATCCGCCGGCGGACGTGTTCCGGCAGGGCGGCCTCACCGGCGCGGCGGACGGCCTGGCCGGCCCGGGCGAAGGCGGCGGCCACGTGCGGCTGCCCGACGGCCCAGGCCAGGTCGTCCTCCGGCGGCGCGGGGGGCAGCAGGTCCAGGGAGCGGCCCGGCGTCCGCCCGGGGCGGGCCAGCGCCCCCATGATGCGGGCGGCCGTCCGCCGGACCCCGGCGCGGATCCCGGCCGGTGCCGGCGGCAACGGGGAGTCCTGGAGGAAGACGCTGACCATCCGGTTGAGGTAGTGGAAGGCCACCGCCACGCCGATCAGTTCGGGCCCGTGTTCGGCGGGGAACGGCGGGGGGCGGCGGCGCGCCCCGGCCCCGCTGTGCCGGGCCCACTCGGCCAGGGCCCGCAGCCGCGGGTCACCGATGCCGCCGACCCCGGCGCTCAGCCACCCGCCCGCCTCGCCCAGCAGCCCGGCCGCCGTGGCGCCGTGCACCTCGACGCAGTACGGGCACCGGTTGCTCTCGGAGACGGCGGCGGCGACCACCTCCTTGGCCTCGCGGCCGACCAGCCCGTCGGCGAGCAGTGTCTCGCGCAGCATCAGCCAGCAGGCCCGCAGCACGTCGGGGGAGGGGGAGTGCAGCAGCACCGGGGGAGCCAGGACGCCGAAGTCGTCGGCCATCTGCCGGTAGACCCGCGCGACGGGCCCGTCGGCGGCCTCCGGGGCGACCGGCGTCACGTGTCGGACGTGGGTCAGCATGGTTCGGCTCGTCACCCGAGCCAGTCGCCTGCCCATCGGTTTCCTTCCTGGTCGGGCAGACCGGGGGCCGGGGGCGGGGGTGCGCCCCCGGCCGCCGTGTCCTAACTGGGCACGACCTGGGGCACCGCGGTGACCGATCCGTCGGGCAGCGTGCCGTGGTAGCTGACCGGCACGCCGCGCTCCTGAGCCGCGCGGACGATGCCGGGCACGGCCCGTTCGGCGAGCGCGGCGATGGTGAGGGCCGGGTTGACGGTGAGCGCGCCCGGCACCGCCGAGCCGTCGGTGACGAAGACGCCGGGGTGCTGCCGCAGCTCGTGCCGGTCGTCGAGGGCCGACGTCGCCGGGTCGTCGCCGATCCGGCAGGACGCCAGCGGGTGCACGGTGTACGCGCCGACCACGTCGTTGGTCCACGGCATCACCCGGGCCAGCCCGTCGCGTTCCAGGATGTCGCGGGCGTCCGCGTCGGCGGCGGCCCAGCCACGCAACGTGTTCGCGGTGGGCCGGTAGGTCAACGGACCCCGGCCGAGCATCTGCTGGGAGATGCGGTCGGCGTTGCCGGTCGCCGGCGGCGGCCCGAAGACCCCCTCGTTGTCGTCCTCCGACATCGTGAAGAGCGTCAGCCACGACTGCCAGCGGCGCAGCATGTCCTTCTTGGCCAGGCCGAACCAGGTCGGGCCGATCGCGTCCGGCACCTGGGCGAGGATCGTGCCCAGCCCCAGCGGGAAGAAGAGCTGCTCCAACGAGTACCGCTCGTATTCCGGCAGGTCGGGGTCGAGCCGGTCCCAGGTCGCCACCGTCGGCCCGCGGCCGATCTGGTTGGCGGCGTAGCCCCTGCCGTCGGGCCGGCTGAGGCCGAGCACCTCGCGGACCCGGTCGTCGTCGAAGACGGCCGTGTTGAGCCGCTCGCCGTTGCCGGAGAAGTACCGGCCGACGGCCGGCGGCATCGCGCCGAGGGTGGGCTCCGAGCGTTGCAGGATCACCGGGGTGGCGCCGGCCCCGGCCGCCACGATGACGATCTTGGCATCGATCGTTCCGCTGTCGTGCAGGATCCGGTAGTCCTCCGCGTCGACGATGCGGTAGTGCACCCGGTACCCGCCGTCGTCGGTGCGGGAGAGGTGCTGCACCTCGTGCAGCGGCCGGATCTCGGCGCCGTGCGCCAGGGCCGCCGGCAGGTAGTTGAGCAGCAGGGAGCGCTTCGCGTCGAAGCGGCACCCGGCCATCATCCAGTTGCAGTTGGTGCACCTGTCGACGTCCACGGCGGAGGGCACCGGGTTGGCCGTGCGTCCGGCGTGCGCGCAGGCCGCCGCGAAGAGGCCGCCGGCGTACGGCACCTTGTCCCAGCTCTGCATCGTCACCGGCAGCGACTCGCAGACCCGGTCGTACCAGGGATCGAGCGTGTCACGGGTGATGGCCGCCGGCCACATCCGGCGGCCGATGCTGCCCTGCCGCTCGAAGACGAACCGCGGCGCGCGCGGCATGGTGGCGAAGTAGACGACGCTGCCGCCGCCGACGCAGTTGCCGCCCAGCACGCTCATCCCGTCGCCGACGGTGAAGTCGAAGATCCGGGTGTACGACGAGCCGAGCTTGAAGTCGTGGTCGAACTCCTCGCTGGACAGCCACGGTCCACGCTCCAGGACCACCACGCGTGCCCCGCCCGCGGCCAGGTGGTACGCCGGGATCGCGCCGCCGAAGCCGCTGCCGATCACCACGACGTCGGTGCTTGCGCTACTGGTCATGCCGGGCTCCCTGTGGGCGTGGTGTGTGGGTGCGTTCGCGACAGCGGGCGTCCGTACGAGTACTCGGGGAACCGCCACAGCCCGTCGTCGTCGGGCCGGGTGATGCCGATCGCCAGCAGCCCCGGATGCCCGGCGGCGAGCGCGTCGACGGTGTTCATGTGGGCGGCGCTGTCGTAGGCCATGTTGCTGAACAGGGCGAGCCCCACCCACATCTCCTTCTCCGGGTTGTCGGGGGCGAGCAGGTGACTCAGCAGCGCGGTGCGGTGGTCGAACGAGAGGGCGACGAAGGGCGGCACCACCGGATCGAGGGTCAGCCCGTTCGCCTCGGCGTAGCCGGTCGCGTGCGCGTTGAGGGCCTCACCGAGCGTCCCCAACATCAGTGACAACCCGCCGGCCGGGTCCTCCATCAGGGCCAGCGCCCCGCACTCGACGGCGCCGCCGTCGGTCGAGACGCCGGCGATCGCCCGGTCGTCGGCGGACCGCTTCGCCCCGGGGATGATGGTGTCGGCGAACGCTTCCAGCGTCAGCACGCGTGCCTGCTGCTCCTCGGGTGTTTCCGGTTGCACGGCGGCTACCTCCTTCTGGGGCGGGGCGTCGGTGCCCGGTCCCGCCAAACGTTTTTCGGGCAGCTGGGACCACCGCCCACTGAGGCGGCGGAAGCAGGAAAAGAAATGGTGGTCGTGCGGAATCGTTCCGCGCGGTACCGGGCGGTGCGCGAAGTCCTGCATTATCGTGTCTACCGATACAGGTCGCACGCATCTCTTGTTTTGCTGAGCCCGGTGCCCCGGGCAGCCCGGCCGATTATCGGGAAACTGTGGACGGCGGGGCGGCGCGCAATTTCAGGCAGGTTCCGCGGTCGCGGCGGCGGCCGGGAGCGCGGCGCGCCCGGCCTGGCGGCGGCTCAGCCGTCCGGTCCGGTGCAGCCACCGCACGGTGTCGGCCATCGTCTCGTCCAGCGACCGGCTCTCCGGCCCGAGCAACTCCTCGGTGGGGGTGGCGTCCATCGGGCGGGCGGTGGCGCACAGGTAGATCGCGCCGTGCTCGGCGGGCAGGTGCACGGGCGACAGCCGCTGCACCGCGCTGACCAGGTGGCCCACCGGCAGCATGGCCGGGGCCGGCAGCCGGAGGACGGGCAGGGTCCGCCCGGTGACCCGGCGCAGCGCGTCGACGAACTCGCGGGTGGTGACGTACCGGCCGGGGGCCGGGAAGCGGCGGGGACCGCGTCCCGGTTCGAGCACCGCCGCGTGCAGCCGGGCCACGTCCCGCACGTCGCCCACCGGGAAGCCGCCGGTCGGCCACATCGGCATCAGCCCGCGCAGGGCGTTGCGCACCCGGGTCGTCTGGTCGCCCAGGTGCGGATCGTCGGGGCCGAGCGAGGCCAGCGGGTAGGTGACGACCACCGGCGCGCCGTCGTCCTGGTGCCGGCGCGCGACGTGCTCGGCGGCGGCCTTGCTGCTCAGGTACGCCTCCCGGGGAGCGCCGACCGGCGAGTCGACGGTCAGCGGCGACCGCGCGGCCGGCAGCAGCACGCCGAACGTGGAGACGTGCACGATCGGGTCGAGACCCGCCGTCCGCGCCGCCCCGAGCACCACCTCGGTGCCGCGTAGATTGACCGCCCGCATCCGGGCCCGGTCCCGCGAGTCGAAGCTGTACACACCGGCGGCGTGCAGCGCGGCGGCGCAGCCGTCGGCGGCCCGGGCCACGTCGGCGAGTTCGGTGACGTCACCGGTGACCAGCTCGACACGACCGGCGTCGGCGCCCAGCGCGGCCAGCACCCGGCGGGCGCGTGCCGGGTCACGTACGAGCATCCGGACCCGGTGGCCGGCGTCGAGGATGGCCGCCGTCGAGTGGGAGCCGATGAATCCGGTGCCACCGGTTACCAGGACCAGCATCGCGACTCCCGAGGTTGGGGGACTGGGTCGCGCCCATCATCGGCAGGCGTCGCCGGGCACTCCTTCTCCCAAGGTGCTCAACCGGCGTCGATCGCGTTGCCTGCGCCCCCGGTTTCCCAATACTGGCATTGCCGCAGTCGTGGGAGCCGTCGTCGTGACGGCCCGGCGGCGCGGCGCGGAGCAGGAGGCAGATCATGATCGCTCGTCGGGTGGCCTCGTCGGTGGTCCAACGCCAGGTCAACTACGTCACGCCGGTGCCGCAGGGATCCGCACGGGGGCTGGTGGACTCCGTCTACACCCAGGTCGCGCAGGAGATGCAACTGGTGGTGCCGCCGGCGCAGCTGCACTCGCCGTCGCCGGAGGCGCTGGCCGCGTACTGGATGGTCATGCGGGAGCCGCTGCTGCCGACGGAGAACGTGGACCGGGCGACCAAGGAGGCGGTCGCCGCCGCCGTGTCGGTGGCGAACATCTGCCCGTACTGCGTGGACATGCACAGCGTCGGGCTCTACGAACTCTCCAGCGAGCACGACGCGGAGGCCATCGTGGCCGACCGGATCTCCGAGATCGCCGACCGGCGCCTGCGCGCGGCGGCGGAGTGGGGCCGTACCGCGCACCAGCCGCAGTCCTCACGGCCCGCCGTGCCGTTTCCGGAGCGGGACCGCCCGGAACTGATCGGCGTGGTGGTGGGCTTCCACTACGTCGCCCGCGTGGTCAACGTGTTCCTCTCCAACTTCCTGCTCCCGCCGGGGCTGACGCCGCGGGCCCGGCGGCGCCTGAAGCGGGGCATCGGCTGGGTGTTGCAGGGGACGCTGCGCGACGCCCGGGAGCCGGGGCGCTCGGTGGAACTGCTGCCGCCGGCGCCGCTGCCGGCCGAGGCGGCGTGGGCGGCGGGCAGCCCGCACGTGGCCGGGGCGATGGCCCGGGCGTACGCGGCGTTCGAGGCGGCGGGCGAGCGGGCGGTCCCGCCGGCGGTCCGGGAACTGGTCGCGGAACGCCTCGACGCCTGGCGGGGGGAGGAGACGGGCCTGAGTCGACAGTGGTGCGAACGGCTGATCGCGCCGCTGCCCGAGGCGGAGCGGGCCGCCGGCCGTCTGGCCCTGCTGACCGTGTTCGCCTCCTACCAGGTCGACGAGGAGGTGGTGGCCGAGTTCCGCCGCCACCAGCCGGGCGACGCGGCCCTGGTCGACGCGGTCGCCTGGGCCAGCTTCGCGGCGGCGCGTCGGGTCGGCGCGTGGTACGCCCCCGCCGGCCCGCCCGGACCGCGCTGACGGCCTTCCGGTCCGAAGTGAGCAACATCGGAGACGTGTCGGCGTGTCCGAGCCGACACGCTGGGTGAGGATGCGGCGTTCCTGCGCGTCCTTGACCCCTCGAGGAGGCAACGTGACCAGCCACCAGGCGACCCTGCCCGGAGCGTCCGGGCGTTGGGCGGCACTCAACGGCTCGTACCATCGGGCGGCCCTGAACGGTTTTCTCGTGATCGTGCTCGCGCACTGGGCCGAGCACCTGGTGCAGGCGTACCAGATCTGGGGCCTGGGCTGGTCGCGGCCCGAGGCGCGCGGGGTGCTCGGCATGCCGTTCCCCTGGCTCGTCAGCTCGGAGTGGCTGCACTACGGCTACGCCATCCTGATGCTGGTCGGGCTGTGGATGCTGCGCCCCGGCTTCGTCGGGCGCAGCCGGAGCTGGTGGACCGCCGCCCTGGCGATCCAGTTCTGGCACCACATCGAGCACCTGCTGCTGCTGTTGCAGGCGCAGACCGGCCGGCACCTGTTCGACAGCCCCGTGCCCACCAGCGTGCTCCAGGTCGTGATCCCCCGGGTCGAGCTGCACCTGTTCTACAACACGGTCGTCTTCGTGCCGATGGTGATCGCGATGTACCTGCACCTGCGGCCCTCCGCGGCGGAGACGGCGCTGATGTCGTGCAGCTGCCGGCAGCCCGAGGCCGCCGCGCAGCCGTCGTGACCAGCGTGGACGCCGCCCGCACGCCCTCGCCACCCGCGCCGGCCGGGGCGGTGCAGCGGGCGGCGATCGTGGTGGCGGCCGGGGTCGTGCTGTCGATCCTGGCACTGCTGGCCTTCGGCAGTCCGGCCGAGAGCCGGAGGCTGATGCTGGACCCGGGCGACGGCGCGGTCGTCGGGGCCGCGCCCGCCGAGGTGACGCTCACGCTCAGCGGCGCCGAGTCGGCCGAGAACCTGCACCTGGCCGTCACCGGACCGACCGGTGCGGTCGTCTCGACCGGAAGGCCGTTCGTCCGCGACGGCCGCCTGGTCGTGGCGGTGCGCGACGCCGGGACGGGCGCCTACCGCGTCGCCTACCGTGCCCGGTTGCCCGACGGCCGGCAGGTCTCCGGCCTGGCCGGCTTCACCGTGACCGCCGGCGCCGTCCCGGCCGGGTCCGTCGCCGCGCCGATCGACGATTCGGCCGCGACCGCCGGCCACGACCATGCCCGGATCGACGGCATCAACGGCGTGCTCCTCCTGCTGGACCTGGGCCTCGTCGCGGTGGCCCTGCTGCTGATGTTCCTCCGCCCGCAGCGGGGGAGAGGTCCCGTCACCGGCCTGTGACCCGACCGCCGACGGCGGTGGCGTCGCGGCGACACACCAGCCGAGGGCGGCCCTGCCGGGCTGCCCCGGCCACCCGCCCGTGGTGGCGGATGAGCGCACAGCAGAAGAGGCGGCCCCGGCCGGCGTGAGGTGACGATGAAGTCACCCGCCGGCCGGGGCCGGCGTCGTCGTACCGACAGAGGGAGCTGCCATGCCGACGGTACTGGGTTCCGTGCGTCGACTCCTGATGGCGCCCACGCTCGCGGACGTGACCTTCGCGCGTCGGGGCTTCCCCGGCCCGGCCACGGAGGTCACCCGCCGGTTGGAGGCGGTTCCGCAGTCGGTGGTCTGCGGGTTCGAGTGGGGCATCGACACCCGCGACCCGTGGGAGCTGGAACGACGGCTCGCGCTCGTCGACCGGGAGCTGCTCGGCTTCGCCTACGAGGGCGCCACGATGGCCTGCACCATCCTCGACGCGATGGGGCCCCGGCGCGGCACCCGCACCCGCGACCTGCTGCGGGGCCCGGGCGCGCCGCACCTCTTCCTCGCCTACATCGGCATCGGGTTCGCGATGGCGCGCCTGCCGCGACGCCTCTGGCGGCACGTGGTCCCGGATCTCACGGGCTCCCCGTACCACCCGACGATGACCTGGCTGGCCGTGGACGGCTACGGGTTCGACCGCGCCTATTTCGACCTCGACCGGTGGGTGACCCGGCAGGAGCGGCTCGCCGCGTACCCGTGGCAGGACCACGGGGACTACTTCGTCCGCGCCACGGACCAGGGCCTCGGGCGGGCGCTGTGGTTCATCCACGGTGCCCGTACCGCCGACGTGGCCGGCGCCGTCCGGGCCTTCGCCGCCGAGCGGCACGGCGACCTGTGGAGCGGGGTGGGGCTCGCCGCCACCTTCGCCGGCGGCGCCGACGCCGACGCGCTCGCCGCGCTGCGCGGCGACGCCGGAACGTGCGCGCCGGACCTGGCCCAGGGCGCCGTGTTCGCCGCCAAGGCCCGCAGCCACGCCGGGTACGTGCCGGCGCACAGCGAGGCGGCGATGCGCGCGCTCGGCGGGCGGTCCGTCGCCGCCGCCGCGGCCCTCGCCGACGACGTGGCGGTCCGCGCGGAGTCGGCCGGGCGACTGCCCGCGTACGAGATATGGCGACGCAACGTCCGCGCGCACTTCGAGCCGGCCGACATCGGCCACGGCCACTAAGCACCGTCCGGCGGTGGTCGTGCTGCCGCACGCCCCGCGGAAAGTGAATGTTCCGGATAGTTGCGATGAATGCGCAAGGTTGAAGAAAAAGATCCTCTTCGCACTTGTCATCATCGAAATGGATGTCCATCCCCGGTAAACGGAAACATCGACCCTTTGGGGGAACGTGCGATGCAGAGCCTGCGTGATCTGCGGCGCAGAATCCTGACGCCAGATATCTCCGAGACGAAAATGGACGTGCGCGGCTTCCACGTCAAGAACGAGGAATCGAAGGCGCTGCTCGAAACTGTCGGCTCGTCATTCCTGGCCGGTTTCGGATACGCCGCCGAGGCGCCGAGGACCGTGGCGGCCGAACGACGGCTGGAAACGGTGCCGACGCGGTTTCGTGGCTTCGCGTACGAGGGCGCCGGGATGGCCTTCGCCGTCCGGGACGCGCTGCGGCCGGGCCGACCCCGGCACGTGGAGAGCCTGCTCGCCGGGCGCGGCGACGCGCACGTCTACATGGTGTACGTCGGCGTGGGCTGGGCGATGGCCCGGGTGCCCCGGATCCGCTGGGGCCAGCTGTACGCCCCGGACCCGTTGCTCCGGTGGCTGGTGCTCGACGGGTACGGCTTCCACCAGGCGTACTTCCACACCGACCGGTACGTGTACGGGCAGTACCGCCACCCGCGGTTCCCCTGGCCCGCCGAAGGGCCCCGCGAGTACGTCGACCGGGTCATCGACCAGGGCGTCGGCCGGGCCACCTGGTTCGTCGGCGGCACCGACGTGGACCGGGTCACGGAGATCTTCAGCCGGTTCCCCGCGCACCGAAGGGCCGACCTGTACGCCGGTGCCGGCCTCGCCGCCACCTACGCCGGGGGCGCCACCGAGGCGGACCTGCACCGGTTCCGCGACCTGGCCGGTGACCATCGCGTGGACCTCGCCCAGGGCAGCGCCTTCGCGGCCGGGGCCCGGGTCCGCGCCGGCCTGGTCGTCCCACACAACGAGGTCGCCACGCAGGTCTTCTGCGGCATGTCCACCGCCGAGGCGTCGAAGGTGACCGACGTGACGCTGCCCCGCGACCGGGACGGCGCCACGCCCGCCTACGAGCGGTGGCGACAGGCCATCGCCGCGGAGTTCGAGGGGCGGGGCTGATCGTGGCGCCTCACCCACCGGCCGGCCCCGCGCCCCGGCGGTCCACCACCGCACGCAACGAAGGAGAGACCTCGTGACCAGGATCGCTGTCGTGGGGATGGCGTGCCGCTACCCGGACGCCACGTCGCCGCGAGAACTGTGGGAGAACGCCCTCGCCGGGCGGCGGGCCTTCCGCCGGCTGCCCGACGTGCGGATGAGCCTGGACGACTACTGGGATCCGGACCCGGCCACCCCCGACCGCTTCTACGCCCGTAACGCCGCGGTCATCGAGGGCTACGAGTTCGACCGGATCGCCTACAAGATCGCCGGCAGCACCTACCGCTCCACCGACCTCACCCACTGGCTCGCCCTCGACATGGCGGCCATGGCGCTGGCCGACGCCGGCTTCCCGATGGCGGAGGGGCTCCCCCGCGAGCGGACCGGCGTGGTCGTCGGCAACACACTGACCGGCGAGTTCTCCCGGGCCAACCAGCTGCGGCTGCGCTGGCCCTACGTGCGCCGCATGGTCGCCGCGGCGCTCAAGGAACAGGACTGGGACGACGACCAGCTCACCACCTTCCTCGACGACTTCGAGGCGACGTTCAAGGGCCCGTTCCCCGAGGTGGACGAGGACACCCTCGCGGGCGGGCTGTCGAACACCATCGCCGGCCGCATCTGCAACCACTTCGACTTCAAGGGCGGCGGCTACACCGTCGACGGCGCCTGCTCCTCCTCCCTGCTCTCCGTCGCCACCGCGTGCAAGACCCTCTCCGACGGCGAGGTCGACGTGGCGATCGCCGGCGGCGTGGACCTCTCCATCGACCCCTTCGAGATCATCGGTTTCGCGAAGACCGGCGCCCTGGCGCGCGGCGAGATGCGGGTCTACGACCGCGGCTCGAACGGGTTCTGGCCGGGCGAGGGCTGCGGCATGGTGGTCCTGATGCGCGAGGCGGAGGCCCGCCAGGCGGGGCACCGCGTCTACGCCACCATCGCCGGTTGGGGCATCTCCTCCGACGGCAAGGGCGGCATCACCCGCCCGGAGGTCGCCGGCTACCAGCTCGCCCTGCGGCGGGCGTACGACCGGGCCGGGTTCGGCATCGAGACCGTCGGGCTCTTCGAGGGCCACGGCACCGGCACGGCGGTGGGCGACGCCACCGAACTCCAGGCGCTGTCGCTGGCCCGCCGCACCGCCGACGGGAACTCCCCGCAGGCCGCGATCAGCTCGATCAAGGGCATGATCGGGCACACCAAGGCGGCAGCCGGCGTAGCCGGCCTGATCAAGGCCGCGATGGCGGTCCACCACGAGGTCCTGCCGCCCACCATCGGCTGCGTCGACCCGCACGAGATCCTCACCGCCGAGCAGTCCGCGCTGCGGGCCCTGCGCAAGGCCGAGGCGTGGCCGCGCGGCCTGCCCGTACGCGCCGGTGTGACGGCGATGGGCTTCGGTGGCATCAACACCCACATCGTGCTGGAGAACGGGCAGCCGCGCCGTTCGTCCCGGCTGGACAGCCGCTTCCGCAACCTGGCCGCGTCCATGCAGGACGTGGAGCTCCTCCTGGTCGACGGTGGCAGCCCGCAGGAACTGCGCGAGCGGTTGCAGCGGCTCGTCGAGTTCGTGCCCACGGTGTCGTACGCGCAACTGGGCGACCTCGCCGCCACCCTGCACCGGGAACTGCGTGACCTGCCGTACCGGGCGGGCGTGGTGGTCTCCTCGCCGGAGGACACCGAGCGGCAGCTGCGCCGCGTCTGCGACACCCTCGACGCCGGCGAGGTGCGCCTGTTCTCCTCCGACGGCCGCTGTTTCCTGGGCCACGTCAGCGGTCCGGGTCGCATCGGCTTCCTCTTCCCCGGGCAGGGGTCCGGCCGGGGCACCTCGGGTGGCGCGCTGCGCCGCCGCTTCGCCGACGTGGAGGAGGTGTACCAGCGGGCGGCGTTGCCGAGCACCGGCGACATGGTCGCCACCGCGGTGGCCCAGCCACGGATCGTCACCGGTTCGCTGGCGGGCCTGCGGGCGCTGTCGCTGCTCAACCTCGACGCGACCGTCGCCGTCGGGCACAGCCTCGGCGAGATCGCCGCCCTCCAGTGGGCCGGCGTGCTCGACGAGGAGGCCCTGCTCCGGGTGGCCGGCGTGCGCGGCCGGACGATGGGGGAGCGCAGCGCGTCCGGCACGATGGCCAACATCGGCGCCCCGCCCGAGCGGGTGGCCGGGCTGGTCGCCGGCCTGTCCGTGGTGATCGCCGCGTACAACGGGCCGGAGCAGACCGTGGTCGCCGGCTCGGAGGCCGCGGTGGAGGACGCCTGCGAGCGGGCCCGCTCCGCCGGCCTGCGGACCACCCGACTGTCGGTGTCCCACGCGTTCCACTCGCCGCTGGTCGAGCCGGCCGCGGACGCCTTCCGCGACGCGCTGGCGGGGGAGCGGTTCGGTCCCGTCACCCGGCGGGTCATCTCCACCGTCACCGGTGAGCCGCTCGCCCACGACACCGACGTCACCGCCCTGCTGCACCGCCAGATCACCGATCCGGTGCTGTTCAGCCAGGCCGTCGCCCTCGCCGCCAAGGAGGTCGACCTGTTCGTCGAGGTCGGTCCGGGGCAGGTGCTCTCCGGCCTCGCGTCGGCCGGCACCGACCTGCCGGCGGTGGCGCTCAACACCGACGACGAGTCGCTGGCGGGCCTGCTGCGCGTCGCGGCAGCCGCGTACGTCGTCGGCGCCGGCGGCGTGGAGGGCACCCTCTTCCACGACCGGCTGGTCCGGCCGCTGGAGGTGGGACAGAACTTCCGCTTCTTCGCCAGCCCGTGTGAGTCCGCCCCCGTGGTGAGCCTGCCCAGAGGCTCCGGCGTCCGGCCGGCGGAACCGTCGACGGCCGACGGGCAGCAGCCCGCGGCGGAGCAGCCGGCCGGCGAGTCGAGCCTGCAACTGCTCCGCCGGTTGGCCGCCGAGCGGGCCGAGCTGCCGCTGGAGATGGTGCATGACGGCAGCCAACTCCTCGACGACCTCCACCTCAGCTCGATCACCGTCGGCCAGTTGGTCAACCAGGCGGCGCAGCACCTCGGCGTGCCGGCCGCGCAGACCCCGACCAACTTCGCGACGGCCACCGTCGGGCAGCTCGCCGAGGCCCTGGAGCAGCTCGCCCGGACCGGTCGGGACGCCGACGCGACCGGCCCGGCCCACGTGCACGGCGTCGCCGACTGGTGCCGGGCCTGGTCGGTCGACCTCGACGACGCGCCGTCCCCGGTCGCCGCCCGGGTCGACGCCGACGGCCCGTGGCAGCTGTTCGCCCCCGCCGGCCACCCGCTCGCCGAGCCGCTGCGCGCGGCCCTACAGGGCGCCGGCGTCGGGGCCGGGGTGCTGGTGTGCCTGCCGGAGCCGTGCGCCCGGGCCGATCTCGAACTGGCCCTGCGCGGCGCGCAGGCGGCGACCGCCGCCGCCCCCGGCACCCGCTTCGTCCTCGTCCAGCAGGGTCCGGGCGCGGCCGGGCTGGCCAAGACGCTGCGGCTGGAGGCGCCGCACCTGCGGACCACCATCGTGCACACCCCGCCCGTGCCGGAGGCCGTCTCCCGGGTGACCGCGGAGGTCGCCGCCACCGACGGGTTCGTCGAGGTCCACCACGACGCCGCCGGGCGGCGGCGGGTGCCCACCCTGCGGGGGCTGCCGGTGCGGCCGGCCGAGACGCGGCAGCCGCTCGGCGCCGAGGACCTGCTGCTGGTCACCGGAGGCGGCAAGGGCATCACCGCCGAGTGCGCCCTGGCGATGGCGGCGGACAGCGGCGCCCGACTCGCCGTGCTGGGCCGCTCGGACCCCGCCCAGGACGACGAGCTGGCCGCGAACCTCAAGCGGATGGCGGACGCCGGCGTACGGGTGCGCTACGCCCGCGCCGACGTGGCCGACCCGGAGCAGGTACGGCAGGCCGTCGACGGGCTCGTCGCCGAGCTGGGACCGGTCACGGCGCTGCTGCACGGCGCCGGCCGCAACGAGCCGGCGGCGTTGACGGGCCTCACCATGGACGCCTTCCACCGCACCTTCGCACCGAAGGTCGACGGCCTGCGGGCCGTGCTCGACGCGGTCGACGCCGACCGGCTGCGCCTGCTGGTGACGTTCGGCAGCATCATCGGCCGGGCCGGCCTGCGCGGCGAGGCGCACTACGCGACGGCGAACGACTGGCTGGCCGAGCTGACCGTCGACTTCGGCCGACGCCACCCGAACTGCCGCAGCCTCTGCCTGGAGTGGTCGGTCTGGTCCGGCGTCGGCATGGGCGAGCGGCTGTCCGTGGTCGAGGCGCTGACCCGTGACGGCATCACCCCGGTCACCCCCGACCAGGGGGTGGAGATGCTCCGGCGCCTGCTCGCCGACCCGCAGGCACCGCCGGTGGTGGTCGTCAGCGGGCGGACCGAGGGCATCGACACCATCCGGACGGACCTTCCCGAGCTGCCGCTGCTGCGGTTCGTGGACCGGCCGCTCGTCCGCTACCACGGCGTCGAACTGGTCACCGAGTCCGAGCTCAAGCCGGTCACCGACCTCTACCTGGACCACCACCGGCTGGACGGCAACCTGCTGTTCCCCGCGGTGTTCGGGATGGAGGCCATGGCCCAGGTCGCCGCGGCGGTGACCGGGCGGACCGACACGCCGGTGGTCGAGCGGGCCGAGTTCCTGCGGCCCATCGTGGTGCCGCCGGCCGGCAGCACCACCATCCGGATCGCCACCCTCGTGGTCGACGACGACGTCGTGGACGCTGTCATCTACAGCGCGGAGACGGAGTTCAGCGCCGCGCACTTCCGGGCGCGGCTGCACTTCACCGGGACGCGCCCGCCGACCGGTCCGCCCGAGCAGGTGCCCGCCGGGCTGCCGGCGGTGCCGCTGGATCCCGCCACCGACCTGTACGGCGACATCCTGTTCCAGGGTGGACGGTTCCAGCGGCTGCGCCGCTACCACCGGTCGGCCGCCCGGCACGTCGACGCCGACGTCGTCACGGCGCCGCAGACGCGATGGTTCGCCGACTACCTGCCGGACACCCTGCTCCTCGGCGACCCCGGCGTGCGGGACGCCCTCATGCACGGCAACCAGGTCTGCGTCCCCGACGCGACGCTGCTGCCGGCCGGGATCGAACGGCTCCACCCGGCGGGAACCCGCCTGACCGAGACCGAGGAACTGCGCTACTGCGCCGAGGAACGCAGCCGCGACGGCGACACCTACGTCTACGACATCGCCCTGCGCTCCGCCGACGGCACGGTCGTGGAACGGTGGGAGGGCCTGCGGCTGCGGGCGGTACGCAAGAAGGACGGCCGTGGTCCCTGGGCGGCGCCGCTGCTGGGTTCGTACCTGGAACGGGCCGTCGGCGACCTCGTCGGCGGCGACGTGGCGGTGGCGGTGGAGCCGACCCCGGCGGACCAGGCCGGGCGCGGCGAGTCGTCCGGGCAGGGCACGCCGGACGAGACCCGTCGGCGGCGGGCCCGGACCGCGACAGCCGCCGGCCGGGCCGCGGGCGGGCCGGTCGAGGTCGCGTACCGGCCGGACGGCCGCCCCGAGCTGGCCGACGGCCGCGCCCTCTCCGCCGCCCACGCCGAGGACCTGACGCTGTGCGTGGTGGGGACCGGGCCGCTCGCCTGCGACGTGGAGGCGGTACGCGCCAGGCAGGAGTCGGTCTGGCACGGGCTCCTCGGCGCACACGTCGACCTCGCCCGGCTCTGCTCCGCAGACGGCGGGGAGTCCCTGGACGCGGCGGCCACCCGGGTGTGGGCGGCGATCGAGTGCCTGCGCAAGGCCGGCCTCTCCCACCGGGCGCCGCTGGTCGCGGTGCCCTCGGACCGGGCCGGCTGGCTGGTGTTCGCCTCCGGTGAGCTGCGGATCGCCACGCTCGTCACGACCGTGCGGGACCTGCCCCAGCCGATGGCGTTCGCGATCCTGACGGAAGGGCGGGCCTAGGCGATGGACAAGTACTTCGAGTACCTGCACACGGTGGGCTTCGAGGAGACCAACCTCGTCGGCAACGTGTACTACGTCAACTACCTGCGCTGGCAGGGGCGCTGCCGGGAGATGTTCCTCAAGGAGCGGGCGCCGGACGTGCTGGCGGACGTGCGCGGCGACCTGAAGCTGTTCACCCTCCGCGTCGACTGCGAGTTCTTCGCCGAGATCACCGCGTTCGACGAGCTGTCCGTCCGGATGCGCCTGGTGGAGCTGGCACAGACCCAACTGGAGTTCAGCTTTGACTACGTCAAGCTCGAACGGGACGGCGGCGAGACGCTGGTGGCCCGGGGCCGGCAGCGCATCGCCTGCATGCGCGGCCCGAACACCCGCACCGCGCCGGCGAGGGTGCCGGAGGCACTGGTGGCGGCGCTCGCGCCGTACACCTCGGCGCGGCGCTCCTGACGGCGCGAGGAGGAGACGTCGTGGACGTACAGCGAACACTCACCGTCGGGACGCCCGACGTGACGGCACTGCGGCGGGCGTACGGCGCGTTCGCGACCGGCGTCACGGTGGTGACCGTCGGCGGTGCCACCCCGCACGGGATGACCGCCAACTCGTTCACCTCGGTGTCGCTCGACCCGCCGCTGGTGCTGGTGTGCGTCGACCGGAACGCGGTGATGCACGCCTGCCTGTCCGAGACCCCGGCGTTCGCGGTCTCGGTGCTGACCGACGACCAGCAGCAGGTGGCCCGGTACTTCGCCGACGGGCGGCGACCGCTCGGCAGCGAGCAGTTCGACCAGGTGGACTGGCGGCCGGGCCAGACGACGGGGGCGCCGCTGATCACCGACGCGCTCGCCCACTTCGAGTGCGAGGTGTGGCGAACCTACGACGGCGGCGACCACACCATCTTCCTCGGCCGGCTGCTCTCCCTGGAGCGCCAGGCGGGTGGGGAGGCCCTGCTCTTCCTCTCCGGACGGTTCCGTCAGGTCGAGCGGGAGCGGAGTGAGGCGGCATGACGACGATCGAGGGAGCGGCCCGGCGTACCCCGCCGGGCCCGCCCCGCTCCGCCGGCCTGCACATGCTGGTCCTCATGGGCCGGGACCGGCTGCGGATGATGACCCTGGCAGCGGAACGGTACGGCGACGCCGCCCGGCTGCCGGTCGGCCCCAAACAGCTCTACTTCTTCAACCACCCCGACCACGCCAAGCACGTCCTGTCCGACAACAGCGCCAACTACCAGAAGGGCATCGGCCTGGTGCACGCCCGCCGGGCGCTCGGCGACGGCCTGCTCACCAGCGAGGGTGAGCTGTGGCGTAAGCAACGCAAGGTGATCCAGCCGGCGTTCCAGAACCGGCGGCTGGCCCAGTACGCGGGCGTGATCGGCGAGGAGGCCGGGCTGCTGGTCGAACGGCTGGTGGCCCGGGCGGACGGCCCTCCGGTCGACGTGCTGGAGGAGATGACCACGCTGACCCTCGGGGTGCTCGGGCGGACCCTGCTCGACGCCGAACTCAGCGGCTTCCACGGCGTCGGCGGGTCGTTCGCCGCCGTGCAGGACCAGGCGATGTTCGAGCTGGAGACGCTGAGTGCCGTGCCGCCGTGGATCCCGCTGCCCCGACAGCTGCGGTTCCGGCGCGCCCGCCGGCACCTCCAGGAGGTCGTCGACGAACTCGTCGCCGGCCGGGGCCGGGACGTGGACGGGCGGGACGACGTCCTCTCCCGCCTGATCGTCTCGACCAGGCTGGAGAAGGATCCACGGGTGGCCCGGCAGCGGCTGCGCGACGAGCTGGTCACGCTGCTGCTGGCCGGGCACGAGACGACCGCCAGCACGTTGGGCTGGAGCCTGCACCTGCTCGACGGGCACCCCGAGATCCGGCAGCGGGTCCGCGAGGAGGCCGTGACGGTGCTGGGCGACCGGTTGCCCGGGTACGAGGACCTGCACCGGCTGCGGTACACGGCGATGGTGGTGGAGGAGGCCATCCGGCTCTACCCGCCGGTCTGGCTCCTGCCCCGCAAGGCCCAGGAGGCCGACGAGATCGGCGGGTACCACGTGCCGGCGGGGGCGGACATCCTCATCTCCCCGTACACCCTGCACCGGCACCCCCGGTTCTGGGACGACCCGGAGCGGTTCGACCCGGACCGCTTCGACCCGGCACGCAGCACGGAGCGCCCCCGGTACGCGTACATCCCCTTCGGCGCCGGCCCACGGTTCTGCGTGGGCAACAACCTGGGCATGATGGAGGCCACCCTCGTCCTGGCCATGCTGCTCAGGGACGTACGCCTGGCCGGCGTGCCCGGCCGTCCGGTGGTGCCCGAGCCGATGCTGTCGCTGCGGGTGCGCGGCGGCCTGCCGATGACGGTGCACAAGGTCGACTGATCCCCGCGTACCGGTCCCGCGGACGCCACGGCGTCCACGGGACCGGTACGTCATTCCGTCCACAGCCGAACGGCGTCGAACACCACCCCGCGCCCCGCGCCCCGCGCCTCGCGCGCCCGCTCCCGCCCCCTCTCCCCGTCGATCTTGCACTTTGTGCCCGGTCGGAAGGTGCAAAAGGTGACAAAGAGGGGGCCGAAAGTGCAAGATCGCCGGGCCGGGCCGGGCCGGGCCGAGCTGGGCCGGGCCGGGGCGGGCTGGGGCGGGCCGGGCTGGGGCAGGGCCAGGCCGGGCCGGGGCGAGCCAGGGGTGATTCCGTTCGTGGTCTTGCAGGATGCACGCCGACCGCCGGACGCCACTGTGGGCGTTGGCGGTCGGGGTGTCGCGTGTCGACCACGGGGGGACGCGGCACTGCGGAGCCCTGCCCGTGGAGACCGGATGCTTCCGCCGGTGGGCGGGGTCAGGCCGCGTACACCTCGGCCCGGTTCTCTCTGCGGGCCTGGCGTTCGCTCGCTGCCTTCCGGCTGTCGAGCAGGGCCAGGAGCACCGGCGGGTCGATCTTGGACACCTGCTTGAGGTGGGCGTCGGCCGTCAGGGTCTGGCGTCCGCGGACGACCAGTGGACCCACCGCGGACACCATCATCATGTCCTGCTGGAGTCGGAGCACGTCCCCGGAGACCGAGTGGCACAGCAGGTACCAGGTGCCGTCGGGCACGTTCGTGAAGTGGTAGACGCCCGGGGACTCCAGGATGGCGCAGTGCGCCGGCGGGCCTTCGGGAATGCGGTGGTGGAACAGGCCCATGAAGATGATCCCGGGTGCCGGCCCGCGGGCGGGGGCGGTGACCCGCCCGGTGATGACGCCCTGCGTCATGCCCGTCGGGCGTTGGGTGGGGATGCGAGGAGCGAAGCCGCCCATCCGCCGGTACGTGGTGGGTGGCAGGCCGACGCTCTTGGTGAACCTGGTGCTGAACGTGCCGACGCTGTTGTAGCCCACCCGGAGGCTGATGTCCGTGACGTTGAGTCTGGTCGTGGTGAGCAGCCGCTTGGCCTCCTGCAGGCGGATCGCGGACAGGAATCGACCCGGCGAGATGCCGGTGACCCGCTGGAAGATCCGCGTGAAGTGGAACTTGCTGAACATGGCTGCGCGTGCCATGTCGTCCACCGTCAACTGCTCCGATAAATTGCTGCGCATCGTGTCGATCGCCCGTTCCACTGCCTGCTCTGCGCTGTCGTGCATTTGTCTCCCCCGGATTGCGGACAATCCCAATTTGTGGATGTGGCGAATTGGGCCGAGTCATTTGCAGGTGTCGACCGCCACTATTCCCCGCTAACCGCAGTCGATGCTAGCCGAGGCCGGTCGGCCGGTCAACACGTTCTGCGTTCGGAGGGTAGCGCGCAGTGATGAGGCGGGGCTTATCGATTCTTGCCCAGAATTGGCACGTGCCACTGTACGGTCGGGATGAAGATCGCTAAGATTGCTCATCGTATTGTGGAACTCGCCAGTATCCGTGCCGTCGACTATCAATCATTAGTGCGATTTTTCGGACATCGGCGGCGCGTTCCGATGCGTGGCGATCAAGTGGCCGGGCCTCCCGTGTCGCCAGCGCGCCCACCTGTCATGTTTGAGGTCCATCAATGGCTAGCGATCGATCTCTATGGCAAGATTGCCCAAACGTTCGCCAGGGCGGAGGACGCGTGCGTATCTCGGAGCTCAGTAGACAGAGTGGCGTGTCGGTCCCGACGATCAAGTTCTATCTGCGCGAAGGACTACTCCCGGCGGGCCTGCCCACCGGTCGCAACCAGGCCGACTACAGCGAGCGGCACCTGCGACGGATCCGGCTGATCCGGACCCTGACCGGGATCGCCGGGCTCGACCTCTCCTCCGTCCGGGAGATCCTGGCCGCGATCGACGACGACGAGATCGCCCTGCGGGACGCGTACCAGGTGCTGGACAACGCCCTCTACCTCGACGGGTCGGAGACGTTGGGGCGGGCCGCCGTGGACTGCGCACGGGCGGAGGTGGCCGAGTTCGCCGAGGAGCTCGGCTGGTCCCGGGAGGCCAGTGCGTCCGGCGGCGAGGTGCTGGCGCAGGTCCTGGCCGGGCTGCGCAGCCTCGGGTGCGCGGCCGACGCTCCCTTCTTCACCTCCTACGCCCGCGCCGCCGAGCAGCTCGTCGTCGCGGAACTCGACCTGGTCGCCGGCGACGGCGGGAGCGAGAAGGGGCCGGCGATCGTCCGCAGCGTCCTGTTCGGGGTCGCCCTGTCCGCCCTGCGCCGCATGGCGCACGAGCACCACGCCGCGCTGCGATTCCCGCTGAATGCGGTTGAGCGAAGGCCGTCGAACGGGTGACATGCCGGTTCGAACCGGTCGGTAACGTGCGGCGCGTAGTCGGGCACTGAGCAACTTTTGAGAAGAACTCGAGCCGTGCTCCCGCGACCATAAGTGAGCCGGCGGCGACTTTCGCGGCCGGTTCACAAGGCATCGTGAAGGGACCGCACGTCATGCCTCGAACGGCTGAGAATGGGCAGCGCCGGCAACGTACGCCGTAGCGCCCCGCATGGTGGGTGCCCAGTTCCGGCGGCAATGAACTGCTGAAGGATGACAGCGAGATAATTGCTTCCGGGATAGTCCACTCCATTTCTCAGTCGCCGACACTGCCCGTCGCCAGACCCGGCCGCACGGCGAAATCAGCCGCTGCACGGCACGGGTGGTGGCCGAATCTGGAGGGGAACCCCTTGCCATCCCAACCCGTCGGCGCGATCCGCCGAATCATTCCCGCTGTCTTCGTGCTGGTCCTCGTGGCCGCGTTCTTCGCCGTCGCCCGGCTGCCCAGCGCGTCGGCCGAGGAACGTCAGACGCTGGCGTCGCGGTTCGGCTTCACCGAGCTGCCGATCGCGCTGCCGCCCGGCCTGCCCGAGCGCACCGTGCGGGCCGTGAATCCCGAGTACGAGCACATTCGTGCCTGGGTGTCGTCGGTCGGTGCCGCCGTCGCGGCGAACGACCTCGACGGCGACATGATCGCCAACGACCTCTGCCTGGTCGACAGCCGCAGCGACAGTGTGATCGTCACGCCGTCGCCCGACGGTCCCGCCCGGTACGCACCCTTCGTGCTGGACCCGGCGCCGCTGCCCACCCACAAGGCGATGGCGCCGATGGGCTGCGTGCCCGGCGACTTCAACCTCGACGGCCGGACGGACCTGCTCGCCTACTACTGGGGTCGTACCCCCGTGGTGTTCCTGCACCGCGCGTCCGCGACGGCGCCGCTGGCCATGGGGACCTTCCAGCCCACGGAGCTGGTCGGTCAGCCGTCCGCATCCGGCGGCGAGTACCAGGGCAAGCTCTGGAACACCAACGCGGTCTCGGTCGCGGACTTCGACGGCGACGGCCGCCCGGACATCGGCGTCTTCAACTACTTCCCCGACAGCCAGGTGCTCGATCCGGCCGGCCAGCCGAACGTCGAGATGAACCACTCGCTGTCCCGGGCGGAGAACGCCGGCGGGGCACACGTGCTGCGGTGGACCGGCGCCACCGGCGGCGACAACCCGTCGGTGACCTATGAGGAGCAGTCCGCCATCCCCCCGGCGTACGCCACCGGCTGGACCCTCGGCGCAGGCTCCGCCGACATCGACGGCGACCTGCTGCCCGAGCTGTACCTCGCCAACGACTTCGGACGGGACCGGTTCTTCCACAACGTCTCCACGCCGGGAAAGATCCGCTTTGCGGTCGCGGAGGGGCGCCGTGGCGCGCTCACCCCGAAGTCCATGGTGGTCGGCCACGACTCGTTCAAGGGCATGTCCATCGAGTTCGGCGACCTCGGCGGCACCGGCAAGTTCGACATGTTCGTCAGCAACATCACCACCTCCTGGGGCCTGGAGGAGAGCAACTTCGTCTGGCGCAACAACTCGTCGAGCCTGGCCGACGCCCGTAAGCGGTTGAGCGAGGGCAAGGCGGTCTTCGACAACAAGGCCGCCGAACTCAACATGGCCTGGGTCGGCTGGGGCTGGGATGCCAAGATGGCGGACTTCGACAACAGCGGCGAGATGACGGTCGTCCAGACCGCCGGGTTCGTCAAGGGCAAGATCAACCGTTGGTCGTGGTTGCAGGAGCTGGCCATGAGCAACGACCTCATGCTCCGCAACCCGGCCATGTGGCCCAAGGCCGAGCCGGGCGACGACATCGCCGGCTCCGAACCGTTCGCCTTCTGGGTCCGGGAGAAGAACGGGCGCTACGCGAACATCAGCGCCGAACTCGGCATGACCGACGGCACCCCGAGCCGCGGCGTGGCCGTCGCCGACACCAACGGCGACGGGGGACAGGACTTCGCGGTGGCCCGCCAGTGGGCCGCCCCGTCGTACTACCGCAACGACAAGCCCGGCAACGGCAACTTCCTCGGCCTGCGCCTGTGCCGGCCGGGCGAGGACGGCCGCGGCACGCCCGCGTACGGCGCCCAGGTCCGGGTGAAGACCGCGGACGGTCGCACCCGCGTCGCCCAGCTCGACGGCGGCAGCGGTCACTCGGGCAAGCGCAGCTTCGACGTCTTCTTCGGCCTCGGCGACGCCGGCGACAAGCCGGTCTCGGCGGAGATCGCCTGGCGCGACCTCGACGGTGGCGTGCACAAGCAGACCCTCGACCTCGCCGCGGGCTGGCACACGATCATGCTCACGGACAAAGCCCAGGAGATGAACGCCAAATGACCGACGTCCGAGACAGCGCCCGCAACGGCACCGACGTGAGAGGGGCGGGGGGCACCGCGGTCGCCAACGCCCCGGTCAGTCCGGTGCCGGCCGTCACCTTCGACCGCAACGCGTCGGTGGCGGCCACACCCGGAGCGCCCCCGCGGGTCGACCGGCGGGATCCCCGATACCTGGCCCTGCGCAACTTCGCCATCTCGATGAGCATCTTCAACATCCTCGGTTACACGGTGCTCGGCTTCGAGCAGCCCTGGACCTGGCCGTTGCTCGCCCTGGCGGTCGGCTACGCCACCGAGATCGTGGTCGAGCTGGTCACCGCGCGGGCGAACAAACGCCCGCCGGCCTTCACCGGCAACGGCGCCTGGGGGATGTACACGTTCCTGCTGCCCACCCACATCACCGCGCTCGCCGCGAACATGCTGCTCTACGCCAACGACAACTTCTGGCCGATCGCCTTCGCGGTGGTCGTCGCCATCGGGCAGAAGGCGATCTTCCTGGCGCCCATCAAGGGCCGCATGCGGCACTTCATGAACCCGTCCAACTTCGGCATCACGGTGACCCTGGTCGCCTTCTCCTGGGTCAACATCGCCCCGCCGTACCACTTCACCGAGGACGTCCCGGACATGATCCGGATCCTCGTGCCGCTGGTCATCCTGACGGCCGGCACGGTCCTCAACGGGGTGCTGACCAAGAAGATCCCGCTGGTCGTGGGCTGGGTGGGCGGCTTCGTGATCCAGGCGCTGGTGCGGCACTTCATCTGGGACGTCGCGCTCTGGGCGGCCCTGCTGCCGATCACCGGAGTGGCGTTCGTGCTGTTCACCAACTACATGATCACCGACCCGGGTACGACCCCCAGCTCGGGGCGGGCCCAGTTCATGTTCGGCGCGAGCGTCGCGGCCGTGTACGGCGTACTGATCACCTTCAACGTCGTCTACACGCTCTTCTTCGCCGTGACGATCGTCTGTCTCGCCCGGGGTCTGCTCTGGTGGGGCATCTGGCTGCGCGACCGCTCCCGGCGTTCTGCGGAGGCACAGCCCGCCGTCACCTGACGCACCAACCGACTCCGTCGCCGGCGCGGCCCAGAACGTGCCCGCCGGCGACGGAGGCGTGTCCGGCCCCGTCGACGGTGCACGCCGAGAGTCCGCACGTCCGAAGACGCGGTCGTGCGACGCGACCGGCACGCTGAGGGGCGCCGACGGATCCGGGCACCGTAGCGGACGCCGCCGGCGCAGGCCTGTGCGCGCCGCGAGGGCGCCGCCGGGCCGGTCGGGCCGCGCCGGAGCGGACCGCCGCCCGCGCGCCGCCCCACCGGCCCGCGCCAGAGAGGAAAGCGAGGCGATGCGACGTGCACCCCACCCCCGAGGCCCCACCGCGTGCACCGGTGGGATCCGTACCCCCGCCGGCGGCAGGCCGTCGACGGACGGCGCTGATCAGCGCCGCGGCGGGCGTGCTGCTCGCCGTGCTCTGGTCGTTCGAGCTGGTCGACTCCGTGATCGGCGACACCGTCGCCGACACCCTGCTGGGCCACGACGCGAAGGGCGTCGCCATCAGCGGTACGGCGGCGGGGCTGCTGTTCGCCTTCGTGTCCGGCTTCGCCGGGACCTTCACCGCCTGCAACATCGCGATGGCGGCCTCGGTCGGGCCGCTGAGCCAGGCCGGTGCGCCCGGCCACCGCCACGGCGTACGGTCGCTGCTGCGGCCCGTCGCCTGGCTGACCGTCGGCATGCTGGCGGTGTCGGCGACCTACGGCGCGGTCGGTGTGCTCCTCGGCGAACGGCTGCCGCAGCTGTCCACCGACACCGTCGGCGGGATGCCCGTCCGTCTCATCCAGTCCTCGGTGGTCTTCGGCCTGATCGGTCTGGCGCTGACGTACCTCGGCCTGGCGGCCCTCGGCCTGCTGCCCGACGTCTTCGCCACCCGCCCGGTGGCGCGGGTCGTCGTCATGGGCGCCCTGGTCGGAGGCTTCCTGGTCGGCCGGCCGTACCCGCTGTTCAACAAGCTGTTCCACTGGGCGGTCGACACCGGCAACCCCGGGTACGGCGCCCTCGCCTTCGCCCTGCAGTCGCTGGGCAACATCCTCATCGTGGCGGCGCTCTTCGCGGCGCTCATCCTCCTCACCCGGGGTCGCTTCCTCAGCTGGATGGCGTCGCCGCGACGTGCCGCGACCGTGACCGGCTCGCTGCTGGTCGCGCTGGGCGTCTTCACCGTCGTGTACTGGGACCTGCGCGTGCCGGCCATCTTCGGCGTGGGATGGTTCCCGACGATGCCGTACAACTGACCGGGTGGCAGGCGCCCCGGGCGCCTGCCACCACGTACGGCGCCGTCAGTTCCCCGTGACGACCTCGTGCCCGGCGAGGCTCGACGTGCGTTCGCGGATCAGCGTGCGCAGCCGCTCCGCCTCGGTGGCGAGGCTCTGCGCGCCGTGCCCCTCCACGGTCGAGACCACCCCGACCAGGTCGTCCAGGGCCGTGAGCGCCGCGCCGTCCGCGTAGACCTCCCGGTACAGCTCGCGGTAGGCCTGCTCGTAGGCGTTCGTGAAGGCGGAGCTGGCCAGGAACCGCTCCTTGAGCTTGTGGCCGCCGCCGGGCCCGCCGCCCATCCGCTCGCCGTCACCCTGCCCGGGCACCCGGCCCGACGGCCGCGCCCCCTCCGGCATCTGCCCGCTCTGCGGAGCTCGCCTGCTCTGCGAACCTTGCCCGTCCTGCGGAGCCTGCCCGTCCTGCGGCTGTTGGCTGTCGGCGGTTGGCCGGTCGGCGTCGGTGGGCCGGTCACCGGCTGGGGGCTGGACTCCGGGCCGGGGGAGGCCGCCCCCCATCCGGCCCGCGTCGTGCGGCCCCTGGTCGGCGCTGCCGCTGAAGGTCAGGTTGTAGTCCCAGCCGACGATGGTGAACTTCTTCGTGGTCAGGTCGTACCAGAGGTAGTAGTTGCGCCCGGGCCCCGACATGTCGTCGAAGTTGAGCAGCAGGTTCTGCCACGCCACGTAGCGGGCGAAGGAATCTACGTCGACGTGGTCGGCCAGGTGTGCGTCGAACTCGGCGTCGCTGCTGTCGGCCACCCACCGCACCAGGTCGATGACGGGCTGGAGGTCGTGGTCGCCCCTGCCGGTGATCTGGCGGAAGTCGTCCTGGTAGTCCGTCGGGTCGTCGCCCTGGTCGGTGAAGCTCCCGGAGGCGAGGGCCTTGTAGAGCACGCCGTCGCCGTCGAGGCCGTCGGCGAAGGTGCTGCCCGGGTGCTCGATCACGAGCCGGGCCGTGGCCGGCCGGTCGTTGACGACGAACCGCGAGTACGCGTACGCCGGGGCAGCCTCCCCGGCCTCGGCGAGCACGCGCAGGGACACGGCCTCGTTGAGCACCGTCGAGCCGCCGCCCATGCCGCCGACCCGGACGGCGATCTCCCGGTGCCCCTGGTAGCGGCGGCCCGCCACGAACTCGTCGAACCGGATGAGCCAGGGCAGCGTCTCGGGCTCCTCGGCCTTGAGCGCCGTACGGCCGGCGCCGCCGGGCCGGGCGGCACCTCCGGGCGCCCCCGGCTGGTTCCCCGCCGCTCCGGCGTCGCCGGGCCGTGCCCCACCCGGCCCGTCGGCTCCGGGTGCGCCCCTGGCCGGACCCTCCCCGTCGGCCGGCCCGCCCTGCCCGCCGGGCCGGCTGCCGATGACCTCGCCGTCGCGGGTCAGCCCGGCCAGCGTCGAGTTGCCCTTGAGCCGGATCCCCACGCTCGGGACGGTGGTGCCGTCGATCGTCAGGTCGGCCTCCAGGTACTCCTTCTCGCCCTCCTTCGCGAAGGTGTCGACCATCCGCTCGTAGTCCGAGTCCCGGAACGTCAGGCTGATGCTGTGCGCGACGGTCGGGTCGAACAGCTCCCGGGTGCCGGCGAGGTCCTGGGTGACCTCGTCGCCGGCGCGGCTGCCGCCGCTGGTGACGTACGGCTGCACGCGCACCGTGCTGAACCCCACCGTCAGCACGACGAGGAGCGCGACGCAGCCGGCCAGCAGCCGCCAGTGGTGCCGGACGCGGACCGGGATCCGACGCAGCAGCCGCCGTCCCGGGCCGGGGGGCGCCGGCATCACAGGTCCGTCTGGTCGTAGCCGGTCAGCACCGTCACCCGCTGCCCGGACGTACGCTCGCTGAGCGCCGAGATCAGCTGGCCCGGCTCGTGGCCCTTGCGCAGCCGCACCGTGTACATGATCTCCGTCAGCGCACCGCCACGGATGGTCTCCATGCTGACCAGCTCGAACTCGCTGGTATGCCGGATGAGGACGTCCTGGATGGACGCGGTGTGGTCGCCGTCCGGCGGAACCTGCACCTTGACCACCTGCCGCTGCACGGAAGAGGCGAACCAGTTGAACCGGTACATGACCAGGATGACCATGCCGATCACGAGGGCGGCGACGACGGCGAGGGTGTAGAAGCGGGTGCCGCAGGCCATGCCCACGCCCATCACCAGGAAGATGAAGCCGACGTCGCGTGTCTCCTTGATGGCGTTGCGGAAACGCACCACGGACAGCGCGCCGACCAGCGCGAAGGCCCGGGCGATGTTCGACCCGACCACCAGCATGATCAGCGAGATGAGCATGCCGAGGATGACGAGCGTCTGCACGTACGACTGGCTGTAGGACACGTTGCGGTGGGTGAACCGGTAGACCCAGCCGATGGCGGCGCTGAGCAGGAACGACAACGACAGGGCGATCGCGATGTCCGCGACGCTGAACGTGCCGGACAGATCCTGGAAGGTGAAGTCCATGGTTTCTCAGGCCTCGCTGGTGACGGTGGTGGGGGACAGGCCGGCGGCGGGATCCTCGTCGACGACGTGGAAGACGGATCGGGGGGCCCGGCCGAAGGCCTCGACGCTCTGGCAGTACTTGGACATCCGGACGACCGACATGTTCGATCGGGCGGCCAGGTCGGTGAGCCAGTACGGCACCCGCTCGTTGGCCTTGATCTCCACCACCGACAGCTTCGCCGGCACGATCAGCCGGTTCTCCGCGTCGGCGCCCAGGTGGAAGTCCCGGTCGCGGCCCCGTACGCGGTGGTCCAGGGTGACGCGCAGGCCGGCGTCGGCGTCGCGGCCGACGAACGCCTCGCGCTGGTAGCCGGTCATCGCGACCGGTCGCAGGTCCAGCCCCGAGACCAGTTCGAGGACCTCCTGGACGAAGGCGCGCTGGGACTCGTCGTGCTCGACCGCCACCCGCCCGTCGCACAGTTCGCGGGCGAGCCGGTACGGCAGGGCGATCCGACGCTTCTGGGTGACCCGGTTGACCCGCTGCTTGATCTCGACGTACACGGTGGTGTCGTCGGTGACGGTGCGGCGGTCGCCGTAGTGCCGGATCCGCAGCTTGCGGCGGAACCGGAGGCCCTCGATCTTCTCCCAGTAGAAGCGCAGCCGGGCCGTGTCGTAGTACACGCTCCACACGCCGTACCCGCCGGTGCCGCCGTGGCTGTCGAGGTCCATCCGGGCCGCGAACTCGTCGCGCAGGGCCCGCGCGGCGGCGCTGTCGACGAGATACTTGATCTCGTACCGGTTGAAGGCGTGCAGCCTGCTCGGCGCGCGCAGGGCGTGCCCGGCCCGGTCGGTGTCCCGGGCCGTGGCCGGTGCGCCCGGGCCAGCGCCGGGGGCCGGCGGTTCGTCGCCGATCGCACCGGATGGCGCGGGTCGGGCACGGAAGGAGAGACGCATGGCGGTTGCCGATCTCGTAGGTGGACGAGGTCAGGCGCCAGCCAAACCCGCCGACCTGTGAGTGGCGTGTGGATGCCTTGTGAATCCCGGGTGAACGCGCGGTGCCGCCGTGCCCGCCCACGACGGCGCCCGCCGGCCCGGGGCGGACCGGCGGGCGCCGCCGGGTCGGCTACCGGGCGTTGCCGGGCACCGGCCCCGGGACGTGCGCGGGTTTGCCGGCACCGGCCGTGACCCGGTTGGCGGCCACCCAGCCGGTGGTGATGAGCAGCAGGGCCGCGATGTAGGTGGTCATCACGGCCAGGCCGTGGCCGGGCACCCGGGAGCCCGCGACGCCCATCCCGATCAGCAGGTCGGAGATCAGGAACAGCCCGCCGCCCAGGGCCACCCGCCGGGAGACGCCGACCGCGGCGGCGGCCATCAGAGTGAGTGCGAGGCTGTAGCCGAGGACCGGCAACCGCAGCGGGCCGAGGCCGTTCCACAGCACCAGGTTGGCCGCCGCCCAGCAGGCGAGGTAGATGGCGACCGCGACGACCGGGGGCCGACGGTGGCGCAGGAAGGCGGTCAGGAAGGCCACCTGGGCGCCGAGGAAACACCCCATGCCGACGAGGAACGCCGTGTCGCCGGAGAGCAACAGCGCGATGTCGCCGCCCGTCGCGAAGACCAGGCCGACGGCGACGGGGTCGACGCGTCGGCGTACCCGCAGCAGGTACACCAGCAGCACCGGCGCGAGCAGGGGCTTGGCCAGCCACTGTAGGAGAGCCGAGTCGGCCGCGACGCCGACCAGCTCGACGGCGGCCACCACGCCGAACGGCCAGAGGCGCCTCATCGGGCCACCGCCGGCTGCGGCTGCGGGGCGGGCTGCCAGCCGGGGCGACCGAGCACGTGGCCGAGGCGGTGCCGCCAGGACGAGGCGGCCCGGGCGTCGGCCCAGATCGCCCGGTACTCGTGGGTCGCCACGCGCAGCGGGTTGTACGTGTCGATGTTCTTGGTCAGGCCGTACCGGACGGTGGCGCGCTCGGGCTCGAAGGTGCCGAACAGCCGGTCCCAGACGATCAGGATGCCGCCGTAGTTGCGGTCGAGGTACTCGGCGTTGGCGCCGTGGTGGACCCGGTGGTGCGACGGCGTGTTGAAGATCCACTCAATGGGACGGGGCAGCACGGTGACCCTCTCGGTGTGCAGGAAGAACTGGTACAGCAGGCTGACCGACTGCTGGAGGAAGATCATCCACGGGGGGATGCCGAGCAGTGCCAGGCCCAGCCAGAACGGGATGGACGTCATCGGGGTCCAGCTCTGCCGCAGCGCCGTGGAGAGGTTGAAGAAGACGCTGGAGTGGTGCACCACGTGCCCGGCCCAGAGCAGCCGCACCTCGTGGTGGGATCGGTGGAACCAGTAGTAGGCGAGGTCGTCGGCGAAGAACAGCAGCACCCACGTCCAGACGCTGGTGGGGGAGAGCTGGATCGGCGTGACGGTGTACGCGGCGGCGTAGAGGCCGATCGTCAGGAGCTTCCACGGCACGCCGATGACCTGGCTGCCCGCACCCATGGTCAGGCTGGTGGCGGTGTCGCGCAGCTCGTACCCGCGTTCGTCGTCGTCGGGGGCGAACCGGTAGGAGAGTGCCTCGACGGCGATGAGGAGCAGGAACGCCGGTACGGCGTAGAGCACGGCGGGGATCATGCCCGGGCTTCCCTTCTCGGTGCTGCGGCGGGGGCGGTGAGGGGGGCGGTGAGCAGGGCCCGTGCCTCGCGGACGGCGTCGGAGGCCCGGCCGGTGACGACGGCGTCGGCGAGCCGGCGGTGGCCCGCGACGTCGAGGAGTTCCGCGGCGCGCCGCTCCGGTGGCACCTCGCCGACGGCGAGCGCGCCGGCCACCAGGCTGTTGAAGGCCAGCAGGTAGGCGGTGTTGCCCGAGCCGGCGACGATGTGCCGCCAGAGCACGATGGTGGCCTCGCCCATCCCGGTCAGGTCCGGTGCCAGGCCCGCGTACTCCTCGACGGCGCGCAGGATCGCGGCCCGGACCGTCGCGTCGCCGCGTTCGGCACAGAGCCGGGCCGCGTCGACGCCGATGCAGGCCCGCATCTCCAGCATGTCGCGGACCAGGGTGTCCACCGGGAGGGTGTCGTGGAAGCGGGTGAGGGAGAGGGCGAGGTCGAGCCCGGCGTGCACCCGCCAGTCCAGCACGCGGGTGGCGCCGCCCTGGCTGACCCGTACCAGGCCGAGCTGCTGCAACCGGCGCAGGGCCTCCCGGACGGCGTGCCGGTTGACCCCGAAGGCGGCGGCCAGTTCCCGCTCGCCGGGCAGCGCCTCGTCCGGTTGGTAGCCGCCGCTGACGATGGCGTCGCGGATCTGGCCGAAGACGTGGTCGGAGACCGAGGAACGGGGGACGGGAGCGAAGGTCATGCCGAGGAGTGTGGCGCGTCGCACATCAACCCGTCAACTGGTTGGACCAGCATGAGTCGACCTGCCCGCCGACCGGCTGGTGCCAGCTCAGTCGTCGATCGTGACGCTGGCGATCCAGGACGGGGGCTGCGGCGCGCCGGCGCCGATCAGCCCCGCGATCACCCGGACGGACTCCGGTGGCGTGGCCGGCCACGGCGTCAGCCCGTCGGTCAGCACCACCACGATGTGCGGCCGACCCGTCAACGCGGCCTCGATCCCGACCCGCATGTCGGTGCCGCCGCCCCCGGCCAGCCGCACCTCGCCGACGGTGTGCACCCGCCGTACGACGTGCACGGCCGCGTCGCAGGAGAGCACGGTGACCCGGTTGCCGCCGACACCGACCGCCCGCAGCACCCCGGCGACCTCGGTGAGCGCCGCCGCGAGCTGACCGTCGCCCATCGAACCCGACGTGTCCACCACGATCGCCACCCGGGGCACCGGGCGTCGCAGGCTGGGCAGCACCACCCCGCGCATCGCCCCCGAGCGTCGCGAGGGGCGCCGGTAGGTGTAGTCGACCGCGCCACTCGCCCAGGCCGCGGCCTCGCGTACCACGCCGGTCAGCGCCCGCCGCCAGTCCACCCGGGGCTCGAGCACCTGGGCGGCCCACCGTTGCCAGCCGGCCGCGACGGTGCCCCGGGACCGGACGTGGGCGCGGACCGCGTGCGCCGTCTCCCGCCGTATCGCCCCCGCCTCGACCGCGCTGACCCCGCCCGCGCCGCCGCTCTCCCACGCCCGGTCGACGCCGTGCGCCCCGGAACCGCAGTCGGGCGGGTCGTGCCCTCGCAGGTGTGCCGGCAGCAGCGGCAGGTACGCCTCGAACAGCAGACCCGCCGGCAGCCCGAAGGTCGCCGGCTCGATCCGGTCGGCCGGCAGCGGCAGCCGGTCCGCCAGCAGGTCGTCGTTGATCTCGCAGTCCTGCGCGACGTTGACCCGGTGATGGTCGCGCCGCTGCCCCGCCGGAAGGCGGTCGGCGCGGCCGTGGTGGTCGCGCAGCAGGTGGGCCACCTCGTGGATCCACACCGCCGCGAGCTGCGGCACCGGCAGCCGGTCGACGAACCCCGGCGAGACGTGGCAGCGCCACCGCCGGTCCACCCCCATGGTGGACACCTCCCGGGACTCCACCACCGTGAGGCTGTACAGCGCGGTGGCGAGGTAGGGCCGCTCGTGCGCCGCCCGGAACCGGGCCGCGAGCAGCTTCGTCCGGTCCAGCCGGGGACCGTCGGGGCTCATCCGGCCAGGCGACCCGAGAGCCCGAGCACCTCGGCGAAGGCGTGGATGGCCGGCGGCACCGGCCAGGAGGTGTCGCGCAGCGCCGCGAGGTCCATCGCGGCGCGCGCCGCCACGTCCGGCACGCCCGCCTCGACCGCCTTGCCCAGCACCACCCAGCCGGCCTCCCAGCGCGACCGGTCGACCTTCGCCTGCACCGCCGAGATCACCGCGGTGAGGAACGCCAACTGGCGGTCGCCGCGTTCGGGCAGTCGGAACGCCTCCGGGTCGGCGAGCACCCGCTCCGGGTCGGGCAGGTCGAGGTTCTCCAGGTAGGTGACGAACTCCAACCCGGCACCGTCGCCCACCGCGCCGATCACGGCCAGCGCCAGCGCCTCCGCCCCGGCACCGGCGGCGTGGTGGACGGCGAGCAGTCGCAGCACCATCTCCCAGGTGCGCGGGGACGGCCAGGCGCCGCCGCGGGCCTCGGCGTCCGCGGGCAGGTGGTGGGTCAGTCCCGGCCGGGCGGTGAGGAAGCCCGCGACGGCCCCACGCGCCCGGGCCAACGCCGTGCCGGTGCGCCCGGGGCGGACCGCGGGCACGTCGACCGCCGGCCAGGTGCCGGCCAGGCCGCGTGCGACGGTGCGCGCGTCGTGCGTCCAGTGCAGGTGGACGAACCGGTTCGCCAGCGGCGGGGCCAGGTGCCAGCCGTCCGCCGCACTGGTCGGTGGGTTCGCGGCCGCCACGATCCGCACCGAAGGCGGCAGCGAGAGGCTGCCGATCCGGCGTTCCAGCACCACCCGCAGCAGCGCCGCCTGCACCGCCGGCGGCGCCGAGGAGAGCTCGTCGAAGAAGAGCAACCCCGATCCGGTACGCGCCAGCCGGACCGCCCAGTCCGGCGGGGCCATCGGCACCCCGTCGGTCGCCGGGGAGTCCCCGACGATCGGCAGCCCCGCGAAGTCCGACGGCTCGTGCACGCTGGCGATGACCGTCTCCAGCGGCAGGCCCAGCCCGTCGGCGAGCTGTTGCAGGGTGGCGGACTTGCCGATGCCCGGCTCGCCCCACAGCAGCACTGGCAGGTTCGCCGACACCGTCAGGGCCAGCGCCTCGACCTTCGGATCGGCGGCCGGCTCCGTCCGCCACGCGCGGGTCGCGGCGACGAGGTCGTCCGCCGCGGCCAGCGCCCGCACGCTCGCCGTCATCGGCCCGTCCACTCGGCCAGTACGTCCCGGATCTCGGACACCGGCCGCACGTCGTCCCCGTCGTCGTCGTACATGCCCGCCTTTCCCTCCGCCAGGTCGCGGGCGGTGAGGTCGTCACCGTCCGGGGCGTGCGGATCGGCACCGGCCGCCAGCAGCGCGCGGACCAGTTCCGGGGTGCCGCCGTCGCCAACGGCCACGTGCAGGGCGGTACGCCCCCGACGGTCCCGGGCCCCGATCGGGACGCCGGCGTCGCACAGTCGCCGCAGCAGCGCGACGTCCTCCACGGCGCGCAGGTGGTGCAGCAGCGTCCCGCCCCGGCCGTCGGTCATCCTCGGGTCGAGCCCCGCGTCGAGCAGGGCGGCCAGCGCCGCCGCGCCGCCGTGCTGGATCCGGAGCAGCACGTCCCGTCGTAGCTGGCGCAGGGACCGGGGCAGCCGGCCGGTGCCGCCCCGCCACGCCTGGACGGTGGCGAAGCAGCCCGCCGACCGCCCGCCGAGGGCGCGCAGCAACTCCTCGGCGGCGACCTCTTCGGGGGTGTGCGAGACCGGGTCGAGGCGGCCGTCGCCGTGCAGGAGGGTGTGCCATCCGCTCCCGCAGCGCACCGGCACGCTCACCCGTAGGCCGGACGTCGCCGCCGGACCCGCCGCCGGCGGCGGCGGTGTCGTCGGGAACAGTGCCCGGCGCACCAGGGGGTGCAGCTCGGCGGGGTCGAGCAGGCCGTGCCGCATCAGGTCCAGGTCGGCGGGCCGCTCGTGCACCACCGGGGCGAACCGGGGTCGGGTGAAGTGCTGCCGGTCGTACCCGACGAACGAGGCGGCCACCGTGCCGTCGCGTTGCCGGTACACCTCGGCCGTCAGCTGCCACCCGGAGCCGATCATGACCCGGTCGGCGCCGTAGCGGGCATGGAGCCGGGCGAGTTCGGCGTCCAGCCCCAGCGGGACCAGGTGCCCCCGCTCCGCGTCCGCCGCCCCGCGATCGAAATGGTGGATCTCCGGGTCCAGGTCGACGCCGGCCACGGCCCACGCCTCGCGCACCTCGCCGGCGGCGATGAGCCGGTCGAAGACCTCGGCCCGGCTCGCCGGATCGTACGGGTCGACCGCCGTCGCGTACGACCCGACCGGCCGGAGGGCGCCGTCGACCTCGAAGCCGGGCAGCCGGGCCGGCGAGCCGCCGTACGCGACGGCGAGACCGTCGACGTGCGCGGCGCTCCAGTACGCCGGCGGCAGGTCCGGCCGGATGGTCTCCTCGGCCTGCACGGGGCTGACGGTCAACCGCAGCCGCTGCGACCCGTCCACGGTCTTCGGCGTCTCCAGCACCAGCGCGACGGCGTCGTCGCCGAACCGTTCGTCCGTCGTGGACAGCAGGATCTGCTGGTGGGTGGCGACACCGGTGCGGCCGCCGAGCACCCGCGGCAGATGCCAGCGCAGCAGATCCGGGGCGAGTACGCCGAGGTCCGCCTCGATCCGGCCGGCCCGGGACCGGCCGTGCTCCCGGGCCACCTCGGCCAGGTCGAACGCCACGTCGATCCGCCCGGCGGCACAGGCGGCCCGCCAGTCGCCGGCCTCCCGGGCGGCGGTGCACGCCTCGATCATCGGGGCGGGCACGGCGTACCGGCGGACGCGTTGCCAGGTGCGGATCTCGTCGATGACGGGCGGGTTCACCGGTAGACGCTCGCGATCGCCCGGATGTCCTCGTGCGGCGCGGTGACCGGTCGTTCGGCGAGCAGCGCGGAGGCGCGGCGGCGCTGCCGGCGCGGCACGCCGCCGTTGATGCCGAGATACTCCAGCGTGGGGTGCTCCTCGACGGCCTCGACGAGCCGCCGCGCGCCCCGGCCGCCGATCTCCGTACGCCGCACGTCGAGCCGTCGTAGCCGGGCGGCGGGCAACGCGTCGGCGAGTGCCGCCGCTCCCTCGTCGCCGACCACGTTGCCGCGTGCCCCGAGGGCCCGCTCCGACGGCGGTCGGGCCAGGTCGAGCGCCCGCCAGGACCCCAGGTGGCGGGCCAGTGCCGCGACCCCGACCGGGGTGATGCCGTTGCCGCCCAGCCCGAGCGTCAGCTCCACCCCGTCGGCCAGCTCGGCGAGGGCCGCCGCGCCAACGTCACCGAGGCGGTTCGCCGCCAGGTACAGCTCCCGGACGCCGGCGGAGCGGATGAGCGCGCCGAGCAGCCCGACGGCGTCCGGCCCGAAGCCGTTGCCGCCGAGGAAGAGCCGACGCACGGGTTGCTCGCGGGCGGCCAGCGCCTCCGCGAGGGCGGTCAGCCCGGGCACGCCCATCCCGACGTTGACCAGGTCGAGCGTGCGGATGGCGGTGTTGACCGCGAGCGCGTCGGCGAGCCGGCGCACACCCTCGTCGCCGACCGGGTTGCGCTTGAGCCACAGCGCCCGCACGGTGTCGTCACCGGCCAGCCGGTCGGCGAGCGCGTCGACCCCGCTCGGGTCGATCCGGTTGCAGCCCAGGTAGAGCGTCTGGATGCGGTGGCCGGGGCGCAGCGCCTCGGCCACCGCCCGGGCGCCGTCGGCACCGAGCCCGTTGGTGCCGAGCAGCAGGTGCCGCACCAGCGGGGAGTCGACCGCGGCGGCCATGAGCCGGGCGGTCTGCACCGGGCCGACGCCCTGCTTGCACAGGTCCAGCCGGCCGTCGGGCTGCACCGTGCCGCGTGGGAACACCTCGGGCCCGGCGACCGTCTCCGGCGCGGCGAGGCGGAGCAGCAGGGGATCGAAGTCGCCGGGGTCGGCGAGACCGGCGTCGGGGTCGGCGATGGCCGGGCAGCGCACCGGCGTCGGGTCGGTCACCAGGGCACGCTCCGGTAGTCCTTGAGGAACTGGCCGCTCACCGGCGTGCCGCGCACGCCGCGCACGATCGGGTCGTAGACCCGGGCGGCCCCGTCGACGACGTCGAGCGGTGGCCGGAAGCCGAGGTCGCGCTGGGCGGTCTTGCCCGGATGCGGCCGTTCGTCGGTGACCCAGCCGGTGTCCACGCTGTTCATGTGGATGCCACCGGCCAGGTAGTCGGGCGCGACCGTACGGACCAGCATGTTCAGCGAGGCCTTGGCCATGTTGGTGTGCGGATGCCGGGTCGTCTTGCCGGCGCGGGAGTAGCTGCCCTCCATCGCGGACACCTGCACGACGTGCCGCTGTGGCCGGACGCTCGCCTGCATCAGGGGGCGCAGCCGGGAGGTGAGCAGGAAGGGCGCGAAGGCGTTCACCACGTGCACCTGCAACCACTCGTGCGGGCTGACCTCGGCGTCGCTGAGCACCCAGGAGTTGACCTCGCGCAGGTCGAGCGGCTGGCCCGTCTCGTCGACCTGCCCGGCGGGGAAGAACGCGTCCAGCCCGGCGGGCAGCCCGGCCACGGTGGTGGTGGCGGGCGCGGCGCCGATTGCGATCCGCGCCGCCGGCCCCTCCAGCGCCGCGGACTCGGCGGCCCGGACCGCCCGGTGGTACGCCTCCGGCCGGTGCAGCGTCTGCGCGGCGTTGTTGACCAGGACGTCCAGCCCGGCGAAGCGTCGCCCGACCAGCGCGACGAAGTCGAGGGTGCCGGCCAGGTCGAGCAGGTCCAGCCCGTGCACGTAGAGCCGGCCGGCCCATTCGTCGGCGTCCGGCAGGGCGGCGAAGCGCCGGGCCGCGTCGCGGGGAAACCGGGTCGTCACGATCACGTCGGCGCCGTCGCGGAGCAACTTGAGCGCGGTGTGGAAGCCGATCTTCACCCGGCCGCCGGTCACCACGGCGGTGCGGCCGGTCAGGTCGCAGCGGGCGTGGCGCCGCTCGCGGTTCTCCGCCGCGCAGGGCGGGCACATCAGGTGGTAGTCCACGTCCACCCGCCGGTAGGGCAGCTTGCACACGTAGCAGTGCCGTGCCCTGCGGAGCTGCGCGCTCCCGGCCGCGGCGGCGCCGGGCAGCGGTGCGGGATCGACGCCGGATGGCGGCGCGGGGTCGGGGATCTCGGTGTGGAAGCGGGTGGCGCCGGCCAGCAGCGCGCGGTCCGCGGCCCGGGTCGTGGCGTCCCGGCGGGCCTTGGCGCGCCTCTTGACCCCCCGGTGGGCGGCGGTGACCGCCCGCTCCAGCTCCTGCCGGATCGCCTCGTCCAGGTCGGCGTCGTCGAGCCGGTTGAGCACGGCGAGGCAGGCCGCCAGCTCGGCGGGATCGACGGGCACGACGCTCCTTCGTGAGGGGTGGGGGCGAGACCGGCCGGATTCGAACCGGCGTCCTCCAGCTTGCTGTCAAGGCGCGTCGACCTCTGCGCTACGGCCTCGCCGCGCGGGAGCATACCGAAGGCCACCGACAACCGGATCCCTGCCGGTGTCCGACCAGCGGCTCGCCACCTCCCCCCGTTACGGTAAGGAAGGTTTACAGTTGGAGTCGGCGCGGGTAGCGTGCGGGATTAGATCGAAAGGCATCGATCTTTACGAGGCTGGAGGTATCCGTGCGTCGCCGGAACACCATCACGCGGCTGCTCGCCGTAGCCGCCATCGGACTGCCGTTCGCCCTCCCGGGAGCCGCGGCCGTCGCCGCGCCCGCAGCCCCCGCCCGACAGCTGAGCGAGGTGATCCCCGCGCCGGTGGAGACGCGCCCCGCCGCTCGGGACACCTTCACGCTCCGCCCAAAGACCGTCATCCGTACGTCACCCGGCTCCGCCGCCGCCCTGCGGGTCGGGCGGCAGCTCGCGGAGACACTGCGTCCCGCGACCGGCTATCAGCTTCCGGTGCTGCCGGTCCGCTCCACACCGTTACCCGAGATCGCCCTGGTGCTCGGCGGCGCCGACGGGCGCCTCGGCCAGGAGGGGTACCAACTCGACGTCACCCGTCGCGGCGTGACGATCCGGGCGAACACGGCTGCCGGGCTGTTCGCCGGCACCCAGACGCTGCGTCAGCTGTTGCCCGCCCGGATCGAGGCGCCCGACCGGCAGCGGGTGACCTGGACGGTGCCGGGCGGCCGGATCGTGGACCATCCGCGCTTCGCCTACCGGGGGGCCATGCTCGACCTGGCCCGGCACTTCCACTCCGTCGACGAGATCACCGCGTATGTGGACCTGCTCAGCCAGTACAAAATCAACTACCTGCACCTGCACCTCACCGACGACCAGGGGTGGCGGATCCAGATCGACTCCTGGCCGAAGCTCGCCGCCGTCGGTGGTGGCCCGGGCACCGGCGTCGACGGTGTCGGGCCCGGATACCTCACCAAGGCCGACTACCGGGCCGTGGTCGCCTACGCCGCCGCCCGGCACATCACCGTGGTGCCCGAGATCGACATGCCGGGACACACCAACGCCGCCCAGTCGACCTATCCGGAACTGAACTGCGACGGGGTCGCGCCGCCCCCGCGTACCGACATCGAGGTCGGCTACAGCTCCCTGTGCATCGGCGACGAACTGACCTACCGCTTCGTCGAGGACGTCATCCGTGAGATCGCCGAGATCACGCCCGGGCCGTTCCTGCACATCGGCGGCGACGAGGCGCACGCGACCACCGACGAGGAGTACCGCACGTTCATGCGGCGCGTGCTGCCACTGGTCGCGAAGTACGGCAAGCGCGTCTCGGGCTGGCACGAGATCCTGCAGGTCGATCCGCCCGCCGACGTCGTACCCCAGTTCTGGGGCACCGGCACCACCGACGCGGACCTGGCCGAGGCCGCCGCGCGGGGCAACAAGGTGGTCATGTCGCCGGCCAGCAGGTCCTACCTCGACATGAAGTACGACGCGAACACCCGTCTGGGCCTGCGGTGGGCCGGCTACATCGAGGTGAGCGACGTCGTTCCGCACGCCTGCGGAGGTGGAGGAGAAGTCCAGGACGACGTACCGCTTGTCCCGGACGGCGGGCAGGTCTTTGAGCGTCGCATGCTTTTCG
>NZ_JBEZMR010000047.1:0-41191 GCF_040652795.1 Micromonospora sp. NPDC048170
AGACCATGCCCGCCGCCGACCTCATCGCGCACCTGCACCCGCACGACCAGCCCAGCCGGGAGCACACCCTGGCCGCCGTGGCCCAGATCCGCGAGTTGGCCCGCTACCTGGCCACCGTGACCGACCACCCGCAGGACGTGTCCAAGGCGCTGCCGGCGCCGAACGTGGTCAGCGACGTCTGTCTCATCCTGCGCGACGCGATGCCCAACCTCGCCGAGCTGTTCCAAGCGCTGGGCGCCCGCACCGAGCAGTTCGCCGACAGCCCTCGGCTGTATTCCTACGCGGAAGACGACGGCGACGCGCCGCCCGGTAGCGCCGCCCACTACGTCACCCAGGCCGCGACGAAGCTGCTTGCCGTCGCCTCGACCGTCAACACGCTGCGGACCACCCTGGACACCGCAGGCGAGGCCGGCACCATGTTCAACCTGCGAACCGGTGCCTGAGCGGACACCTCGCCGGGTTGCTCCACGCGCGGGTCGGGACCATCCGAACTGGCCCCGACCCGCGCACCCCGATCATCTCCGACCACCCGGGAGGCCGCACCGCATGACCACCGACAAGCCAATGATCAGGGTGCGGATCGTCGCCGACGACGTCGACCAGGCCAACGCCGCGGCGTTGGCCATCGGCCAGGCCCTCACCATCACTCGGGAGAGCTCACCGCGGCCGCGCCGATCCGGTGACGGCGTCACCGTCTACCTGGACGCCGAGCTGCCGCCAGCCGACCGTGGCGCTCTCGATAGCGCCGAACAACGCGATCGGAGGATCCGGTGACCGTGCTGTCCGGCGAACTGCTGCCCGCCGTCGCGGCCCCCCATGGTGGGGCCCCCACCGTGGGGGCCGCCGCCGGCGGCGGTGAACTCGAGGAGCTGCTGCGCGAGTGGCTCATCGGGTACGCCTCCCCACACACCCGGGCCGCCTACCAGCGGGACCTGCGGCACTGGCTGACGTTCCTGGCCGCCTCCGACGTCGACCCGCTCACCGAGGCCCGCCGTGTGCACACCCACGCGTGGCTGCGCGCCCAGGAGGCCTCCGGCGGCGCGTCGGCGGCGACCCGGGCCCGCCGCCTCGCCGCCGTCAGCGCGTTCTACTCGTGGTTGATCGCCGAGGACCGCACCGACCGGGCCAACCCCGCCGCCATCAACCCCAAGCAGAAACCCAAGACCGACCAGAAGCGCTCCAAGACCCCCGGGCTGTCTCGCGCCCAGGCCGAGGCGCTGCTCGCCACCGCCGACGCCGACACCGGCCCCCAGGCCGCCCGCACCGCCACGGTCGTCGCCCTACTGCTCTACACCGGGCTGCGCGTCGGCGAGCTCGTCGGCGCCGACGTCGAGCAGCTCGACCACAACCGCAACCACCGCGTCCTGCGGTTCGTAGCCAAAGGGGGCGGGGAGCACCTGGTGGCGCTGCCGGCCCCGGTCACCCGCCGCCTGGACACCTACCTCGCCGGCCGCGCCGACCTCGCGGCCGCCGGGCTGCCGGTACCGGCGGGGCAGGCCGGCGTTCGGCCGCGCCGGCCGCTGGTGGCCACCGCCAGCGGCGCCCGCCTCGACCGGGGCGCGGTGTGGCGGCTGCTGCGCCGCCTCGCCACCACCGCCGGCATCCCCGTCAAGATGAGCCCGCACGTGCTGCGGCACACCTGCGCCACCCTCGCCCGCGACGCCGGCGCCCGCCTGGAGGACGTCCAGGAGCAACTCGGGCACGCCGACGCCCGCACCACCCGCCGCTACGACCACGGCGGCCAGCGCCTCGACCGGGCCCCCGCCTACACCCTCGCCGCGTACCTCACCGTCGACGACGGCGACGATTCGACGGAATCAGCCGAGGGGGCGGCGGCATGACCACCAAGGCCCGCACCTCGCCGGCGGCGGTGGCCGCCTGGACGGAACTCAACGACCGTCAGCAGGGCACCCTGCGCGCCATCTACGACATCGACCAGCAGAAAGAAGCGAGCCGGCGCCGCGACGCGGCCCGGGGAATGTTCGACGGCACCCCGGCGGTCGAGTGGCGGCGTATCGACTTCGCCCACGATCCCTCCGACCGGAGGGCTTTCGGCGTCACCGACCTGCAGGCACGCCTGGACATGCACGGGTGGGACAACCAAGGCAACGGCTCCACGATGGCGGCCCTGGCCAGCCGGGGGCTGATCACCCGCAACATCCGAGGCACCGCGTTCGGGGTGATGCACACCGTGGCGTTGACCCGGGCCGGCCGGGCCGCCGCCCGCGCCGGCACCTCCCTGGACACCGGCACGAAACCGAAGGTCGGACTCAGTGAGCGCGCGTGGGAGGTCCTGGCCCTGCTGTGGGCGGTCGACCAGCGCGGCCAACCACTCACCTGGGGCTACTCGAAGACGATCGAGCACGTGCTGATCGACCGGCACATACCGCCGCTGGCCGAGAGGTGCGCGGACGGCTACCGCATCACCGACCGGGGCCGCGACTTCTACCGCAACCAGCACGCCGCACACACCGCCGCCTATCCAACCGTCACCGCCCGGCACCCCGACGGCGCCGACGCCGAGCCGTGGCCCGCACGAGCCGACGAGCTGCTCGGCCAGCACCGCACGTTCTACCGCGCGCTGGTCACCGCGTGGAGCACCGCACGCGCCATGCAGCTCGCGGCCGAGAGCGAAGCGAACATCGAACCGCCGACGCCCGCCGCCGTCCTGCCCGCCACGGTGACCAAACAGGCCGCCAAAGTGCACCAGCTGTGGCAGAAGACCGCCCGCCAGCGCGCCACCCTCGCCACCACACACGTCACCGACCTGGCCGAACGCGCCGAGCGGGCCGCCCGCACCTACGCCGCCGCCGCGCTGAGCGTGTTCCACGCCGCCACCACCAAGGCCGACCCACTCAACGGCCTCCAGCCGCCGAACGACGCCGACACCTGGGACGAGCCACCCCTGCCACTACGCGGCGAGACCGGCATCCACGCCATCGACGCCGAGGTGCGGAAACTGCACGCCGCCGCCGTGGGCGCCCCCCTGAAACGACGCGGCCCCGCCCCGAAATGCCGACCCGCCCGCACCCGCCAGCCTGAGCAACCACCACCGCCCGGCGCCGCCCTGGCAGCACTCGCCGACTACCTACACAACCACACCCACGGCGGCACGCTGCTGCGCCGCCTGCACCACTGACCCGGCCAAGCCCGCCACGGCGGCCCCAACGCGCCAACCCACAAGACGCGCCAACCTCGACGCCCCCGGGGGCAAGGTCACCTTGCCCCCGGCGGTGCCGTCACCATCGACGGCCTCGATCGATGATCACGGCGAGGGGATGCGCCGCCGACGAAGAGTGCCCTCCCCCGTGTGGCACCCGTCGACGGCGCGGCAGGGGGCCGGCGCCACAGGGGTGGGGCGCCGGCCCCGCACCACAATCCCGACGCTGCTGGGGACAGCGGCTCAGTTTCGATACTCGACCCCTTGGTTGACCAGGGCGGGACACACGGCGCATGGCATGCGGCAGGTTGGCCACCGTGAACGGGTGGTGGAGTCGCGTAGCCGGGGGTGGCTGGGTTAGACGGATCGGCGCTTCTGGTGGGCCTCGATCTGCCGGCGCAGCTTGTGCATTCGCCGGCCAAGGGCAGCGAGTTCTCGGGTGATACGCCTGGACCTGGTTCGTAGTTCCTCCAGTTCGCGGTCCGCCGCGGGGGTCGGGGTGGCAGCGGGCGCGCTGGTGGGCATCGGTGCGTTCCGGCCGCTGGTGAGCCGTTGCTGCTCAGCGTCGACCATGCGGGAAACGGCCCTGGTTGCCGCGTAGCCGGTCGATGACCGGCAGGAGGTCTGGCCGCGCGTAGGCGTTATCGTCCCGGCCGGCTGTCCATCCTCGGCCGGCGTTACCTAGCCCGTTGTCGCTGGGCAGCTCGCCGCGCTGGTCCTCGCCCGCCGCCACAGCCCTCGCGCTCCCCCGGTAGGACGTGCGGCCGGCACCCGTCACTCCCCGGGTGCCGGCCGTGCTGCCCTTCGACGGTGTGGTGCGGTAGAGGTGACACCTAGCCGTCGATGGCGCGCACCCTTCGCCGTGTCCACCGATCGGCGCTACCAACGGGTAACGGGTTGACGGCGGACGAATGCAAACGGTTGCGGTCCCGGGGCCACCGTCCCTGACGAACGTGGTGTCGAAACAGTTGCCGATCACGTGCCCAACGCACCGGAGCTCGAAAACATGATGTCCAAGGACGACTGGTAACCGCTCCCGGCCGCCCTTGTCAGCGCAATGTCGAAGATCACCGCACACCCTTACCGACATCCCCGGCAGCCGGGAAGAGTTGCCACGCCGCCCGGCCCCGCCCGTAGGGCCAACTACAGGGCCAGCTGGTAGGCGCAGGTGCTTCACGAGGCTCGGATGGCCGCTCGATCCTCGTGGAGCACCCCGCCGCCGGCCGAGCGAGGGCAGGCACCCGCTGTTCATGGGACCGCGCTCACCAGAGGGATCTAACGAGGGTTCCAACGAGGAATCCAACGACGGGGACCGCTCGCCTGAACCCTCACCCGTGTTCAAGCCACCTCCCCTGGTGGCAGACGGTGAAGCGGCCGGCGTACCGGGGCCGACTGATAAGAGGTATCCCACCTACCGCCCACCAGCGCGCGCGAACCTGTGCCCGAACGGCGAGGGCAAGACCGCCTGCCCCGGCCGGTGTCCGGCCGGGACCGGCCGGAAACCTGCAGATCCGGCAGGTCGCGAGCCTTCGGAATCCAGATCCCCGGGTCGGGACGGGAACGGGTCGGGTCGGGAACCGACGTTTCGGTACGCCTGCTTGCAACACCGCCCGTTGCCGTGCATGCTCAGCCCGCACGACCCTGCGCGACCTGGCAGCCAGCCGGACACCGCCGCACGCGACCCGACAGCCAGCCGGACACCGCGACCGCTCGACGCCAGCGACCTGGCCGCCAGCCGGACCACGCTCCCCACCACCGCCGCCGGGTTCCGGGCCCGCCGCCGGTCACTCAGCAGCAGGGAGGGACACCGTTGGCCAGCGCCGCGTCCTTCCTCGACGACCTGGACCAAGACCCGCGCCAGACCTGCGTCAGACCTGTGGTCGGACCTAGATCCGGACCCAGGTCTGACGCAGGTCCGGACTCAGGTCCAGGTCCAGGTCGTGGGTGCGAACTCGACCAGGTCAAGCGCACGGGTCTGTCCGCAGACCCGCGCCCAGACCTGCGTCGGGATTCAGGTCCCGGGGTCTCCCGGGACGGGACGGGGCGGGACGCGCGTAGGTCCGCACCCAGGTCTCACCACCCGGCCGCCTCCCAGCACCAGGCGGCCGTTCCCGGCGATCCGGCACCCAGCCGGACCACGCCGCACCGCGACCCCGCCGCCAGCGGGACACCGCACGAGCAGCCCACCCTCACCCAGGACCAGCGACTGGCCAATCCGTCCAATCACCTGGCTACCGGATCCGGATCCCCGGGACGGGACGGGCAGGGCAACCCTGTCCGCCCCGCCCATGGCCCTGCCGTGGCCGCGCGCCGATCAGCGACGAACCACCGACCGATCACCGACGAAACAGCGACCGATCACCAACACGAACAAAAACCAGTCGTTGATCGGATCAGTGTTCGAACACTGATCCGATCACCGGTTCGTTGGCGATCCGAACGACGATCTGACGCCATCAGTGCGCCCTGCGTACCGCCGATCACCGACGGCGGTGATGCCAACCAGCGCGGGGAAGGGTCCGGGTTGGGTCGGGGCCGCGCGGTTGTTGGTGATCGGCCGCCAACGGCGCCCGGCAGGCTGGCCGCCAGCCCTCGGCGCGGGCACCCGCCGGTGATCCACCAGCCTCGGCGGGTAGGGGCGGGTCGGATCTCTGCCGGTAAAGGGCCGCGAAACGCGCGGGTAGGGCAGCTCACGCGCTGACGAGTTTCCACACTCGCCGTACCCGGTGGCCTGCGTTTTTCGGCGACGGCTGAACCAACGACCCCGAACCCAGGCGACAGAAAACTCTCCCCGGGGCCACGAGGGACACCGGGATCGACCGTGAGGATCAGCCGATGATCGGTACGGTCACGCCCGGGATCACCAGGGGCACAGGCGGACCTGACCCCGGCTCGGTTCGTTGAGCAGTCCATGACGGATCAGTCGCACCACCTGGTGGCCAACCCGCAGCGGTACTTCGAGGCGTTGGGGCGGGTCATGTCCTCTCTGCGGGACACCTGCGCGCTCAACGGCGCTACCAACCTCGACTGGTGGCAAGGCAAGGGTGGGCGAACATGGGAGATCGAGTGGCAGGGCGGCCCGTTCCCGGCCGAGGTCGCCGCGAAGCTGCTGGGCGTACCGGAACCCGGCGCTGCCGACGGCGCGATCGAGACGGCTGTGCAGGACCTGATCGCCCCGGGTCCGGACAACTCCGGCCGCGCGCATCTGGTCGTGCTCGACGTGCCGGTGAACCTGCGCGCCATCGACCCGATCGGCGCCAGCCAGGTCTGGGCGACGCTCACGCGGTGACGACCAGGAGGCCGCTCAGTCGGGCAGCCGCGCGTCGGGTTCCTGGTCGCCCCGGCCGGTCGTAGGTGTTGGTAACGGCGAGCCGGTGCCGGCCGGGGTGCCCCCGGGGTGATGTCCGTGGGGAACATGGTGGGAGACCCCAGGAGTGCCAGCCCCCTTTTTCTCCCCCCGAAGCCGCACGGCCCCACCGAACTGGTCACCACGACACGGGACCCGACCACGGCGATCAGGCTCACGATCGGCCAGGTGACACGGGCGCGGATCAGCCAGGGCATCGAGCCGGCCGGGCTGGGGAACGTGCGAACCCACAAGACCTGCGAACCGGGGCGGGGGAGCCCGGATCAGGGGCCGGCGGTCGGGCGGCACCGTCGACGGTAGTCACGCGCGCCGAATCTCAGAATGACACCGCGAGGGGTGCCCTGAACTGCGCCGGAACCGCAACTCGGCCTGCCATGCGGTCGAGGTGGTGTCGGGTGTGAACGTGCAGACGACAAAACGCGCGCGCGAAGCGGTGGGGGCGGCAGCTGGCCGCGCGGACCAGCCACCCTCACATCCGTTCCCAGAATCCTCACCTCGTGGTGACAGCGGCGAGTCTCAGTCCAGGCCCGCGCGGCGCCGGTACCACAAGCCGGCCAGGAACGCCGCCAGCACGCCGCACACGGCCGAGCCGACTCCACCGGCGAGCCGCACCGCACCGGATCCGGTCCAGGAGGCGAGCAGCGCCAACGTGGCCACTACCGCGCACACCACGGCGGTCGCCATCATCCGCCGCCCCGTTGCCGCCGTTGTCGCCTGGGTGGTCTGTCGTGGCACCAGCAGCGCCCGCTCGTCGAGCGGGTCCGGTTCGACCTGGTAGCCGGCTCGCTCCAGAATCGCCCGGTAACGGGCCGTAGTCTCCGGCACGCCGACGGTGTCGCAGTAGGTGACGATGAACGGCTCTGGCCCGTCCTGGCTGGCGTTGGCGCCCTCGACCGCGAAGCCGTCCAGGTGCCGCTCGTCGAAATCCCGCAGCCCGGCTTGGCGCAGCACCTTACGCAGCTTCTCCGCGTCGCGGTCACGTGACGACCACAGCGGCCGCCCGCCCCGGCCGTAGCCGTACCGCGGGTGCTCGGCATCCGTGGCGGTCACCGAGAACCGCCCGGGTGTCGGTCAGGGGCCGCCGATACGCGAGTTCCGCGAGCCGCCCACGCCCACGCGCACGAACGCGACCCGGATCCGGGCGCACCTCGGTCGATCATCGCCCACCGCCGGTGGGCGCCGTGCCGATCTGGTCATCGAGGACGATGGCAGGGATGGCGACGCCAGGTTCACCCGCGTCGTACTGCTTGAGGACGTCGCGGATCTCGACGTACAGCCTTGTGGCGATCGCCCGAGACTCCGCCGTGTAGTGACCTCGCATGAACGGGATGTCGGCGACGATGGCCAGCGCTTCAATGGCTATGGCCAGTTGAGGCCCGGACAGCCGCACCTCAACCATCGAATCCTGGCGGTCTGACATCGGCGCCGGGTCAGGAGACCTCCAGTGATCACGGCGGGAGGCGTGACGCTCGACGAACTGCCAGGTGTCGTCGTGACACTGCACCACCGCGACGGAGAGCCCCGCAGCGGTCTCCATCAGCGCGGCATGGTTGGCCCAACGATGCAGTTCGAGTTCCTTGACGGCACGGCGCTTTCGCAGCGAGTCCAGAAGTCCCATGGGCATGCATGATGCCCGATGCGCTGCGTGCGGGGAAAGGCGCTGTGCGTTGTGCAGCGGAGGGTTGGTTGTCCGCTTGGTGCCCTGTCATCGGTTGCCGTTTGCTTCGGACCCGAACGGCAACCCTGACCGCTCTCACACCGCAGGTCGCGCCGCCTGTGACAGATTCGGCTCGACAGGCGACTGACACTGTCTGTGTCACCGGTGGTGGCCAGAGGCAGCGAGATCGCGGGAGGCAGCGCCGTCGTGTCGGATCGGGCGTTCGTGCAGCGGCTACGGACCTCCGGCGGCCCGTCACACGACCTGCTGGTCCTGCTCAACGATCATCGGATCTTGACCACCGACCAGCTGGCCCGGGCCACCGCCGCACCGGTCCGTACGGTCCGCCACCGCCTGGACCGACTCCGTGCCGCCGGCCTGGTCGACGCGGTCCGCCCGGGCCGGGAAGCGGGGTCCGCGCCCCGGCACTGGTGGCTTCGCGTCGCCGGCGCCCGCCTCGTGGCCGGCACGGCGGCCGCACCAGGCCGGCAGCACCCGTCCGGACTGCACGTGGCCCACGCGGCCGCGATCGGCGAGACGTGGCTCGCGGTCCGCGACCACGGCCCCGCCGCAGGCCTGCGACTGCGGCAGTGGTGGTCGGACCGGGCCGGCTGGCAGCAATGGCAGTCCACCCGGCCGGGTCACGGTACCCGACAGCGGCGGCTGACCCCCGACGCGATGCTGCTCGTCGACGTCGCGCACGCCGACGTCGCCGGCGAGGCCGCCGCGTTCGTGGAGGTCGACCTCGCCACCATGACCCAGGCCGTGCTGCGGCAGAAAGTCGACCGCTACCTCGCCTACACCGAAGCCAGGGCGTGGGAAGGCCGGTGGCCGCACTGCCCGCCGCTGCTGCTGCTGACCACCACGCAGGCCCGCGCCGCCACCTTCCTCGCCGCCGCCGACAAGCAGCTCGCCGCCGCCAGCCGCGGCAACCTCGTCCACGGCGGGCAGGCCGGACGCGACATCGCCGACGCCCGCACCCTCGTCATCGCCGCCTGCGGCCTCGTACGCGACCCCGCCGCCGCGGTGGTCGACCAGCCGGTGTGGCAACTCTCCGGCGCCACCGTCACCCACGTCAGCCTGCCGCGGCTGCTCGCCGGGCGGATCGCCGCGCAGGCCCGCGCCCAACACCACCTGGACCAGGCCGACGACGACACCGCCCGCCACGACCGCGTCGAGCGGCTCCGCGAGGTCCACGACGCCGTCGAGCAGGTTGCCCGACTCCTGGGTGCCGCCGCCGGCGACATGCTCACCCACTGGTACCCGGCCGACCTGCCCGCGCTGGCCGACGACGACCCGCAGCTCGTCGACGCGCTCCTGCACTGGTGGGCCGACCCCGACGACCCCGACCGGGCCGGCCCGGCCCGCCAGATGCTGACCGACCGGCACACCACCACCTGGCACCGGCAGGCCGAGCAGCTGCTCGCCGCCGCCCACCACGACCACCCCCGGCTGCGTGCCGCTGCCGCCACCCTGGCCACCGGTCGGCTCCTGCGCGGCTACGACGTCGACCAGCTCCACCAGCCACCCCAGGCCACCTGGACGCAGATCCAGCAGACGGCACTCGAGGACTACCGGGCCCACCGCGACGACCAGGTCGCCGCCGTCTGGGCCAGGACCAGTTGGCGGGCCCGCCGCCACACCAGCCCCACCCAGCTCGGCGACGACCACGACCGCGAACATTTGCTCGTCTGCGACACCTGCGCGATCACCTACCCCCGGCCCGACCCGACCGGCCCCGACTGGCACGCCGGCGAGCACTGCCCGCACTGCCACACCGGCACGCCACTGCCCTACCGCCAACGCGACCAGGTGCCCACCCTCACCGAACGACTCGCCACCATCCGCACCCGCCTCGCCCCACCGCACTGACCACGAGTACGGCCGGTGCTCCGGGGCAGGCTGGGACGGCGTACCCGCCGGTTTTTGCGAGCCAGTCAGCGGGAGACCCCACACACCGCTCCCGACTTTTCTCCCCGACCACCCGCCACACCGCCGAACTGATCACCCTGATCCCTCGCCGGATCACCGCGATCACCACCCTGATCGCGACCCGATCACCACCGCGATCCGCGACCACACCCAGGCATCACCGGCCAGACGGACCAGCTCGTCGACGAGCCAGCCGCCCCGGGCATGACGTCTTAGAGGGGACACACCCCCTTGCATTCTCGGGCCGCCGCAACGTCAGTGACGCGACCGCAGCCCCGCCCCGCCGTGCGCGCGTGACGCCGGCAGGAACCGCTCGGTCAACCGGAACTCGGTGTTGCCGGACCCGTCGGGATGCTCGTACGGCAACCGCACGAACAGGCCGTCCTCGTTCTCGCCGAGACTCCCAGGCACCTCGTCGTCGCCGTACAACTCGCCCAGCAACCCCACCTGGTCCTCGTCGATCGTCACCGTGCCGTCGCCGTTGTCGACGGCCACGCTCTCACCGAGGGTGTTGTCGGCGTCCGCGAACCACGCCGCGTTCGCGGCACCCACGTCCGCGACGAAGTCACTGATGTAGAACGACATGCCGGATCTCCCAGTGGTCCAAGCCGCGCCAACGAGCGCGGCGAGCTGCGTCACCAGATGAAACCCACCAGGCGCGCAGCAAGATATGCGCGGCTGGCCGCCAAACACAGGAACCGACCGTTGCCGGGAAGGGGCAGGCGGCGCGGGCCTGAACTTCAAGTGCGCGCTCGTCGACGTGCCGAAGAAGTTGTCGACCAGCCATACCGGGGCGTTGCCAGCGTCCTGACGTGCCGCCGCACGCCGGCAGGCGAGGTGGACTTTCGGAAGCGCCCAGGGCCACGACCGAGGAACCACCCAAGGCAGATCGCGGGGAACCACCCAGGGCCCTCGACCGGAGGCGTTGCCACCCCGGTCGACGTCCTGGCCCCGCCGGAGCAAGTTGGAGAAGAAGAGGCTCTTGTCGCCGGGCACGGCCCCGACGTCGACGTCGTCGACGCCCGGCGCTGCCGGAGCAAGTTGGAAAAAAAGGCAGACTTTTGGCCGGCGCAGGGCCGTGTCGGACGCTCAACGGTGCCGGCCGCCGTCGTGTGTCCGGCGTCCGCCGCCCCGCCCCTTCGGGACGGGCCACCGTAGTTCACGTTGTGGGGGTGACAGACCGACCGGGCATGCTGGCCGATGTGAGTTCTGTTCAACGTCCTGCGGTGGTGGTGAGTTCTGGCCGCACGGGGAAGAAGGCGCTGCGGGCGGTGGCGGGTGTGCCCGAGCTGCTGGCCATGTGGGCGCGTGATCTCAACCCGGGCCTCGATCCCGCGACCGTTTCGATCCGCTCACGTACGCGAGTCTGGTGGCGCTGCTCGGCGGGGCACGTCTGGCATGCGATGGTGTCGAGCAAGGCCGCCGCGCCCGGTCGGTGCGGCCAGTGCCCTCGTGTCCGCCATCCCGGTCTCAGTGTCGGTCGACCCGATCTGTTGGCCGAGTGGGCAGCTGACCTGAACCCCGGACTCGACCCGGCACAGCTGCGATGCGGGTCGACGACGAGGGTGTGGTGGCGGTGCCAGGCTGGCCACGTGTGGGACGCCAAGGTCGAGGTACGGGCGCTACGCGGACGTGGCTGTCCGACCTGTGCGGGGGGACGCCGGCCGGCACCGCGGCTGCCACAGGCCGCGCCGATGCTGATGCCGCAGTGGGCGGTGGACCTCAACGGAGGCTTGGACCCGAGGACGCTTTCCGCCCGGTCGAACCGAGCGGTGTGGTGGCGGTGCGCGCGGGAGCACACGTGGCAGCAGAAGGTCGCTGATCGGACTAGGGGCCGTGGCTGCCCCGCCTGCTACGCCACGCGTGGGGGCCGCGAGGGCGAGGTACTTGTCGCCGTGGCAGCAGCCACCGGACTGCGCTACAGCGGGCATCCATCGGTGGCACCGCCGGTGCGCGGAATGCGCGACCTGGTCGACGCCGAGGAGCGCATCGTCGTCGAGTACGACGAGTTGGCGCACCGCTCGCGGATCGACCAGGACCGGCGGTTGACCGAACAGATGGAAGCAGCCGGATACCTGGTGATCCGGATCCGTGAACAGGGCCTCCCATTCGCAGGCGGTCTCACCGTGACGGTGAGTGCGCAGGACAGCCCCAAGGCGATCGGCCGGCGTGTCGCGGCTGCCCTGGACGCTGCCGGCCGATACCTGCCGCCGACCGCTACCGTGCCCATCTTCGTGCCTCGGCAGACTCCACCGCCCGTGCGGCAGCGAGCGGTGTACGCCCCGAGACCACACCAGGCCGCTGAGCTGTCGACCCCGGCTGGCCGGCCGCCGACGTCGAAGCGGGACCGGATCGAATCGGGCCTGGTGGTGCTGCTGTCACAGGGAGTACCGCTTTCCAGCCCCCGGTTGGGCGGTCTCCTGGCGTCGCTCACCGGTGCGTCGGAGTCCTACGCCAAGCAGATCCTGCGCGATGCCAGACGCAAAGCTGCGGTCCAATGACTGCCAACACCGAACGCGAGATCGAGACGCCGTGCGGGTGGTGCGGCAACGCCATCGTTCAGCCCACCACCGGCCGGCGCAGACGCTACTGCGACCGGTCCTGCCGGCAACGCGCCTACGAGCTGCGTACCGCCCAGCGTCGCCACCAGGCCGACGTCGACACCGGCCGGATCCGCAGCGTGCCCGCCCCACGGGTCATCGAGCGGGCCGTGCAGCCACGCCACCCGACGACCGTCGCGCAGTGGGAGTACACCCTGACCGACCTCGCCGAGCAGCTGCGCGCCGGCCGCCACGCGTGGGAACGGCACCGCATCCGCGCTGCGCTCAACACCGCGCTCGCAGCCCTCGGCGACCCGGTGCCGGCGGCGCCGAGGACGCCGGCAACGGCAGCCGCGGTGATGCTCGACGACGCCCTGGCGGCCGCTGTGGCCGCCGTCGTCGCCTGCACGGACCTGGACGGCATCGACACCACCCTGACCCGCCTGCAGGCCCGCACAGGCCATCCCACGCCCCTGCTCCGCGACGCCCTGCGCCACCTCACCATCTCTCGCTACGCCGTGCTGCGCCGCCACGGTGTACCCGTCGACGACGTCGACGAGCTCGCCGAGCACGCCCGCTTCCACCTCGCCATCCAGGCGCTTGAGGACCAACGTTCGGGAAAGTCACGCTAAGCCGACGACGACTGATCCGCGCCGCCGTCGGGTCGCTGCGCCCGGTACAGCGTGGAGCGGCCCACGCCCCAGTGCGCGGCGATGGCGGTCACGGACTCGCCACACGGTGGGGGGCGGTGGTCGCGCCGAGCATGGTTCCGGAAACGTCCCACAACCTCCTTCCGGGACCCACTTCAACCCGAACCAAGATCACCCTTAGCGTGGCTTTCCCGAACGTTGGTCATCACGGGCCGGGCCCAGCTCACCGACACGACACTGCCCCGGCTAGCCGAGCGCACCGGCCACCCCGTGGCGGTGATCCGCGACGCCTTGGACCACCTCGCCGACCGTCAGCTAGCCGTGCTGTACCGGCACGGCGTGATCGTCGATGAGGCCGTCGCGCTGGCCGAGCACGCTCGTTTCCAGCTGCGCGTCGCGTCTGTCCCACGCCGGCTGTCCGGGCCTGCTGGCCAGTAGGTGAGGCACCCGGCACCGCGCTTCGATCCACTGACGGGACACCGGGCAGATCCATCCGGCGACCAGCAGCGCCGTCGTCCGCAGCTCGTCGATCGGCCGGTTGAACATCGGCTCGTTGTGCGCCATCCGGTTGCGGGCCAGGTGAAGGTCACGGACCGCGTCGCTGACGTCGCGGCGCATACCGCGCCCCCGCAACTGCGGGAACGCCTGGCGGAGGCAATCGAGCCACAGGGTGCGCTCGTACCGGCTGGCCACCAGGTAGCGCCAGAAGCCGAGCGTGAGCTCGGCGACCACCCTGCCAGGAGCCTCGGTGCGGCCGTCACGAGTCGCGCGGCGGCGCGCGGTGGCCACGTCACGAGCCGCGTCCACGGTCAGCAGGTCACCGGGGTCCAGGTACCAGCGCGGCTCGCCGTGGCAAGCGGTCGACCATACGGTCAGCGCGTCGTGCATGGCGTTGCGGAGCAGCACCTCCAGATGGCCCAACGTGGTGCCCAGCGCCCCGGAAACCTCGGCGTTCCACTCGTAGAGCGCCACAGCGGCGGCAAGATCCCCACCGCACGCCGCCCGGTACGGTCCCAGCCGCTCGGCCGACAACCGCCGCTCCAGGACCATCAACTCAGCCGGTCCCACCACAGCCCACCCTTATTCCGCACCGCAGCGACAGACGCGCTATGCTAGCTGCGAAGACCCCGGTCGCCCCTACCCCTTGCGGGTATGCCGCCGGGGTTTTGACTTTCCCGGGCCAGGGCGGCTGGTCCGAGGTCACCCGGCCCGGCTCCGGGCCGGGTGACCTCGCCCGCGCTTACTTCTTTCGGATGTAGCCGTGTCGGCTCAGCCATTCAGTGAGTGCGGTTTCGACGATCTCTTGCGGTCCCAGTCCGCTCTGATCCACTGCATGAGTCAAGGCGTCGTCTACTTCGCTTTGGATCCGTACGGACAGGGCTACGCGCTCAGGGCCGCGAGGGCGCCCACGTCGACGGCCGGGGCGCTCTTTTCTGCTGGCGGAAATGCTGGCTTCTTCGCTAGCCCTGCTGCTCGCGACACTGCCGGCTCCTGGGCGAGCGCTGCTTGCACTGCCGCTGGCACGCACACTGGCGGCCTTGCTTGCAGTACCGCTGTCACGCGCGCTGGCGACCTTGCTTGCAGTGCTGCTGTCACCCGCGCTGGCGGCCTTGCTTGCTGATCGCCTTGCATCAGAGACAGCAGTAAAGCTGGCGCTGTTGCCATCGTGATTGCTGGCGTCATCGCTAGCCTTCTGGCTAGCGGAAATGCTGTCTAGTGCGCCTGCCTTCTGGCTGGCGGATTCGCTTTCTGTCTTGCCATCTTTGATGCCAGCTTCAACGCTTGCGTTGTTGCTGGTTGATTGGCTGGCGTTGCTGCTTGTGGGCGTGCTGGCGGTGGTGACAGCGGTTTCGGCGGGGTCTCGTTCCGCGTCACCGGCGCGCTGGAGGGCTCGCCCACGTGCTTGTCCCAGCAGTTTGCTCATGGGTCAGGCCACCTCCGCGACGCAGTTGAGGGTCCGGCAGTATGCGCGTTCGAGCAGCGTGGCTTCTGCGGTGCCCGCCGCCGTGAACGGCACGCGGGCACTGCGGGACTCCTGCCGGATGACGTACTTCGGGACGGCGGTGTCCAGGAGCCGCGGGCCGTCAGGTGAGTGCGGCGGGTACTCCTGGGCGAGCTTCTCGTCGAAGGTCTCGGCGAGGCCGCTGCGGCGGCGGTCCACGATGTTGCGAAGGACGCCGACGACAACCAGCGGCGCCAGCCCGTGATTCATCCGGGCGCGTCGCAGCGAGATCAGGCCGTCGTGGACGCCGATGTAGCCATCCTCATCGAGAGTCGCCGGCAGAAGCGCGTGCGTGGCGGTGAGCGCGGCCGCGGTCATCAACTTGCCGCCGGGCCGAGGCGGCACATCGATCAGCACCAGGTCGTAGTTCTCGGCAACCCCGTCGAGCGACAGCCGTAGCCGCTGCTCCATGCCGGAGGTGTTGTCGAACTCCCGGTTACCGAGCGCGCGTTCGGCAGCGAGCACATGCACGTTGTCCGGCCAGCCCTCGCCAGCGGGCAGGATGGCGTCCGCAGCCAATCCGCGCGGATCAACAGGATTCGGGTCGCTCGCGTCGATGTAGAGCAGGTCGTTGATCGAGTACTCCGGCTTTTCCACGCCCAGCTCGCTGGTGGCGGTGGCGCGCGGGTCGAGGTCGATGACCAGCACCCGCAGCCCGTTCTTGGCACCCACTGCTGCGAGGCCATTGGTGAGGCCGGTCTTCCCGACGCCGCCCTTCTCGCTGAAGATCGCGAGGATCACGGGACCGCCGCGTGTCGGCTTCCACCGCAGTTCGACCTCGGTATCGCTGAGGCCGCGCAGCAGCTCGTAGACGTCCACCTCGCACCCACCCTTCATCCTGGTTGTTGGACGACAGCATTTCCGCTGGCAGGAGAGCAGGCAAGCATGCGTGCCGAAAACCACGACGCGTTACCGGCGGCCGAGCTGATCGCGGCCACCGCGGCCGCCGTTCCGGCCGTACAGCGGCAGCTCCACGCCGAGCTGCTCGCCACCGACGAGCCGGTCTGACTCCCTCACAAACCAGCGCGGCGCCCAGCGTCACGCTGGGGGCCGCGCTGGTTGCTCGCAGGTGCAGGCACGATCGACGTTACGCGGCGGCGGCATCCGATCCGATACGGCTCCGCCGTCTCCTACACCTGTGGGGGACCATCCGCCTCGCGTATGCGGCGCGTCCAGCAGAGCGCGGACACTAGCCGCTGATCAGCCCAAACACCGCCGTCGCGTCGTCGCTGCACTTGTTGCGAGGCCATCGAATCCCCTGCGGGTCGCTCCGCTCGGCAGCTCGTACCTGCCGGATCAGCTCAGTGGCACCAGCCGCCTGCATCAGCTCCAGGGCACCGCCCCAGTCGTACAGGCCGAAGGCGGCAACTGCCCGTGCTGCTCCGTCCGAGAGCACCGCGAAGCGTCGCAGTTGGTCCAGGTGTGTCTGGCCTGTCAGGGCGTGGTCAACGGCGGCTGGGTTGGTCTCGGCAACCCAGTAGCCACCTGGTCGATTGCGGGCCGCCAACTCCTGCTGCTTCATGCGCAACAGCGCCTCCGACTTCGCCGGGGCCCCGATGGGGTGCCGGTCAGCCTCAGCTCGCTCAGCAGATGCCGTCCGACTCACGCGCTCATCCGTGATGACTCGCACCTGATCGCCGGTATCCAGCGCCACGGAAACATCGCCCAGCACGAGGTGCTCGACGACGTCACCCCTGATCCGGAGCGCACCAACCGCAGCTGACGGCGTGCCCGGATGACTCAGGTCGCACTCCGGATGCAACCCCGCGACGTACGGGATCGAGGCCGCAACGGAGGCTGCGAGGCTCGACTGGCTCGCCCGATCAACGATCGCCCGGCCCAGCTCGCCGACGAACCACGCAACTCCGTGGACGCACCCGGTATCCGTTCGCGCGGTCGCGCCGTCGAGCACGAGCACCAGGTCCTGGCTGACATGGACCCAGTCCTCGTTGTCCTTCGCGGCGTTGCCCTGCTCGATTGCGGCGATCAATTCCATGATCATGCGTCAGTTACCCGCATGACGACTACAGTCGCGTCGTCATGACGCTTGCCCCGCCAGCGCTGCGGCTCCAGATCGCTTCGCTCAGCCTCTCGTACCGCACGGATAAGCGACTCGGGCCCAGCCGAGCCATGTAGGGCCAGGACGTCTTTCCAGCTCCACTCGTAGCGCTCTGTGAGACGGGAGATGCCGTCAGAGCACAGCAGGACTTGGGTTGCCGCCGGGCTCCCAGGCAGCATGCCCACCAGCGCATGTTCAGCCACATCAGGCGACGAGGCCAACACCCAGAAACCGCCCGGCTTGTTGCGAACGGTGGCGACGTAGGCCGGTGAGTAGGTGCGCACCTGGCCCTCGACGATCGGCGCATTGTGCAGGTGGTCGACCCGATCGTCGATGACGCTCGTGCACCCCTTGGGGCCTTGGTCGATGACTACTGCGCAGTCTCCGACCACCAGCCAGTCGATTCGGTCCTCACGGACCCGGACGATCGCTCCCGCTGCTCCGGGGGAGAGCGGGTCGCTAAGGTCGCAGGTTGAGCCATGATCAGCCATGGTGGCCTCTACGGCAGACCGAACGATCGTGGTAAGTGGCTGCTTGGGCTGCTGGCTTAGACAGCTGGTGAGGTGGAGACCGAGTCGGGCTACGACCCACGTGACCGGGTGGATGCAGCCGCCTGACTCTCCGGGGTACCGGCCAGCGCCGTCCAAGACCAAGGCCCATCCATCGCCGACGGCGAAGAGGTCTTCGTTGGTGCTGTCGGGCGCCGCTGTAGTGGCGGCCGTGTAGGTGATGTGCACGTGCCGCCTTAGTCAGGAATCTTGAACCGGTACGACATCTCGACCATATCGCCGGCGATGACGGCGAGCATGACTTCGACAGGGCGGCCGGTGACGTCGTAGGTGGTGCGGGTCAGGTCCACGACCGGAGTTCCCGCTGGCAGACGCAGCGCAGCACTCTCTGGGCCGGTGGGCATGCGGACCGCCCACTCCTCTGCGATCTCGTCCAGCTCGTAGCCCGCGTCCTCCAGCCGCGCGAAGCTGCCGCCGGGGCCGGTGTCTTCGTCCTGGATCTGCGTGCCCTTAACCACGCCGAGCTCGAAGTAGGAGTCGGCGAGCTGATTGGGCCTGTCGTCAACGAGGGTGGTGCGCCGTCTCACCCAGACCGGGGTGCCCGTCGGGATTTTGAAACGTTCGGCGACCACAGCGGGTGCTGGCGTCTCAGCAAGCTCACGCAGCATCTGACCAGCGGTATGTCCTTGAGCCGTTGCCTCGGCAGTCAGGATTGCCTGCCCTGACCTCCAGCGACTCTTGGCGTACCTGTCGATGCCGTGCCGACGGGCAGACGGGCGTTCCCGGACGAAGGTGCCCTTGCCCTGAACGGTGATGACCAGCCCTTGCTGCTTCAGCAGGTCGATCGCTTTGCGTGCCACAGCAAGGCTGACGAGGTTGTCTGCCGCCAGCTCATCAAGCGTGGGCAACCGGTCTCCCGGGCTGTGGACGCCCGTTTCGATCTTCAGCCGAATGTCGTCAGCGACGCGGACTTGTAGCGGTCGAGCGTCTGTGGGGCCCGTACTCATGGGCACAGACTAGACCGTCTGAAGGTCTGCATACAGAAAAGCTTGACCGGTGACCGATCGGCGACTTAACGTTGTCCGCACGTTGATAGGTCTGCATACAGACCTTGGACCTTTCTTTGGTCGCTGTGGTGACCAAAGAGAAAAGGCCCCGGCGGGATTGGGCCCCGCCGAGGCTGCGGCATCACACCCCAAGGAGGCTCAGATGCCAGCAATGAGGGTACGTGCTGCCCGGAGAAATCCGGAGCAGACCCTACCTCGATCGATGGCCGGCGACGTGTCTGTGCTGGTGGCGCGGGCGCAGTCCGGTGACGCGGAAGCGTTCGGTCTGGTCTACGACCGGTACGTCGATCAGGTGTTCCGGTTCATCTACCGGCGCGTGATGGACCGCCAGGTGGCCGAGGACCTGACCTCGGAGACGTGGCTGCGGGCCCTGCGTAACCTGCCGGCGTTCCGCCGGCCGGGCGGCGACTTCGGCGCGTGGGTCACCACGATCGCCCGAAACCTGACCGCCAACCACATGCTGTCGCACCAGCGGCGCGAGCGGCCGGTGGCGGAGCTGCGCGACGCGGCCCCGGTCGAGCAGGCCCCGAACCCGGAGGCCGCCGCGATGGCGACCCTGACCCGCGAGACGGTCCTGGCCGGGATCGAGCAGCTCAACCCGGACCACCGGCGGTGCATCACGCTGCGGTACCTGCGGGAGCTGTCGATCGAGGAGACCGCCCAGGCGTTGGGCAAGACCCCGGCGGTGGTCAAGTCGATGCAGCACAAGGCTCTGAAGGCGCTGCGCGGGCTGCTGCCGGTGACGGCGGTGATGCCGGCATGACCACCATGACCCCGCCGCTGAACAGCGCCACCCGGGCCGCCGCTGTGCGGGCTGCTCAGGGACAGCCGGCTCCCGCGCAGCAGATGCCGATGGGCATCCGAGTTACCAAGACCTCCACCGCGCAGGCCCCGGCCGCCTCGGAGAACACCTCGGCCACGCCGGCGACCCCTCGGGGCGTGGAGGACGTGCTGCGCCTCGCCGCCGACAGCAGCGCCGCGCGGACCCGCCACCTCGCCGAGCGGATCGGCCGCCTGGTGCAGGAGCTGACCGAGCGGGTCGAGGCGGAGGAGACGACGCGCCAGGAGCGCGAGGCCGCCGAGAAGCGGCGCCGCGAACTGGCCGAGGCCGCCGAGAAGCTGGCGAGCCAGCTCGCCGAGGTGCGCCAGGAACTGCGGGCGACCGGCCGCCGCGAGCCTGCGGCATCGCCGAAGCGCAACCGCCGTGAGGGCGCCGACGAGCGGGCGGCGATGCGCCAGTGGGCCGTGGCCAACGGCTACGACGTCCAGAACCGGGGCCGGATCTCGCGCGAGATCCGCGAGGCGTACGCCGCCGCGACCGCGTCGGAGGTGGACCAGTGAGGGCGTTGAAGATGTTGGTCCCGGCCGTCGCCGCGTTGTCGCTGGCGGGGCACGTGTGGGCCGCGCAGGTGGCCCGCGCCCAGCGGTCCCGGCTGGCGCAGGCCCGCCGGGCCGCGACTACGGACCCGCTGACCGGCCTGGCGAACCGGGCGGGCCTGTCGGCCACGCTCGACGACCTGGACGGCGAGTCCTACGACTTGGCCCTGGTGGACCTGGACAAGTTCAAGCCGGTCAACGACACCTGGGGCCATGCCGCTGGTGATCGGCTGCTGGTGGAGATCGCCCGCCGGCTACAGGCGTCGCTGGAGGACGTCGAGGACGCCGTGGTGGCCCGCATCGGCGGTGACGAGTTCGTGCTCGTGTCGCCGTCGTCGGTGCCGCTGGCGCACTACCTGGCTGCGGGGGTCATCAGCGCCCTGCGCGAGCCCATCGAGGTTGTCGACGGCATCACCGTGTCGGTGACGGCCAGCGTCGGCGCGATTCACGCGGCGGCCAACGAGGACCGGGGCCGGGTGATGGCGGCGGCTGACGCCGCCGCGTACGAGGCCAAGCTGCGCGGTGGTGACGGCTTGGTCGAGCACAACTCCCTGTCCGCGCTGCCGGAGGTGGAACAGCGTCCGTTGCTGCGGCTGCGGGAGATGGCCGCCCTGACGAACGCGCTGGGGGTGGCGGCATGACGGCCCCGACCAAGGCGCTGGACCTGGCCGACGCGCTGGCCAACTACCGGACCAGCCTGCGTAATGCGTCGGACGTCGAGCTGGAGCACCGGGCGGCGTCGGTCGCGGCGCTGCCGGGTGCGGTCGCCGACGAGCTGCGCCAGGCGATCAGCGACGAGCGTGAGTCCCGCCGGCTCGCTGACCGGCCGACGTCGGCGCGGATGCCGAAGGTCGCTGCCGGTGCGGCGGTCGCGGCCCCGATCGCGGTGGTCGCGGGCCGGCTGCTGACCGAGCACGCCGAGCAGGTGCCGCAGGCCCTGCTCTACTCTCCGGCTGTCGCGGTCGGCCTGGTCGGCGCGGTGGTCGGTGGCGTCCGGCTGGGGCGGTGGCTCGATGAGCGCCGTTACGGCCTGGCCAGCAACGTCGACGAGGCCGACCTCGACCCTCTCGGTCTGGAACTGCTCGCGCAGGTCCGGGTCCGCCGCGCGGTTGGTGGTGAAAGCTGATGCCGACCCTTCGGATTCCGACGCTGGCGGGTGTCAGCATCCGCGCGACCGGCCGGTCGAACATCAGCAGTGATCGGCGCGGCACGGTGGTGTCGTACACCGGCCGTCTGATCCTCAACGGCCGTGAGGTGCTCTCGCCGGAGCAGGTTCGCGCCGAGTGGGCCGCGCGGGGCGAGACGGCCCTGCGGGAGGCGGACCGCACCGAGCACAGCGACCCGTCCGGGCACGCCTGGGCCAAGGGCGTCTGCGCGGCCTACGCGACGGCGGTGCAGATCCTTGACGCCTGGTTCGGCCAGTTCGGGCCGGCGGGGCTGCCGCTGACCGACATCGTCGCGGGCATCAAGGTGGCCCGCTCGGCGGTGTTCGACCAGGCGCCGGCCGACGTCGACGACCTGGGGCGGCTGAGCATCTCGGCGGCGACGTCGATGCTGCTCACGCTGGCCGGGGAGCTGGCCATGACGGCCTCCTACGAGTGGGAGGTGTCGCGGTGAGCCGGATTCGTGCCGCGTTCTACGACCCGGAGGGCACCCGCTACGGCATCCCCACCTTCTGGTGGCGGGGTGCGCCGGCCGGCTACGCCACCGTGCGGCAGCTGCGGGCGCAGGGTCTGCGTCCGGGTGGCCAGGAGCCGGCGGCGCAGATCCTCTGGCGCGGGGTGGGCGGCGAGCGCGTGGCCTACCTCTACAAGGTCGACCAGGCGGCCAAGAAGCGCACGGCCACGCCGGCGCAGCTCGCCGCGATCGGCAAGGCACTGACCGCCCGCCGCACCTGCCCGACCTGCCAGGTGGTGCGGCCCTACTACATCCCGCGCTCCCTCGGGGAGTGCCTGGAGTGCGCCGAGCCGGCGATGGGAGTGACCCGATGAGCACGATGGTGATGCACCCGGTCGGCGGGTACACGCGTCGCGGTGGCCTGTTGGTGCCGGCGGATGTGGTGGTGCCGATCCGCCCGGACGTGAGCGTGCCGGCGCCGGCCGCCGTGGTGGATGCCGAGGTTGAGGGCCGTCCGGACGACTTGGACGACCTGGTCGACGTTGTCAGCGGCGACCCCGACCGCGAGGACCAGGACCACGAGGACGACCGCGAGGACCAGGACCACGAGGACCGTGAGGACGACGACCGCGAGGGCCAGGAGGACGGGGGCCGCGCCGGTGGGCGGGGCTGGCGTCGCTCGCCGGTCGACGTCGACGAGTTGGCCGACCGGTTGTCGCGGGAGCGGGACCTGGCTGATGTGCGGCGTGAGGACGAGTTGGCGCGGCGTGCGGCGGCCAGCGAACACGAGATCGCGTTGGCTGACGTGCGTGGTGACGCGGCTGCGGCGGCGCGGCGTCAGCGGGAGCGGATCCGCGACGGGAAGGCGACCGCCGAGCTGGCCGAGCTGTACCGGCGGGCGGCGCGGCAGGGCACCCAGGCCCGGATCCGGGCGGACATCCAGCGCAGCGCGGAGATGCGGGCGCTGCGGGTGGCGAAGGTTCAGAAGGGCGCCCTGTGGGTGGGGCTGCCGATCCTGATCGGGTTTGCCGGCTGGTCGACCCCGGGTGTGCAGGCGGGCATGGTGCGGCTGTTGGGCCTGGAGCCCGGCTCGCCGGGTGCGGTGGCGGCGTGGGTTGTCGAGCCGCTGCTGATCGCGGTGGTGGCCTGCCTGATCGTGGTGCGGGCGGTGCTGCGCATGTCCGGGGGTGACACCGACTGGCGGGCGAAACTCGCCGAGGCTCTCGGTCTGGGCTTCTCGATCGCGCTGAACCTGCTCGGTGGCTGGAACCACACGGCCGCCGGGTGGGCCGATGCGTTGGGTGGGGCGCTGGGGCACTCGGTGGGTGCGCTCGGCGCGGCCGGCACGGCCTGGCTGATCGGTGTGGTCATCGACTACGCGACCAAGGCGACGCCGTGGGAGGAGGCTCCGCGGCTGGCCTCGATGGACCTGCGGATGCCGGGCGTGGATGGCCGTCCGGATGCCATCAACCTGCCCGGACATGGCGGCGCGACGGTGTCGGAGGGTGGCCTTCCGGACGACGTCCGGACGTTGCTGGCCGACGTGCGGGCCGCGATCGGTCGGGGCGAGTTGACGGCCCAGCCGTCGGGTTACGCGATCTACAAGCGTGTGATGGGCGGCCGCGGCGACAAGGGCCGCGCCTACCGGGTCGCGGAGTTGGTCGCCGGCGAGGTGCCGCTGCGGGTGGCCCGGTAGGGCACAGCCCAACCCCCTGTCCACGGCCTCATAACAGCTCATAACTCGGGGCCTTGAGCAGCCAAAACGTGTGATCGGGAGAGACGTGATGCAGACGGAGACGATGACGGTGGCCCCGACGATCGAGGGTGAGGCGACCGAGACGACGCTGCCGGCGCCGGACCTGTCGGTGCTGACTGAGCAGCAGCCGGTGGAGCCGGTGAAGGAGGAGAAGGCCAGCCCGCAGGAGTTGGCGGAGACGTCGCCGGCGTCGGTGGGCCTGGTGGTGGCGCTGGTGGTGGTGTCGATCGTCGCCGCCGTGGTGGTGGCGATGTGGATGGTGTCGCCGCTGATGGCGCTGCTGCTGGGTGGCGGGCTGATCGTGGTCGCGGTGCTGGCCGGCGCTGGCTGGCTGGCCTGGCGCAAGTACACCCGCCGGAACAAGACCGGCAAGGACCGCCCGGGCCGCGACGGCGCCGGCCGGGGCGACCGGTCCGGCAAGTCGCCCAACGGCCGGGGCAAGGACAGCTGGTGGCCGTTCAACCGCAACAAGACCCCCGGCAAGACCCCCGGCGGCGGCAAAACCCCTGGTGGGGGCGGTAAGACCCCCGCCGCGAAGACCCCCAAGGGCTCGAAGACCCCCAAGGGCAGCCCGAAGTCCTCCGGCGACAAGTCCGGGGACAGCTGGTGGCCGTTCAGCCGCAACAAGACCCCCAAGGGTGGCCCGAAGACCCCCAAGGGCAGCTCGAAGGCCCCGGGCGACGGGAAGCCGACCGGCGACGGCAGGAAGAAGCCCAGCGACAAGTCCGGGGGCGGGTGGTGGCCGTTCGGCCGTGACAAGAAGACCCCTGGCGACACCAAGACCCCGAGCGGCAAGCCTGCGGCCAGCGCGAAGACCCCCAACAACGGCGCGAAGCCGACCGGCGACGGCGGGAAGAAGCCCAGCGACGCGGGACGCAAGGCCGCCAAGACGCTGGGTGGGACGGCGCTGCTGGGCCTGCTCGGCCTGGCCCGCGGCGCGAAGGACAAGGACAAGACCAAGGACGACAAGGCCTCGGCGGCGAAGGAGCAGAAGCCGAGCAAGGACGACCCGGCGACGTCGAGCCAGTCGCGGCCGGCGCCGGGTGGGCATCGGCCGGAGACGGTGATCGACGTCGACCTGGACGACATCACCGTGCCGGGTGGCCGGTCGAGCAGCTCGTCGAGCGGCCCGACGGCATCGGCGCACCGCACGGCGCGTACCGATCCCTTCTTTACCCCCGGTCCTACCGCTGGCAGCGAGTGGGTGGACCGGCCTGAACCGATGTCGCTGCACAGCACCGCGCACCACCACCAGACCCCTGTTTCCCACCTTGGAGGACCAGAGATGAGCACCATGACCGACATCGACCAGGACGCGATGCGGGTGGCGAACCGTTACGCCGAGATGGTCGAGAAGGCGCAGACGCTGACCGAGCGGGCGCGGGCCTGCCGCGACGCCGCTGACCAGTACCGGCGTGACGCCCGGGCCAACCAGGAGTCGGCCGAGAACCACAAGCAGGCGTCTCGCACGATCAAGGACCCCAACGTGGCCCACGGGCACGCCGTGGCGGCGCGGGACGCGGAGGCGGAGGCGGCGCGGGAGATCCTCGCGGCCCGCTTCTACGAGCAGCAGGCCGAGGAGTACGAGGCGCAGGCCCGCGCCATCGGCTGACCTGTTCGACCGCGCGGGGGCCGCGCCGCACCAGGTGCGGCCCCCACCCCTCCGGAACCCGCAGTACCAGGCAAGACAGCAAGCGAAGGAGCAGCGTCCGTGACGAAGCGGCGAGCAGCAGGCATCGAGTGGAAGACGTTCTGGGCCGTGGTCGCGCCGTTCATCAGCGCGGTGTGGGTGGCGGTGTGGCTGGTCACGGGCTCGCCGGTGTGGATGGCGGGGCTGGCCACGGCGGTGCTGGCGGCGGCGGCCGCGTTCGGCGCGCGAAAGTTGGTGCAGATCAGCCCGATGTTCGCCCGGCTCAGCTCGGCGTCGAAGTCCCGGGTGGTGGGTTGGCTGGTGGCGGGGGTGACCGTCTACGCCGCCTGGTCGACCCTGGCGGTGTCGGTGCCGCAGATGTGGCCGGTGTGGGCTCTGCTGCTGCCGGCGTTGGGCGGCATCACGTGGGTGATGGCGCGGGCGCACGAGTACCTGCTGCGGTACGCGCCGCCGCCGGCCGCTCCGGCGCAGACGGCGTTGACCGCCACCGCCCACGCCACCCTCGCGCTGACCAGCGAGGACCTGTCGGGCCCGCGTGAGGGTGAGCCGCACCTGGCGTGGCTGCTGCGCCTGGCGGTGCGCCGCGCCGGCCTGGAGTGGCTGCGCATTTCCAACCCGCAGATGGTGGGCCCGGCGGAGGCGCCGTTCGGGGCGCGGATCGAGGCGTGGGCGCCGATCGAGATACGTCGCATCGTCAACGGCAAGGTGAAGACCGAGACGGCCCCGCGGCTGGATGACCACGACGCCCGCCGTATCGCCCTGGCCCTGCGCGACATCACCCGCCGCGACATCGCCCCGGACTGGGTGAGCGTCAGCGAAGACCCGAACCGGGTCGGCGTCTACACGATCCAGGCCAACACCGAGGACGTGATGGCGCGCATCCGCCCCTATACCGAGGGTGTCGACGAGCTGGTCGACGCCGCCGGTCGGCCGATCTGGCGGCGGGTCGCGGACCCCTGCTACGCGCTGTGGGGCATGGACGGCATGCCGATCGGCGTCGACGTCGCCCGCCACGCCTGGATTCTCGGCGCGACCACCGGCGGTAAGTCCGCCTACATCCACCGGGAGTGGGTGGACGTGACCCGCTGCGAGGACGCCCTGATCTGGGTGGCCGGCACCCGCAAGCTCTACGACCTGGTCGGCCCGTGGCTGGAGCCCTACCTCGGCACCGACGTTCGGCCGCCGCTGGACTGGGTCCGCGCCGACGCCGAGGGCGTGCTGCAGATGCTGATCGCCGCGATGGAGATCGCCCGCTGGCGCCAGGACCAGCCGTTCAGCGCCCGCCACGGTTTCCAGAAGATCCTCATCTACATCGACGAGGCGTCGTTCGCGTTGAACACCAAGGTCAAGGTCAAGTACGACGGGGCGGAGGTCACCGCCGGCGACATGTACGCCGAGTGCACCAAGGCCGTCGCCTCGGCCGGGATCTACCTGGTCGCGGCCACCCAGCGCGGGGTGCACCACCAGTTCGGCGACGCCGGCGGCGACGCCAGCGCGAACATCGGCCGCGAGATCGTGCTCATGTCCGGCGACGAGCAGGAAGCCGGCCGGGTCACCGGCAACTACAAGCTGCCCCCGCTGCGCCACCGCGGCGAGTGCTACGCCCGCCTCGGCGACGGCGACCCGGTCCGCGCGAAGATCGAGTACGTCCAGACCTCGGACCCCAGCAAGCCGGTCCTGCACGACGGACCCAAGTACGACGAGATTTCGTGGAATCGCCGCTTCCACCAGCGGAAGCTGGACGCTGGGTCGGCGGCCGCCGCCGGCCCGATCTACGCCGGCCGCCACCAGCTCGTCACCGACGACTACCTGGCCGACCTGCGCAGCGCCCGCGCCCGCAGCAAGAAGCCGCAGCCCAGCGCGCCGGAGCGCGACGGCGAGCAGGCGATGGCCTCCGCCGTGGCCAGCATCTTCAGCAAGCTCGGCGGCCGGCCCATGCCCGCCCCCGCGCCGGCCGCCAGCGAGGCCCCGGCCGCCGAGCCGGTGGAGCCGACGCCCCTGGCCGGCTACCGGACCCGGGCCGACCGGGTCGAGGCGGCGGTGCGCCTGATCTGGCGCACCAACAGCACGCCGGCCACGCCGAAGGACATCCTCGCCGTGCTGATGGAGGGCGGCGACGACACCGCGACCCCGCAGTTGGTGTCCAACGCGCTGACCCAGTTGGGCCAGCAGGGGCGCCTCGTGCGGCCGACGCACCCGGACGGGCGGGCGGTGACGGGGCAGTACCTGCCGCCCGAGGCCGCCACCACCACCGTCACGGCCAGTAACGCATAACTCCTCATAACCGTGGGGCCCCTCCCCCCGGCGAGGGGCCCCTATGCAGGGGCCAACCCCCCTCCTCCACGCCTGTTATGAGCCCGCCTGTTAGGTCACCGTCCGTATAGGAGACACCATGTCCCGGGTCGCCGAACTGGAGTCCGAGATCCGCCGCCTGACGCGCCAGCGCGACGTCCAGCCGCCGGACACCCTCTACGCGCTGACCCACCAGCAGCGCATCGACGCGCTGTCGGTCGAGCTGATGGCGTGGCAGCTCGACCCGGTGAGGATGCGCGCCGCCGAGGAGGCCATCCACGCCGCCGGCCGCCGCCGCCACCGCGCCCACACCGGCCGCCGCCGGTGGCCGGCCGTCGCCGGTGTGAGCGGTCTGCTCGGCGGCGTGGCCACCGCCGGGCACCTCGCCGCCGACGCCGGCGGCCCGCCGATCTTCGGCGGGACGCTGCTGAGCGTCGCGGCGGCCGCGCTGGCGCTGACCGCCGCCGAACGCGTTCGCGACGCCCGCGAACTCGCGGCCGCCGAGACGGACATGCACACCGCCCTCGATGAGTACGACGCCGTCGTGGCCAGCCACGCCCGCGCGATCACCCCTGTCCGCCCGCTCGCCATCCACACCCAGGAGACGTCATGCGCCAGTCCGCAGCTCCCGGCAACCAGCCCGTCCACCGCCATCAGCACGACCCCGGCGTCCGCTGCTGCGACCGCTGGCCGCCCGCCAACCGCGTCACGACCGTCGGGACCGTCCTCGCCGACCGCCGCCGCCTGATGCACGCCGCCGTCTACACCGGCTGGCTGCTGCTCGCCCTGGCCGCCGTCGTCGCCGTGCACGCGCTGCTGCTGCCCGCCACCACCGCCTGGGCCGGCGCCCACGGCCTGTGGGGCTGGGCGCTGTGGGCGGGCTGGGCCGCCAGCTCGCTGGCCGCCGTGGGCCAGGGCGTGCTCGCCCGCCGCCGCTCCCGCACCGCCCTCTACGTCCTGCACGCCGCCGCCGTCGCCGCCGTGCTGATGGGCATCGCCGCCCCCGGCGGATGGGCCCAGGCGCTCACCGCCATCGCCGGCACCGCCGGCGCGTGGCTGGTCGCCATGCTCGCCGCCCGCCGCTGACCCACCCACCCGCTCGACCGAACCGAAGGAGACACCGCGTGCACACCCCCGACACCGACCAGCTGCCCCCGCTCGACGACACCACCACCCCCGTCCCGGCCCGTCAGCGGTTGGCGGCCTGGTGGCGCACCGCCCGCACCTCCCGCGCCGTGGGGGCCCTGCGCGAGTGGTGGCTGATCGTCGTGGCCGCGCTGATCGCCCTGACCGTCGCCGGTGGACTGCTGTGGCTGCTGTGGGTCGTCATCGCCGGCCTGCTCACCGCACTCGGCGGCGCCGTCACCGCCGCCGGCGAGGCCGTCCCCACCCTCGGGACCTGGATCACCGGCGGGCCGATCACCCGCTCGATCTCCGACCCGGTGCGCGCCTACCTCGACACGCACACCACCGGCCTGCCCGCCACCGGCCGCGACGCCTGGACCGCCTGGCTCGTCGCCGTCTGCGTCCTCTACACCGCCGCCCTGACCGGCTCTACCTACGGCCGTATCGGCTGGGCCGCGATCGGCGCCCTGACCGGCGTGGCCGTCTACGCCGGCGCACCCGCCGGCACCGGCCCGGCCGCCGCCGGCCTGACCGCCGTGGTGTGGCTGACCCTGTCCCTGCTCGCCTACGCCGGCCCCATCGCCGGCAGCGCCCTCGCCGCGGCGGTCGACGACCTGCTCGACACCCGCCGCACGCCCCGCACCCGCGACGCCACCTGACCTGACCCCTGACCGAACCCTTTCTGGCCCGCCCGTCGATAGCACTCGCTTAGGAGGACTCATGACCATCACGACCACCCCCGCCGCCGCGCCGACGACCACCGCGGTGCGGCTGTACGTGAGCGACAACGACGCCGAGGCCCCTCGCCTCGTCGAGCGGGTCGTGACCGGCTGGCCGGTCGCGCCCGGCCTGGCCGTCAACGTCACCCTCGACGACGACGGACAGCGCCTCGACGGCCGCTACAGCCTCACCCACCTGCCCAGCGGCAAGGCCCTCGCCCAGAAGCTGTGCGCCCGCCACGTCGACCAGGCCGCCGCCACGGCGATCGGCACCGGCATCGACTGGACCGAACCCGCCGAGCAGATCGTCGCCGACGAGCGGACCACCCCGCTGCGTCCCGGCCTCACCGACTGGAACTGGTGCGGCTCCGACGACTCCTGCCGACCCGAGACGTACCCGCGCCCCGACTCCCCCACCTACGACCCGACCAGCCGATAACGCCGCGCGGGCGGCCCCCCTGCCTTCCAAAGCCGGGGCCGCCCGCCACCCCACCAAGCCCGCATCGAGCCAGAGGAGCACCCCCATGGTGCCTGATCCCACCTCGACCATCCCGCACGGCCGCGCGGTCGCCGCCCTGGACACCGCCATCGCCGGCGTGCGCGCCGAGCTGGCCCGCGTCGACCCGAAAGCCAACGGCTACCTCCAGGTCGCCGGAGTGCTGCTCGGCGCCGTCCTGGCCGCGCTCGCCGCCGCCGGCGACCGACTCGACCCGCTCGCCCTCACCACCGCGGCGGTCACCGCCCTCCCGGTCGGCGCCGCGCTGGTGCTGCTGATGCTGGCCTGCCGCCCCCGACTCGACGGCGACCACGGCCCGCTCGCCTACGCCGACGCTGACCCGTACGAGGTCATGACCCACCACAGCGCCGACGTCGCCGACGTCGACGAGCTGCTCGCCCTCGCCCGAGCCCGCGAACTGTGCTGGCTGTCCCGCACCACCCGCGCCAAGTACCGGGCGATCCGGCGGGCGGTGCCGCTGCTGCTGGCCGGCTACGCCGGCGCCGCCATCACCGCCGCCGCGGCGATCGGCCAGTGGTGACCATGACCAGCGACTACCGCCTCGACGACGCGTGCCGCCAGACGCGGCAGCTGCTCGACGACGTCGACGGCCCCACCGACCGCTACGGCGAGCTCTACGCCCACGACGGCACCGGCGGTGCCCTTTACTGCGACACCATCCACCGCGCGTGACCATTCTTCGCGCCCGAATAGGCGGTCCCATTTACCGGGCCGCCTATTCGTACGACCTTGGTCGCATTTTTTGCGAATATTTTTGCGCCGGACTCGTGCAGGTATGTACCGATTTTTCCATGGGATCCACACAGGATCCCTGGGGATCCCTGGTTTCGGCGCGTGTTGGGGCTCCGTCACGCGTGGGAGTCGCCGTAAGATCCACGGGTTACCACCCCAGCCTGATCTTCAGCCTTGTGAGGGAGCGCCAGCGCTCAACCCCTAACTCCATAAAAAAACAGAGCCCCAAACCCCTCTTCGTTTGGCCGCGCAGAGGGTTTGAGGCTCCCAACAAGCTCGGAGCACACCATAGCACTCCGCCTCCGGGCTGGGTGCATTGTTGTCTCCGACACGGTTACCGCGTGTCGTGGCGACGCCTGCCCGCGCCTGGCCCTCACCTCAACGCATCGACCACCGGCGGTGGACGATGACGCTTAGCGCAACCACCTATCACGCTCTGTCGGCTGAGCAGATCGCGGCGGCCGGGCACTGCCCGGTGTGCGCCGCCGCCGGCCGGGCGGTGCTCACCATGGCGGGCCGGGACCGGTGCATGGTGCACCTGGCCCACCCGACGCCGTCCACCGCCTCCGTTAGCGGTGTTCTTGGTCCGGAAACTACGGGCGGCCGCGCCACGCCCCCGGCGAGGCGGCCGGGTCGTCGGCCCGCTGGTGGCCGGCACGCCTGGCGGCGGATGTTCCTGTCCTGCTCGCCGGTGCGTAAGGCGCCGAAGGACACCGGCTCCAAGCGGCGGTTGTCGCCGCAGCGTCTGGAGGAGCACGCCTCGCTGTTGGTGGTGCAGGCCCTGTCCGCCCGCAAGGCGTACCGGCCGATCGGGTGGCTCGCCCTGGTGCTCTACGACCTCGACACCCACCGGCCGCCCGGCGCGTCCCGCGCCGACGCCCGTTCCAACATCGCCGCCATCGCCGCGATCCTGGCGTCGTCGGCCGACTGGGGCTCCGGCCGCCGTAGCCGCCCCGGCCGGCAGGTCACCGCAGGCCTCACCGGGCGGTGTGAGAAGACCGTCACCCGCCACCTGGCCCTCCTGCGGGCCCGTGGCCTCACCGAGGGCAACGCCGCCGGCCAGCTGCTCACCAAACAGCAGCGCGTCGACGTCCAGGCCGACCCCGACGCCACCGCCGACCAACGCGCCCGCTGGACCAACCGCGCCGAGTGGCGGCTACTCATCCCCGACTGGACCCGCGAGATCACCGACGAGCAGATCTGGCCCTACATCGAGCAGGCCGCCGCCCTCCTGGACGACCTGGCCGCCCCCGCCCGCCGCACCCGGGCTGTGGACAACCCTGCGGACCCGGTTGTGGATAACCGCCCTGGTCAGCCCGCAAAAAACAGAACTGTCCCCCCCTCAATTACCCACCAGGTACTCACGTGTGTTCCTGTCCGTCGTGGGTCTTTCTCCTTGCCGCCCACTGTGGACAACGTGACGGACGGCGCGTCGCCGGTCGCGGTAGAGAAGGAGCAGAAAGGCGGCGCGTTGCGCCTCTCACCAACAAGGAGGGGTTCACGTGCCTCGCGGGGCCGTCTGGCTCCAGGAGTGGTGCGTCTGGCCCGTGAGGTGGTCGCTGACGACCGGTTCGGGTTCACCCGGGGTCCGAACGACATTCTGCCGATCGCGGGCGTTCTGCACGCTCGCAAGCTCGGCCGTTGGACCATCGACGACCTGGTCGCCGAAGCGGAGCTGCGGTTGACCGAGAGCCACAAGGCCATGCTCACCACCGCGAAGGCCCCGGCCTCGTACATGGCGTGGCTGCTGGCCAAGGCCGTGCCCGACGAGCCGCCCGCGCAGATCGCGGCCGCGCTCGCCGAGTCCGCCCGCGCCGACCTCATCGCCCGCATCCACCACCAGTCCAGCCAATGGCACCAGCGCGAGCAGCACCGCGTCGACGCCACCGCCAGCGACGGCGGCCGCGCCGCCCGCGCCCTGGTCGACGAACTCGCCGAACGCCGCCGCCGCACCAAGCTGGCTGAGGCCCGCCGCTACGACGAGATCTCCCGCGACCTCGACGGCGGCACCGTGACGTCCTAGGCCGCTCCAGACCGTGTGGCGGCCGCCGCCACCAGGACCTCACCGACCCCGACCCGAAAAAACCGACAAGCCCCCTATCGGTTTCTAGAAATCAACGATAGTCTTCCTATCGCTAGTTGGTTCGACGAAAGGAGAGATCGGATGTCGAACAGTCCTGCTGACGTGGTGGCCGCCGCCGTGCAGCGGTTGCAGGCGGCCAGCGCGCAGCGAGAGGCCCTGGCGCCGTTGCGCCGGGCGATCAGCGACGTCGACGAGGAAGCGCGCACCGCGGCGTTGGCCGCGTCGGCGGCCGGCCTGTCCGAGCGCGCCATCGCCGCGCAGCTCGGCGTCACCCAGCCCACCGTCCACTCGTGGCTCGACGAGCGGCGCTCCGCCCCGGTGCCGGCCCGCACCGTCGCCGCGCAGACGTGGACGCTGCACCACCTCGCCACCGCGCTGGCGTCGCAGGTGGCCCGACTGCGTGGGCACGACCTGCCCGGACAGGCCCCCAGCGGTGAGCACGTGGCGCCCCGCAGCGCCGCCAGCCACGCCTACAAGGGGGCCGTCGACGTCGCCGGCACCCTGGCCAACCTCGCCGCCGCCCTCGACTACGCCACCCGTACCACGCACCTGCGGAGGGACCGCTGATGGGACTCCTGGACCGCTTCCGCACGCACCCGGCCGGCCCGGCCGCCGGCGTCGGGTCTGACGACATCCTCGCGGTGCCGCTGACTCCCACCGAGACTGGCCGCCTGGTGCAGGCGCTGCGTGAACACGACCGGCTCACCCGACTGCACCGGCCGGACATCGGCTACGGGGCCGGCTACAGCCGGTCCGAGGCCGAGACCATCTCCCGGACGGCCGGCGTCGCCGCCGCCCTCGGCCACCAGGTCGTGCCGCACCTCGTGTCTAGCGTCCACATGCACGACGGCCTGCTGATCGACCTGCAACGGTGGGCGCCGGGAGCCGCGCTCACCCGCGACCTGGACCAGCTGCTCACCAAGATGCAGCTGCTCGCCGGGATGGCGCGGCTGCGGCAGTGGACGGTCCGCTACGACCCGGCCGCCGGTGGCATGCGGTGGATCACCGTCCCGACCAACCTGCCCGGCAGCCCGGCGGCACCCGACCCGCGCCGGGAGACGGCAGTCGCGGCCGGCGTCCTGCCCGGTCACTCCACCGTCGGGCGCTGGACGGCCGAGGGCGGCCCGCAGCTTCCCGCGGCGCGGTACACCGTCCGCGTGGCCCTGACGAACGGCCGCGTGGACGTGCTGCACGGGCTCACCGACGACGACGCGCACTCGCTGGAGATGCTGATCACCCGCGACTACCACCGCACCGCCACCGTGCACAGCACCACCGGCCGCCACACCTACCGCGCCGAGCAGGTCCAGACCGTGGCCGTCGGCCGCGAGACGGCCCCGGCCGCCCCGGCCGAAACTGACGCTCCGACCACTCACGGCATGGAACCGGCCGACATCCTGATGCACGCCGGCCGCCAGGCGCAGGCCACCGGCAACCTGCCGGACGTGGCCGGGCTGATCGAGCAGTACGCCATCACCGAGTCGCAGGCACAGGCGCTGCACAACCTGCTGTGGACCGTCGTGCTGCGCCACCCCGTCGACCAGGCCCTCGCCGACCGGTCGGGTGGCGAGCGGTGAGCGCCGACCTGGAGGACCTGCTCATCGACGGGTCCGTGACCGGGTGGTGGCTCTACCAACTGCCCGACGGTCGGCAGGTCCGCGTCGACGTCGACCGCCGCCCGCTGCGCTGGAGCGTCGACATCACCGGCGGCGACCAGCTCTACGGACTCACCACCGAGCAGGTCGAAGCCCTCCTACACCGCGAGGCCCAGGCATGAGCGCCACGCTGGCGGTGCTTCTCGGTCCCTCCGGCTCCGGCAAGTCCACCTTCGCGGCCGCCCACTACCAGCCGCAGCAGGTCTACAGCCTCGACTGGCTGCGCGCGGTGGTGTCCGACGACGAGTGCGACCAGGCGGCCACCGCCGACGCCATCGTCCTGCTCACCGCGATCCTGCACACCCGGCTGGCCCGCCGGCTGACCACCGTCGTCGACGCCACCAGCACCAGCGTCGCCGACCGGGCGTGGCTGCTGGGTATCGCCGCCGAGCACCAGGTGCCCGCGACCGCCGTGGTGTTCACCACCGCCCTGGAGGCGTGTCTGGCCCGGCAGGCCGCCCGACCCGGCCCCGCTCCGGGCCGCCAGTGGGGACGCGCCGTGCCGGCCGCCGTCGTCACCCGCCAGCACGCCGACACCCTCAACGCCCTGGCCACCCTGCACACCGAGGGCTTCGCCCAGGTCACCGAGATCGGCTCACCACTGCCGGGATCGCCCGTGGGCACCGAGATCCACTACCAGACCTACTGCGCCGCCACCGACACCGCCGGTACCGCGACGCTGACCGTGGCGCACACCGTGGACAGCCTCGACGAGGCCGACCGCCTGGCCGCCGACCACGCCCGATCCGACGTCGACGTCCACGTCACCGCCGTCGTCCGCCCGGACGGCCGCGACCTCGTACGCGAGTGGGAGCACACCCACGCCGACGAGCGGTGACCGGCCACACCGGCCCGGGCGGCGGCACCCGCCGCCGTCCGACACCACCTCGCGCGGTCGGGGTCGTGCAGCCACACGACCCCGACCACTACCTCCGGATACGAAACCGCCGACAGCAACCCCGACACCCGAGAGGCAGCACCATCATGACCACTGACACCGCCCGTACCTACACCCACCCCGACGTGTACCTGCGGGGCGTCGCCGAGGGCTGGGCCGAGGCCCAGACCGACCCGACCCGCATCGACTGGCCCGCCCGGCAGGCCACCGCCGCGATCCCGTTCACGGTCCGCTACGGCCGCCCGGTCAACCCGGGCGAGTCCACCGGCATCCGCTACGGCCGCAACCGGCTCGGGCACTGGGGCGAGACGCGGTGCGCCGACGCCGCGGTGACCGCCACCGACACCACCGGCGGCCGCTGGATCGTCATGATCGAGCGCCGCGACAGGTACGGCTGGGCGCTGCCCGGCGGCCACATCGACGCCGGCGAGACCCCGGCGCAGGCGGCCGGGCGGGAACTGGCCGAGGAGACCGGCCTGGTCGTCGATGTCACCGACGTGTGGGTGCGGACGCTGCCGGCCCGCTACGTGCCCGACCCCCGCTGCTCCGACGAGGCGTGGATGGTCACCCACCTCACCACGATCGACCTCGGCGTCTACGAGCCCGGCCACCTGCCGGTGCTCATCGCCGGCGACGACGCCGCCCGCGCCGCGTGGATCCGCGCCGACAGCTACACCGGCCTGGCCCGACACCTGGCCACCACCACCGGCGGCATCGTCTTCCCGGCTCACCAGCAGATGCTCACCGACCTGCTCGGCGGCCCGGCCTGGCCGACCCTGGACATGGTGGCCGAGATCGACGGCATCGCCCTGGCCGACATCGGCGAGGACGGCGACATCATCGCCCAGGGCCACCACGACCCGACCCGAATGCTCACCGCGCTGCGCCGCTACGCCCGCGAGGTGTGGGGCGAGGCCCTGGAACCGGCGGACCCAACCGACCCGACCGCGCAGATTCGCCACCAGTGGGTCGTCAACACCGGCGACGGCACGGACCCGCAGCAGTGGTGCCTGCAACCGGCCGTACCGGACGCCGCGGGCGCCATCCCGGTGACCCGCTGGTTCCAGCAGTGAGCACCACCGCTGGGCCGCTCGATGGCTGGGACGTCTGCGCCCTCACCGGATGCCCCCTCGGCGATCCGGACGCCGCCGAGCCCGACGACATCGACGAGATTCGGGACACCGGGATCGCCCACGGCGTGCGGCACGTCAGCATCTCCGACCACTGGTGGATCGACACCCGCGTCGGCAGCGCGCCGGTGGAGCTCGCCGCCAACAACACCCTCGTGCTCGCCGCCGCCGCGTGGCTGGCCCACCACGAGGGGGCCGACTACTGCATCCGCAGCACCGAGTACGTCGGCGAGTGGCGCGGCTACCAGCTGCTCGCCAGCGACCTGCTGCGCGCCGTCGACGAGGCCGTTCACCACCCCTTGTGACCTTGCAGTGTGAAACTGTAAGGTGATGTGTGGAGGGTGGAGCACTCGACCGGAGGAGGAGAACGTGGGCGCACGGCAGGCGTACGAGGTCGGAGCGGGCGAGTACGAGGACTACCGGATCCTGGCCCTCTTCGAGTCCGCGACAGACGCGCAGGCGTTCGCCGACCACCACAACCTGACCAACATCGAGCGGATCTCGCGCGGGAACTGCTCTCCGGCGCTCGTCAGCGAGTCGACGGCCACCTACTACCCGGCCGGCACGTGGCGCCCGACCTCCACGGAGGTCATCGACGGCACGCTGGCCGACTCCCGCGCACTCACCCAGCACTGACCTCACCAGAGAAGGAGTAAGGCCATGGACACCGTGCTCGCGGTCATTCTCGCGATCGGCATTCCGGTCGCCCTCGTGTTCGGCATCGGCCCCCTGTTCTTCAACAGTCGGCGGTTCTGACCGCCCCCGCCGCTACCGGGCCGACCCCTTGGTTCGGTGGCGCGCGGAGGTCGCCAGAGCGGCTGGAGACCCGGAGAGGACACGACATGCAGGTGGAGCAGATCGCCGCCGACATGCGCAAGACCCTGGCGATGCCGGGCAGCTCGCCCGGCGTGGAGCGCTGGATCGCGCTCGGCTACATCACCGGGATCGCCCGACCGGCGTCGAGCTGCGCCAGCGCGGGCATGAGCGACGCGGACCGGCTCGCCGCGATCCGCGCCGTGCTGGACGCGCTGGACCTCATCGACGCGGACCACGCGGACAACGCCGAGTGGACCACCGAGCAGGTGTTGGCGTACCTGGCGGAGCAGAACCGGCCGGTGAACGCGAAGACCTGGTCCGGGTACGTCTCCCGGGGCCAGGCCCCCGCGCCCGTTCGGCACATCAGCCGGACCCCGGTGTGGGACTCCGCCACGATCCGGGCCTGGCACGCCGGCCGGCGCGGCCAGGCGTGGCGTGCGAGCCCCGACACGACGGAAACGGCCCAGGGCCCCGACGACACCCGGTGAGCACCTAGACGCCGACGACGGCGCCCAGGGCACCCCCGACCATCCCCCGAGGAGGCAGACACATGGGTTGGATCAACAGGGCACTCGGCACCGGCCGGGACCTCAACCGCGTCGAGACCGAACTGGCCGGCATGGGCCCCAGGGACCCCCGCCGCACCAAACTCAGCAAGGAGGCCGCCCGCCTCCAACAGCAGCAGACCGCCGAGATCTCCAAGGCCCTGCACAACGGCGCGGACGAGCAGACCGTCCGCTTCGCCTTGGGAATGCACGGGCAGGGAGCCGACCGCGCCGACAACCGGGGCCGACCCACTCCCGCGCAGACCTTGCAGCAGATGATCGACCGCCACGGCATCGACACCGTTACCGAGGCCCTGCACCGCAGAGGCTGACCGAACCCGACCCCCGCCGCTGGCGACGTCGACGAGCCGGTCCGGACCAAGGGCAACTCCACGCAACCGAATACGTAAGACACCTTGCAAATTATCTGCAAGGTGCCTTACGCTTTGAGGATGGACAACACACCCTTCGGGTTGCGACCACTCGTCGAGCGGCACGGCGATCCGGTCGACGTTGAGGACGCCCGGGCCCGCTGGTCCGAACTGGTCACCGCCGCCGAGGCCGGCACCATCACGCTGATCACCCGGGACCGGTACCAGTGGGCCGCCCTGGTGCCGATGAGCGAGGTCGCCGAGATCTCCCCCAACCTGCCGACCTGGCCGGTGTCCGACGCCCGCGCCAAGCTCGGTCACCTCGTCGGCGAGGTGCACAGCCTTGGCACCCGCGTGCAGGTGCTCACCCGCCACCGCCGGCCGGTCGCCGCACTGATTCACCCGAGCGCCCTCGTCGACCGACCCGAGCCGGCCGACCGGTTGCCCGCCGAAACGCTGCTGCGCGACGGCCACCGCATCGAACTCATCTTCGACCCCGGCCAGCCCGGCCGCCTGGACCCTGACGGGAACGTCCTGGAGGAGCCGGAGGACTGGTTCTACGCCGCCAACGCCTACGACAACCGCGACACCGTCGTCGCGGTCGGCGTCGGCGACACCCTCGGCGAGGCCCTGCTGCGACTGGCCCCGCCGCCGGCCGTGGAACTCGCCGACAGCCCGCCGTTCTGATCGGCGCATTCCGCAGAATCAGGCCCCGGCTCACGGCCATCGGCCGATGCCTCCATAACTGATCTTATCGAGGCACGAAAACGTCAGACCCGACCCGTAGCGTTGCCCGGGTCGGTGCCCATCCTGCGACAACACCCGTTGTCGCAGCCTTGACAACACTTGTTGTCGCCCGGTTAGGTGAGCGTCATGGAAACAGGTGTTGTCAAAGGCGGGTTGGCCCGCGTCGGTTTGCCCTTGACCGACGAGCAGCGGCGGCAGATGAACGAGCGAGCCGGTGACCTCATCGACCGGGCCGTGCTGCACGCGCTCGGCGTGGGCTCGCCGGACTGGCTGGCGAAGGCCCAGGCGCAACGGCCGGAGAAGACGACGATGGCCGAGGTGTCCATCAGTGACCTACTCAGGGAGGCCCGGCGGCGCCGGCCGAAGGAGACCGCGCTCGCCGAGGTGGCCATCAGTGAATACCTGCTGGCGTGGCTGGGCCAGATCAGCGCGGGTGCCGCGCAGACAGCGGCGGAGAGCGGCGCCTCGTACGTCGAGCTAGGGGCGGCTGCGGGGATGACCCGGCAGGGAGCCAAGCGCCGCTGGCCCGGCCTGGCCGACGTCGCCGCCGCCGCCCGCCGTCACGGCAGGCCGGCAGCGGACGCTCCGACCAAGCGGGAGGTGGGCCGGTGGAAGATCTCCCGCTGGGAGCGGCAGATCGACTTCGAGCTGACCGTGGCGGCCTGGCGGGTGGGCGACCTGCGTCTGGCGTTGGAGCCGGTGCCGGCCGACGCGCCGCTGATGGCCAGCCCAGCGGAGAGGCCGGGCGGCGACGTCGTCGACGACCTGCAGGTCGTCACCGCGGCGTACGTGAGCACCGAGGCAGCACCACGCGATCCCGAGACACGGCGGGCACATTCGACGCTGGTGCTGGAACTGGACCAGCCCAGCGGCACCTACTACAGAGGCGACAACAGCGAGGAGGCGTTCGAGCACCAGGCCGAAGGGCTCACCGTCGGCACGGTGCTGGCCACCCTCCAGGACCTGCCCGGGGAGATGCCCATCGTGGTCTGGGTCGCCGAACAGCCGGGCGGGGCCGGAGACGGCTCCACGCAGATCGTCTACGACGCCGCGATGGGCGCCGAATGGTCACCGCCCAACCTCCGCGAGGAGACCGAAGGCGAGTGGGTCACCGCCGACTGGTTCGGCCTCGAACTCGAATTTCCGACAGGCATCTACAGCCGGTGGGAGAACACCTGGGACGACGAGAGCTGAAACAACGGCCTCCGGAGGGCCGCCAACCGCCCGCTAAGAGACCGACTACCCGACGACAGATCACAGAACTCTGAGCCCCACAGCAGAGGAGACCTTCATGGACCACACCCATCCCGCCGCCGGCGCGGACGACACCCTGGTCGGGCAGGCGATAGAGGCGCTGACCTCCCTCGCGCGGCAGACCCGGGTCCGTGGCGCCGGCACCCCAGCCGAGACGACCGAACCGGTCGACTTCGCCGAAATCGCCGCCCACGTGCTGACCTCGGTAGCGGCGAACCTCGGCAGCGTCGAGACGCTGCTCGCCGGCCGGCCTGGCTCGTGGGAGGCCGACCTGGTGCGCCAACTCATCAACGGCACCGCCGAGGAGGACCGGCTCCTGGCCTGGCGCACCGAGCCGTACCAGGTGCGCCTGGACGTCGACGGGCTGTTCGACGACTTCGGGATCGGCGCCCTGCACGAGGCCGACCTCGACGCGGCCATCGCGGCCGCCAACGCCGACAACCTCACCGATGAGCAGTACGAGGCCGCCGCCGCCCGCGAGACGGCCATCGAGGACCTCTACCAGCAGGACCGCGACGCCTACGCCGCGGCGTATCTCGACATCGCCCGGTCCTGGCTCACCCGGCACGGCCTCACCACCGGCGCCGAGCTGGTCCGCACCGACTACGACCACCCCGGCCACCGCACCGACCAGCCGCAGTGGAACGCCCTGGACGACGCCCTGGACGAGTACGCCCGCGTGCACACCCCGCTGCCGCAGACCGGCACCCCGCCGCAGTGGACGGCCGGCGCGGAGCCGGCCGCCGCGATCCGCGCCGCCGGCCGCACCTACGCCGAGCGCGTCGACCAGGCCGCCGCCGGCCAGACGTCGGCGTGACGTCTACCCGCCCCCGCCCCCACTCCGCACGAAGGAGCACCATGGCCGACATCAAGACCATGCCCGCCGCCGACCTCATCGCGCACCTGCACCCGCACGACCAGCCCAGCCGGGAGCACACCCTGGCCGCCGTGGCCCAGATCCGC
>NZ_JBEZMR010000048.1:0-39842 GCF_040652795.1 Micromonospora sp. NPDC048170
CCTCGAACCCAGCCGAAGCCTCCAAGAACTCCACCAACGCATCCTCGAACACGACGCCAACATCCAAACCCCCGCACTCGTCGGCTGACCCGACCACTCACCAACCACGGGAGCCTCCGCGATTACCCGAGCGTGGACCGTCTGCGGGCAACATCATGGGCGCGCGGGCGGTCCGTGACGTCTGGCGCACCGGAGGCCGTCGGCGATACCCGCCCAGCGATCACAGCGAGGACGACATGGCGAACAAGTGCCCGGTGCACGGGCATCAGCGACTGATGGACGACGACTACTTCGCGAGCCCGTACGCGGCGTACGAGCTCTACGCCTCACTGCACGAGAAGGGTGCCGTCCACCGGACCTGCCTCGACGACCACGGTCCGGTGTGGCTGGTGACCGGCCACGCCGAGGTCTACTCCGCACTGCGCGACCGGCGCCTCGCGCGTCCCCGCGAATACAGCAACGGGGACTTCACCAGCAAGCGCTTCCCGGAGGGCGAGTCGACCGGCACGATCGTCACCCTCGACCCGCCGGAGCACACGCGGCTCAAGAAGATGATCAACTTCACCTTCCTGCCCCGCAACCTGGAGACCTTCCGCCCCCGGGTGCACCAGCTGGTCGAGGCCCGGCTGGACGCGATCGAGGCGGCGGGCGGCGGCGACCTCGTCGAGGACTACGCGGCCATCCTGCCGATCACGATCGTCTGCGACGTGCTCGGCATCCGCGAGGAGTACCGCAAGGACCTGAAGCACTGGGCGGACCTGGTCTTCAGCGGCGACAACGAGACCAACGCGATGGTCCGCACGAAGATGTCGCACTTCATGAACATGGTCCGGGAGGAGAAGACGAAGGAGCCCGGCGAGGATCTCTTCTCGTACTGGATCCACGCCAAGAACGCCGACGGGGAACCCGAGCTCAACGTCTACCAGGTGATGGCCCTGGCCCTGCTGACGATGCTGGGCGGGTACGACACCACCGCCGGCATGATCGGCCGGGGCGCCCTGGCGCTGCTGGACAACCCGGAGACGCTGGAACGGCTCCGCAAGGACCCGGACCTGTTCGACGTGGCCGTCGAGGAGCTGCTGCGGATGCACGGCTCCGTGCACCACGGCTTCCGCCGCTTCGCCACCGAGGACCTGGAGATCGACGGCACGAAGATCGCGAAGGGCGAGACGGTGCTCCTGCACCTGACCGCGGCAGGCAACGACCCGAAGCGGTTCCCCGAACCGCAGGTGCTCGACATCGACCGCGCCGACAAGGCGCACGTGGCGTTCGGCGGCGGCCCGCACTTCTGCTCGGGTTCGGAACTGGCCCGGATGGAGACGACCATCGCGCTGCGTCAGCTGTTCACCCGCTTCCCCGACATCAAGCTGGCCGCGCCCCGGGAGTCGCTCCAGGTGCGGCGTACCCCGCTGGTGCCCGCACTCGTGTCCCTCCCGGTCACGGTCTGAGCCCTTTCCCATCCCGGCCCGCATCGCGACTCCTGTCCGACAAGACGTTGTCGAACCATGCCGCGTACCGGACTGCTCCGGGCCGACGCCCGACCGGTCCGGCACCCGGATCGCGTACGCCGATTCGCGGCGGAGCGTGTGACCAACGCAGCGCTGGCGGCCCGGACGGCGCGGCTCGCCGGCCACCTCGCCGATCTCGGCGGGTGGCCGGCGGACCGCGCCGTCGTCCTGCGGGACGCGGCCCTGCACCCGATCTTCCTGGCCACCGGAGCCGACGGCCCGTGGTGCTAGCGCAGGACGTTGACGATGTGGCCGCCGGCCTGGATGTTGGGGGCTTGGAACGAGTAGGTGACGGCGTCCCACGGCTCGGGATAGGGGCCTGTCGGGGGGATCGGCTTCGGGATGCGGATCTGCCACGCCAGGCTGTTGCCGCACCAGTCGCCGTGGAGGTGGTCGCCGTGGATGGTGGTGGCGACCGGTTTTCCGGGCATGACGACGCCGGATGCGGTGGCCGCGGTCGGCTCGTGCCAGGTTCCGGCGACGTTCGAGGTGGCCCGGACGGCGCCGTCGTGGCCGGCGAACATGACGACGGTCGGGCCGCCGGAAAACTGGGCCGCGGCGAGGTGTGCCCCGGCCGGCGCGGCACCGGTACCGGCGACGGCGACCGGCTGCCACGGGTCCGGCAGCGGGCCGCCGGTCAGCCTCACCTGCCAGATCCGTCCGTCGAGCCCGGTGACGAATCCGGCCACGGCGGAGATGGCGGCAAGCCCGCCACCGGGTGTGGCGAAGTTCGGTGGGCTGGCCGGGGCGGTCGTCCAGGTGCCGGTGCCGTTCTGCCGGACCACGCGGAGTGCGCCGTCGGTGCCGACGAACGCCACGCCGGGAGTGGTTCCGGGGATGGCGGCGACAACCGCGCCGGGTGGGGCGACGCCGGCGACGGTGATCGGCCGCGGCCCGGCCGGCGCGCTGCTCAGGTATGACCTGTTGAAGACAGCGCCGTTGCGGCCGACGAAGAAGACGTCTGAGCCGGCAGCGGCTATCGGGGCCCCGGGTGGGGCCAGGGCGGAGGGACCGTCGATGGTGACGGCGGGGCCGGGGCCGGCCGGCAGGGTCCGCGATATGACGAGACCGCCGTTCGTGCCGATCGCGAACGCGGTGACGCTGCCGGATCCGGACCGGATGACGGCGACGCCGCCCCCGGGCGGCGCGACCCGTTCACCGTGCACCATGGCTGGTGCGCCGCCGGTGGACTTGTAGAGGTAGTGGTTCGTGCCGATCGTGAACGCCTCGACCTGGTTGTCGGCGTACGCCGGTGAGGTGCCGATCGGCGCGACGGTGAGGATCAGCGTGGCGCCCACCGCGACTGCGGCGCGCCGGTATCCGGCGCGGATCTGGATCATGCGTGCCCCCTTCTAATGCTGGAACCGGTAGGGACAGAATCGCCGCACGACCGCCAATCTCATAGGGACTCATCGATCGACTTCGGGTATCGGCATTTCCGGCCCACCTCACCAACTGGGACGGGACTTCTCAGGGTCGACACCTCGCGGGCACTGACGTCGGCTCCGCACGGCGGCCTACGGCTGCGTGGACGAGGGCCACTCCCCCAGCGTGCGCATTGCGGTCGACGACATCGCGGCCAGTTCGGGCTGCGCAGGCAGAAACACCGTGGGGACACCCAGCGACTGGTTCATCGCGGCGAGCTGGCACTCGGCCCAGAGGTCGGTGGTGTTACGCACTCCGCGGACGATCACTCCCACGTCATGGCGACGGCAGTAGGTGGAGGTCAACCCGTTCCACGCCGCGACGGTGACGGAGGTCCACCCGACCGGCAGAATGGCCCGGACAGCGGCCGCCCGCTCCGCTTCGTCGGCGCCCGGATGCTTGGTGCTGTTGACCGCGACGAGCACGACCACTTCGTCGAAGAGTTCGCGCGCCCGGTTCACCACATTCAGATGCCCGGGAGTGAAGGGATCGAAGGTGCCGGGGTAGACGGCTCGCACGCGTACGGGTGTCACGGCCGCAGGACCCGCCGCGCATCGCGGATGGCCCGCGCAGAGGCGGGATGCCCGATCTGCTCAGCTCCATGCCGGCGGAGCCAGACCCGCACGCCGTTGTCGGTGCTCATGGCCCGACTGTAGTGACGCGTGTCGCGGGTCGATCCGTGCGGGCGGAGCATCCCGCGGGCCCGCCGTCACCTCTTCGGGGCGAGCTGTGTCCCCGTCTGCGCGTCGAACACCGAGATGGCCTCCACCGGGCAGAAGTCGGCGGCCTCCAGCACCGCGTCGGACGGCGCCACCACGTCGGCCAGCGGCCCGGAGACGACGTCCATCGCGAAGTGGTCCGGGGCACTGCCGACACAGAAGCCCGAGCTGACGCATCTGGTGGAGTCCACCCTCAACCGCCACCCGGCCTGCCCGCCTGATCCGTTGTCGCTCATCGCTGCCCCTCTCGTCCCATGTCGGCGCCACCGGGCCATCCGGCCTCCAGCAGGCGGGCCACGTCAGCTCACCACCGAATACTTCTGCCAACCCGTCGCGAGGACCTCCGGCGCGCAGAACGTGGTCGAGGGCTGCTCCGGATCGAACGCGCCGTTGTGCAGATGCACCACGAGCGTGCCGTCGGCGCGTACCGCCAGCAGGTCCGGCCGGCCGTCGAGGTCGATGTCGGTCACCGAGATGTGCGCGAACTCCTGCCAGCCATGGCCGAGCGTGAACCACCGGCCCTCGCCCCGCCACCAGGGACCCTCGCCGGAGGCGTCGTGTGCGAACTCGTACAGGTCGAGGTCACCGTTCGCGCGGCGAACCAGCAGGTCAGGCCGGCCGGTGCCCGTGACGTCAGCCATCGCCAACGGAAGATCCTCCACATCCACCGTCACCAGACGGTGCGCGGTGCGGTCGTACGTCTCGTTCTGCCTGACCTCACGCTTGTTGAAGAACGCATCCACATGACCCGCGTCCTGCTCACGGCCGAACATGTCGTCACAGCCGTCCAGATCCACGTCCGCGATGCCCAGGGTCTCCCACTTCTTGTCATCCCGCGCACCCGAGATGCGAATCGGCTCACCAAGGGTGTCGAGACCGTTCAGCCCACCCCTGTTCGGGTAGAGGAAAATCCCGTGCCTGTCGTTCATATGACTCATGCTGATGCCGATGACGTCGGCGTAGCCGTTGCCGTTGACGTCGATGGGACGAACCAGCCCGTGATCGCGCAGCGGATGAAAGCCGGTGCCGATCAGCACCGGCTCACCGTAGGTTTCGCCACCCCGGAAGCTGCCGCCGTGCGGAAAGACCAACAGTTCACCCGTGACGTCGTCACGGACCATGATGTCCATCCTCCCGTCCCCATTGAACGAACGGCAGTGACCATTCCCACCCATGCGTGCCACGAAATACCTCCACCTACGCCCCGAAATACGACAGTTCGATAGTTACGAAGGGGGCCGGAGGGAGTCACCCCACCAGCCCGATAGCAGGGAATCAGCGGAACCGGACGTGCGAACGGTTCAGCTCGCCCACCGAGGACACCCCGAGCAGCTTCATGGTCACCTCGATCTCCCTGCTCAGGATCTCCATGGCGCGTACGACGCCACGGCGGCCGCCGGCCATCAACCCGTACTGGTAGGCCCGACCGACCACGGCGGCGGTGGCGCCCAGCGCGATCGCCGCGACGATGTCCGCACCCGAGGTGATGCCGGTGTCGACGAGCACCTCGACCCGGTCGCCGACCTCGTCGACCACGTGCGGCAGCAGTTCCACGGGCACCGGCGCCCGGTCGAGCTTGCGGCCGCCGTGCGTGGACAACCACACCCCGTCGACCCCGACGTCCGCGACCCGCTTGGCGTCGGCGACGCTCTGCACGCCCTTGGCGACGAGCTTGCCCGACCAGGCGCCCCGCAGCCACTCGACGTCCTCGATGGACAGCCGCGGGTTGAACACCCGCTTGATCATGTCCGACGCGGACCCGCCGGTCGCCCTGAGCACCTGCGGTGACGGGGTGCCCGCCCGGAGCTGCCGGAACCACCAGCCCGGGTGCAGGCACGCCTCGGCCATCGTGCCGACGCTCATCGACGGCGGGATGGTGAGCCCGTTGCGGATGTCGCGGCGGCGCGGCACGGAGATCGGCGTGTCCAGGGTCAGCAGGATCGTGTCGAACCTCGCCTCCTCCGCGAGGGCGAGCAGTTCCTTGACCATCGCCCGGTCCTCGGCGAAGTAGAGCTGGAACCAGTGCCGCCCCTCCGGCGCGGCGGCGGCGACGTCCGCCAGCGACGTGGTGGCGAGGGTGGAGACCGAGTACGGCACGCCGAACTGCTGCGCGACGGAGGCCACCGCGGGCTCGCCCTCGGCGTGCATCACCCGGTTGAACCCGACGGGCGCCAGGGCGAACGGCAGCTTCTGCCGCCTGCCCAGCACCGTGCGGCTGGTGTCGAGCACGGACACGTCCCGCAGCACCGACGGCTGGAACTCGATGTTGGCGAACGTCTCCCGGGCCCGGCTGAGACTGCGCTCGCTGTCGGCCGCCCCGTCGCAGTAGTCGAACACCATCCGGGGCACGGCCCTGCGGGCGACGGCGCGCAGGTCGGCGATGCCCGCCGCGCGCAGCAGCCGCCGTTCCGTGGGGTTCCACGCCACCTTGGGCGGCTTGATCAGGGTGCTCATCCGAGCGGACTTGCTCATTGGGGGTTTCCTTCCGTGAGGGGGCGACGAAGGTCCGCTCCTCGTCGTGGGTCTGCTACGGGACGAGGGCCCGCTGGGCGAGCAGTTCCTCGACGACCTCGGCGGGCGTCGGATGGTCGTAGACGAGCGCGGCGGTCAACTCCAGCCCGGTGAGGGCTTCGAGCCGGCGGCGCAACTCCACGGCGGTGAGCGAGGAGAAACCGATGTCGAGGAACTCCTGGTCCTCGTCGACCGCGGCGGCGGACGGCAGGCCGAGCGTGTACGCGGTCTGGGCCCGCACCACGTGGGACAGCACGGTGCGGCTCTCGGCCTCGTCGGCGCCGTCGAGCAGCCTGCGCAACGCGTCGGGGCTGTCGGCGTCGAGCGTGTCGTCGGCGGTCTCGGCGAGGTGGCGCGTCGCGTCCGGCAGGTCCCGCAGCAGCGGGCTCGGCCGGTACCGGGTGTAGTCGGGCACGAACGTGGCCCAGTCCACGGCGGCGGCGACCCGGCCGACCGCGCCGGCGCCCACCGCCGCGCCGAACTGCTCCACGTCGAGGTCCGGACCGACCACGACCGACACCGCCCCGTCGCGCTGCTGGGCGATCGCGTCGAACACGGCGGCCGTCTCGGCGGCGCCGGCGACCCCGAACATCTCGTCGACCGTGTGCACGAGCACGAGCCGCCGCGCTTCGGCGGCGAGGGCGGTGGTGACCGGGTCGTCGGCGTCGCTGGTGACGACCACCGTGTCGGCGGTTTCCGTGGTGAGCGTCGCGCCAGCCGCCGCCAGCAGGGCGGCGATCCGGTCCGCCAGCGGCCCGCCGTGCAGCGCCACCGTGCCGGTCGGCCGCCACGGCTCACCGGCCGGCGCGGGGGCGGCGACGAGCCGGCGGGCGAAGACACCCGCCGAGCGCAGCGCCACCTGGTCCTCGCCCGCGCCCCGGGTGAGCACCCGGCACAGTGCGGTCAGCGTCCGATCGTCGAGCGCCTCCGGCAGGTCGACGACCCCGCCCCAGGCTCGGGGCGTGGCGAAGCCGGCGGCCCGGCCGAAGCCGTACGCCGCGGCACCGGCCAGGTCGGTGACCCGCTCGGTGTGGGTGACCGCGACCGCGCCCCGGGTCAGGCACCACACCGGGGCGTCGAGGCGGGCCTCGTCGAGCGCCCGGAGCAGCGCGGCGGGGGTGGGGCCGGCGGGCGTCGTCAGCACGCCCGCGACGAGGTGGTCCGGTGCCAGGTCGAGCAGTTCGCCGGCCGTGCCGTCGCGGTACCCGCGCACGTCGGCGCCGTGCCGGCTCATCGCCTCGGCGATCCGCTCGGTGCCCGCCGGCACCAGCCAGACGCCCTGGAGCGCGGCCACCGGCAGCTCCGTGACCGGTGACCAGCGCAGTTGGTAGCCCGGTGCGGGCCCGCGCCGCCACGACGACAGCGCCACCATGACGTCCTTCAGCGACGCGGTGTCGTCCAGGCCCAGCAGGGTGCCCAGGTCGTCGCGCTCGACCGCGGCCCAGAAGTCGTCGCCCGGCACGGCGGCGGCGGGCGCGTCCGGCCACAGTCGGGTGCGCTGGAAGGCGTACGTGGGCAGGTCGACGGGGCGCGCGCCGGCGAAGAAGGCCGTCCAGTCGACGGGGAGGCCGCGAGCGTGCAGGCGGGCGAGGGCCTCGGTCACCACCAGCGCTCCGTCGCGGTCGGCGCGCTGTGCGGGAACGAACTCGCCGTCCGCCACGCACTCGCTGCCGAGCGCGGTGAGCACCGCGTCCGGGCCCAGTTCGAGGAAGGTGCGTACGCCCCGTGCCGCCAGCGCGTCGACCGCCGCGGCGAACCGCACCGTCGCCCGTACCTGGCGTACCCAGTATTCCGGCGTCAGCTCGGCGACCTCGCCGGTGACCGTGGACAGCACGGGGATCGTCGGTGGCCGGTGGGTGACGGACTCGGCGACCGCGCGGAACTCGTCGAGCATGGGGTCCATCAGTGGCGAGTGGAACGCGTGCGACACGGTCAGCCGCTTCGTCTTGCGCCCGGCACGGGCCAACTCCTCGGCCACGGCCAGGGTCGCGGCCTCCCCACCGGAGAGCACCACCGACTCCGGCCCGTTCACCGCGGCGATCGCCACGCCGCCGGACAGCAGCGGCACGACCTCGTCCTCGGTGGCGCGTACCGCCACCATCGCCCCGCCGGTGGGCAACGCCTGCATCAGCCGGCCCCGCGCCGCCACCACCCTGGCCGCGTCGGCCAGCGACCAGACACCCGCCACGTGCGCCGCCGCCAACTCACCGATCGAATGCCCCACCACGAAGTCCGGCCGCACACCCCACGACTCGAACAACCGGAACAACGCCACCTCCACCGCGAACAACGCCGGCTGCGCCCACCCCGTCCAATGCAACTCCTCGCTGTCCAACACCTCCCGCAACGGCCGCACCAAATGCCGATCCAACTCCCCACACACCTCGTCGAACGCCGCCGCGAACACCGGAAACACCAACAACTCCCGCGCCATCCCGACCCGCTGCGCCCCCTGACCGGTGAAGAGCACGGCCGTCGCCCCGGCGGTCTCGGCGACCCCGTCGGCCACCCCGGGGGCGTTCTCGCCGCGGGCGAGCGCCGACAGCCCGGCGCGCAACTCGTCGAGGTTCCGGCCGAGCACGGCTGCCCGGTGCCGCAGGGCGGTACGGGTGGTGGCGAGCGAGAAGCCGACGTCGGCGGCGGACGTGTCGTCGGTGAGGTACGCGGCGAGCCGGGCCGCCTGGTCGCGTAGGGCGGCCTGGTCCCGGCCGGACACCACCAGGGGCACCACCGGCACCTCGACGGTCGAGTCCACCAGCACCGGCTCGGGCGCCTGCTCGATGATCGCGTGTGCGTTGGTGCCGGAGATGCCGAACGAGGAGACGCCGGCTCGGCGCGGGCGACCCGTCTCCGGCCAGGGCACCGACCCGGTGAGCAGCCGCACCGTCCCGTCCGCCCAGTCCACGTGCGGCGACGGCGCGTCGACGTGCAGCGTCGGCGGCAGCACGCCGTGCCGGATCGCCTGCACCATCTTGATCACCCCGGCGACTCCGGCGGCGGCCTGGGTGTGCCCGATGTTCGACTTGATCGAGCCGACCCAGAGCGGGTGCTCGCCCCGGTCGCGGCCGTACGTCGCGATGAGCGACCGGGCCTCGATCGGGTCGCCCAGGGTGGTGCCGGTGCCGTGGGCCTCGACCGCGTCCACGTCGGCCGGGCGCAGTCCCGCGTCGGCGAGCGCCTGGTTGACCAGGCGCTGCTGGGAGGGGCCGTTAGGCGCCGTCATGCCGTTGCTCGCGCCGTCCTGGTTGACCGCGGTGCTGCGTACGACGGCGAGCACCGGGTGGCCGTTGCGGCGCGCGTCGGAGAGCCGTTCGAGCACCAGCACGCCGACGCCCTCCCCCCAGCCGGTGCCGTCGGCGCCGGCGGCGAAGGACTTGCACCGGCCGTCCGGGGCGAGCGCGCGTTGACGGCTGAAGTCGATGAACGCGTTGGGTGTCGCGAGCACGGTCACGCCACCGGCCAGGGCCAGGCCGCACTCGCCCCGCCGCAGCGACTGGGCGGCCAGGTGCAGGGTGACCAGCGACGACGAGCACGCGGTGTCGACGGTGACCGCCGGTCCCTCCAGCCCCAGCGCGTACGACACCCGACCGGACACCACCCCGCCGGCGATGCCGGTGCCGATGAAGCCGTCGAGCTCGGCGGGCAGGTGCTGGAGGTGGGCGGTGTAGTCGTGGTACATGAGGCCGGCGAACACCCCCGTACGGCTGCCGCGCAGGGTGGTGGGGTCGATGCCGGCCCGCTCGACGGCCTCCCACGAGGTCTCCAGGAACAGGCGCTGCTGCGGGTCCATCGCCAGGGCCTCGCGCCGGGAGATGCCGAAGAACTCGGCGTCGAACCAGGCCGCGTCGTACAGGAAGGCGCCTTCCCCGCAGTAGGTGCGGCCGGGCTTGTCCGGGTCCGGGTCGACGAGGTTGTCGAGGTCCCAGCCACGGTCGGTCGGGAAGCCGGCGACCGCGTCGACGCCCCCAGCGACCAGGTCCCACAGCTTCTCCGGCGAGCTGGCGCCGCCCGGGAAGCGGCAGCCCATGCCGACGATCGCGATCGGCTCGTCGGTGCCGTCGGACGTGGCCACGACCACGGCGGCGGCCGGCCCTCCGTCGAACAGTTCCGCGTCCAGGTGCTCGGCCAGCGCCGTCGGGTTCGGGTGGTCGAAGACCAGCGTGACGGGCAGCCGCAGGCCGACCACCGCGTTCAGGCGGTTGCGGAACTCGACGGCGGTGAGCGAGTCGAAGCCCAGCTCCTTGAACGCCGTCGTCGCGCCGACCGCGTCGGCGCCGCCGTGCCCGAGCACCACCGCGACCTGGGTACGGACGACGTCCACGAGTTCCTTGCGGCGCTCGGCCGGGCCCCGGCCGGCGAGGGCCGCGAGCAGGTCGGAGGCCGCCGCGGCATCGGCGGAGACCTGCCGCCGCGTCGGCGTGCGGACCAGTCCGCGCAGCACCGGGGGCAGCACGCCGCCGGTCGCCTGCTCCCGCAGCGCGGCGATGTCGAGGTGGATCGGCACGAGGGCGGCCTCCGGCGCGGAGAGCGCCTCGTCGAACAACGCGAGGCCGTCCTCGGTGGAGAGCGGACGCACGCCGGAGCGCCGCATCCGGGCGAGGTCGGCGTCGTCGAGCGCCCCGGTGAGGCCGGTGCGCTGCGCCCACATGCCCCACGCCAGTGACACGGTGGGCAGGCCCCGGGCGCGCCGGTGCGCGGCGAACGCGTCGACGAACGCGTTGGCCGCCGCGTAGTTGCCCTGCCCGGGGCCGCCGAGGACGCCCGCGGCCGAGGAGAACACGACGAAGGCGCTCAGGTCGCCGGCCAGCTCGTGCAGGTTCACGAGCGCGTCGACCTTGGGGCGCAGCGCGGTGGCGACCCGCTCCGGCGAGAGTGACGGGATCATCCCGTCGTCCAGGACGCCGGCCGTGTGCACGACCGCCGTGGGCGGATGCTCCGCGACGAGTGCGGCCAGCGCCGCGCGGTCGGCGGCGTCGCAGGCGGCGACCGTCACGTGGACGCCCTGGGCGGTCAGCTCGTCGTGCAGCGTCGCCAGGTCCTCGGTCATGCCACGGCGGCCGGCGAGTACGAGCCGACGGACGCCGTGCCGCGCGACGAGGTGCCGGGCGACGAGGCCGCCAAGCGTGCCCGACGCCCCCGTGACGAGGACCGTGCCGGTGAGCTGCGGGGTCGGGCCCGGCTGCCCGGTCGCCTTGGCGAGGCGGGGTACGAGGACCTCGGTGCCGCGCAGGGCGAGCTGCGGCTCGCCCGAGCGCAGCGCGGGCACGAGGTTCGGCGCCCACCGCCCGCCAACGACGTCGACGAGGACGAACCGGTCGGGGTTCTCGGACTGGGCCGAGCGCAGCAGCCCCCACACCGCGGCGAGGGCGGGCTCGGTCGCGTCCGTGGCCCCTTCGGTCAGGACGACCAGCCGGGCGGCGGCGAACCGGTCGTCGGCGAGCCACTCCTGGACGGCGGCGAGGGTGCGCTCCACCGCCCGGTACGTGGCCGCGACGAGGTCGTCGCCGTCCCGGGTGACCGACAGGACCACGTAGTCGGGCACCTCGACGATCGTGGCGAGGCTGTCGTACGCGGTGGCGCCGGGCAGTTCGCCGCCGACGACCGCGACCGTGGCGGCGCCCTCGCCCACCGGGACCGGCACCCAGTCGAGCAGGTGCATCGCCTGGTGGCGTGGGTTGGTCAGTTCGGCGAGTGCGCCCGCGGGCAGGCGGCGGACGGCCAGCGCCTCGATCGTGGCGACCGGCGCGCCGGCGTGGTCGGCGACGGTCACCGCGACGGCGTTCGGGCCGGCCGGGCGGATGGTGACCCGGAGCCGGGCGGCACCGGTGGCATGCAGGGTCACCCCGTGCCAGGCGAACGGCAGCCAGGGCCCGCCCTCGCCGTCGTCCTCGGTGAAGACGCCCAGGCCGAGCGGGTGCAGCGCCGCGTCGAGCACCGCCGGGTGCAGGCCGAAGCCGGCGACCTTCGCCGCCTCGGGCGCGGTGACCTCGGCGAACACCTCGTCACCCCGGCGCCACACCGACCCCAGGCCGCCGAAGGCGGGGCCGTACGTCACGTCGAGCGCCGCGAACCGGTCGTACAGCTCGCCGGTGGCCACGGTCTCGGCACCCTCGGGTGGCCAGACGCCGGCCGGGGCGGTGGCCCGGTCGTCGGCGCCGGGCGTGCCGGCGCCCAGGGTGCCGGTGGCGTGCCGGGTCCACGGGCCGTCGCCGTCGGGCCGCGAGTGGACGGTCAGCCGCCGGGCGCCGCCCGGGCCGGGCTCGCCGACCCGGAGCTGGACCTGCACCGCGCCGCGCTCCGGCACCACCAGGGGCGCTTCGAGCGTCAGCTCCTCGACCTCGGTGGCGCCCACCTCGTCGCCGGCACGGATCGCGAGTTCGACGAAGGCGGTGCCGGGAAGGAAGATCCGGCCGGCCACCCGGTGGTCGGCGAGCCACGGATGCGCCGACGTCGACAGCCGGCCGGTGAGCAGCACCCCGTCCGCGCCGGCCAGCGACACGGTGGCGCCGAGCAGCGGATGCCCGGTGGAGCCCAGGCCGAGACCGGTGGCGTCGACCGGGCCGCCCGCGCCGGTGGGCCAGAAGGTGCGGCGCTGGAAGGCGTACGTCGGCAGGGCGACCGGTCGGGCGGGGGCGGTGACCAGCGTGGCCCAGTCGGGCCGTACGCCCCGGGTGTGCGCCTGCCCCAGCGACAGCAGGAACCGGCGCAGGCCGCCCTCGTCGCGGCGCAGCGTGCCGACGACCGAGCCGCCGTCCGCCTCGTCGAGCAGGTCCTGCACGGCGGGTACGAGCACCGGGTGCGAGCTGACCTCGACGAAGGAGTCGATCCCGTCGGCGATCAGGCCGCGCACGGTCTGCTCGAACTCGACGGTCTGCCGCAGGTTGCGGTACCAGTACCCGGCGTCCAGTTCGGCGGTGTCGAGCAGTTCCCCGGTGACGGTGGAGTAGAGCGGGATGTCGCCGGTGCGGGGTCGTACTGGCGCGAGGACGCGGAGCAGCTCGTCGCGCATCGACTCCACGTGTGCGGAGTGCGAGGCGTAGTCGACGTCGATGCGTCGGGCGCGGACCTCGTCGCGCTCGCACCCGGCCAGCAGGTCGTCGAGCGCCTCGGGCGCGCCCGAGACGACCACGGTGGACGGGCCGTTCACGGCGGCGACCGACAGCCCGGGCCGCAGCCGCCGGGCGACCTTCGCCACCGGCTCCGACACGGACACCATGCCGCCCCGCCCGGCGAGGTCCACGGCGATCAGCTGGCTGCGCCGGGTCACCACCAGGGCGGCGTCGTCCAGGGAGAGCGCGCCGGCCACGCAGGCGGCGGCGATCTCGCCCTGGGAGTGTCCCACGACGGCGGCGGGCTCGACCCCGTGCGAGCGCCACAGCGCCGCCAGCGAGACCATCATGGCGAACAGCGCGGGCTGCACGACGTCGACCCGGTCGAGGGAGGCCGCGCCCGGGACGCCGCGCAGCACGTCGAGCAGCTTCCAGTCGGTGTGCCGGTCCACGGCGGCGGCGCACTGCGCCATCCGGGCGGCGAAGACGGGTGAGGTGTCCAGCAGTTCGGTGGCCATGCCCAGCCACTGCGAGCCCTGGCCGGGGAAGAGGAACGCGGTGCGGTCGCCGGCCTCGGCGAGCCCGGTGACGAGGTTGCGGGCGGCTCCGCCGTCGGCGAGCGCGTCGAGCGCGGTGGACAGCTCCGCCCGGTCCCCGACGAGGACGGCGCGGTGCGGGAGGCGGGCGCGGGTGGTGGCGAGCGCGTACGCGACGTCGTGCTCGGCGACGTCGTCGGACAGGTGCCGGCGCAGCCGGACCGCCTGGTCGCGCAGCGCCGCCTCGGTCCGGGCCGACAGCACCCACGCAGTGGGGCCCCCGGCCGGCGCGCCGCTCTGCGGGGCCTCGGCGGCCGGCGGTTCCTCGATCAGCACGTGGGCGTTGGTGCCCGAGATGCCGAACGACGAGACGCCCGCCCGGCGCGGGGTCTCGCCCCGCGGCCACCGGACCGGCTCGCTCAGCAGTCGGACCGCGCCGTCGGCCCAGTCCACGTGGTGCGACGGCGCGTCCACGTGCAGGGTGCGGGGCAGCTCCTCGTGCCGCATCGCCATGACCATCTTGATCACGCCGGCGACGCCGGCCGCGGCCTGGGTGTGCCCGAGGTTCGACTTCACCGAGCCGAGCCAGAGCGGCCGGTCGCGCTCCCGGCCGTAGGTGGCGATGAGCGACTGGGCCTCGATCGGGTCGCCCAGCGTGGTGCCCGTGCCGTGCGCCTCCACCGCGTCCACGTCGGCCGTGGTGAGCCCGGCGTTGGCCAGCGCGGCGCGGATGACCCGCTGCTGCGACGGCCCGTTCGGCGCGGTGAGGCCGTTCGACGCGCCGTCCTGGTTCACCGCCGAGCCACGCAGCACGGCCAGGACCTGGTGCCCGTTGCGGCGCGCGTCCGACAGCTTCTCCAGCACGAGTACGCCGACGCCCTCGCCGAACGCCGTGCCGTCCGCCGCCGAGGCGAACGCCTTCACCCGCCCGTCCGGGGCGAGCCCCTTCTGGCTGGAGAACTCCACGAACGTGCCGGGCGTGGCGATGACGCAGCTGCCGCCGGCCAGCGCCAGGTCGCAGTCGCCGCTGCGCAGCGCGTGCGCGGCCACGTGCATCGCCACCAGCGACGACGAGCACGCCGTGTCCACGGTGACGGCGGGGCCCTCCAGCCCCAGCACGTACGACACCCGGCCGGACACGACGCTGCCCGCGACCCCGGTCATCGTGTAGCCGATCAGCGCGTCCACGTCGCGCTGCATGGCGTTCAGGTACTCGACGCTGTTCGCGCCGACGAACACGCCGGTCCGGCTGCCCCGCAGCGAGTGCGGGTCGATACCGGCGTGCTCGAACGCCTCCCACGACGTCTCCAGCATCAGCCGCTGCTGCGGGTCCATCGCGAGCGCCTCGCGCGGGCTGATGCCGAAGAAGCCCGCGTCGAAGTCGGTGGCGTCCGGGAGGAAGCCGCCGCGACGCACGTAGCTGGTGCCGGTGCCGCTGTCCGGGTCGAACAGGTCGTCCAGGTCCCAGCCCCGGTTGGTGGGGAAGTCGGTGATGCCGTCCCCGCCGGACGAGACCAGCTCCCACAGCTCGTCGGCGGAGCGTACGCCGCCGGGGAAGCGGCAGCCGATGCCGACGATGGCGATCGGCTCCCGCTCCGTCGCGGTCCGCAGCTTCCGCCGCGTCTCGTGCAGGTCGGCCGTCACGCGCCGGAGGTACTCGACAAGCTGCTCTTCGTTCGCCATCAGTAGCCCTCCTCAGCGCGTACGGGTCAGGCGGCGCCGAGTTCGTCGTCGATGAACCGCAACAGCTCGTCGGCCGAGGCGGTCTTCAGCACCAGGCCCACGTCCGGTCCGTCCGGTTCGGCGTCCACGTCGGACCTGCCACGCCAATTCGACATCACCGCGTGCAACCGTTCGGTAATCCGTGCCTTGACCGTGTCCTCCAGGCCCGCCGCCCCGGCCTGGGCGAAGGAGCGTTCCAGCCGGTCCAGCTCGGCCAGCAGCCCCGCGGCCGGGTCCACCTCGACCGGGGCCAGCCCGGCCAGCAGGTGGTCGGTGAGCGCCGCGGCGGTCGGGTGGTCGAAGACCATGGTGGCGGAGAGCTTCAGGCCGGTGGCCGCCTTCAGCCGGTTGCGGAACTCGACCGCCGTCAGCGAGTCGAAGCCGAGCTCGGTGAACGGCCGGTCGGGGTCCACCGCGCCCGCGCCGGCGTGCCCGAGCACGGCGGCGGCCTGTGCCTTGACGAACTCCAGCGCGGTGTGCCGCCGCTGCGGGCCGCTCTGGCCTGCCAGGTGGTCCCGCAGGGCGCCGGGCGACTGTGCCGCCTGCTCCACCGCCCGCCGGGACGGGCCCCGCACCAGGCCCCGCAGCAGGGTGGGCAGCATGCCCACCCGGCTTAGCTCGCGCAGGGCCGCCGGGTCCACCGGCATCGGCACCAGCAGCGGCTCGTCGATCAGCTCCGCCGCGTCGTAGAGCGCCATGCCCTGTTCCACGGACAGTTCCAGCAGCCCGACGCGGGCCATCCGGGCGCGGTCGTTGGCGTCGAGGTGCGCGGTCATCCCGCTCGCCTCGCCCCACAGTCCCCAGGCCAGCGAACGGGCGGGCAGCCCGGCCGCGCGGCGTCGCGCCACGAGCGCGTCCAGGAACGTGTTCGCCGCCGCGTAGTTGCCCTGCCCGGGGCCGCCCATCGTGCCGGCCGCCGCCGAGAACACCACGAACTCGGCCAGCTCGGCGTCCAGGGTCAGCTCGTGCAGGTTGACCGCGGCGTCGACCTTGGGCCGCAGCACCGCGTCGACCTGCTCCGGCGTCAGCGCGGCCACCAGGCCGTCGTCGAGGACGCCCGCCGTGTGCACCACGGCGGTCAGCGGGTGCTCGGCGGGCACCCGGGCCAGGGTCGCGGCCAGGGCGGCGCGGTCCGCCGCGTCGCACGCCGCGACGGTGACCTCCGCGCCGTACGAGGTCAGCTCGGTCACCAGCTCGGCGGCCCCCGGGGCGTCCGGGCCACGGCGGCTGGTCAGCAGGAGGTGCCGCACCCCGCGCCGGGTCACCAGGTGCCGCGCCAGCAGACCGCCGAGGGTGCCGGTGCCGCCCGTGACGAGCACCGTGCCGTCGGGGTTCCGCCGTGGCGGCGCGGTGAGCACGAGCTTGCCGACGTGCTTCGCCTTGGACATGAACCGGAACGCCTCCGGGGCGCGGCGCAGGTCGTACGGCCGCACCGGCAGTGGCGTGAGGTGTCCCTCCTCGAACAGGGCGACCACGTCGCGCAGGATCGCGCCGACCCGCTCCGGATCGTTGGCGAGCAGGTCGAACGCCTGGTAGGAGACGCCGGGATGGTCGGCGGCGACCTGGTGCGGGTCGCGTACGTCCGTCTTGCCCATCTCGACGAACCGGCCGCCCGCGCCCAGCAGGCGCAGCGAGGCGTCGACGAACTCCCTGGCCAGCGAGTCGATCACCACGTCGATGCCGGCCGCGCCGAACCGCTCCGCGAACTCCAGCGTGCGGGAGTTGCCTATGTGTGTCTCCGGCAGCCCCATCGCGCGCAGCGCGTCCCACTTGCCGGTGCTGGCGGTGCCGTACACCTCGGCGCCGAAGTGCCGGGCGAGCCGGACCGCCGCCATGCCGACGCCGCCGGCCGCGGCGTGCACCAGCACCCGCTCCCCCGGCTTCACCTGCGCCAGGTCGACCAGCGCGTGGTACGCGGTGCAGAACGCGATCGGGGTCGACGCCGCGGTGGCGAACGACCAGCCCGCCGGCACCGGCACGACCATCCGCGCGTCGGTGACCACCTCGGTGCCGAAGGCGCCGTGGAACAGGCCCATGACCCGGTCGCCGACCGCGACGCCGGCCACGTCCGGCGCGACCTCGACGACCACGCCCGCGCCCTCGCCGCCCATCACCCCACCGCCCGGGTACATGTCGAGGGCGATCAGCACGTCCCGGAAGTTCAGGCCGGCGGCCCGCATCGCGATGCGCACCTGACCCGGCCCCAGCGGGCGCGGCTCGTCCGCCTCGGGCAGCAGCGCGAGGTTGTCCAGCGTGCCGCGCTCGGTGACGTCCAGCCGCCAGCGGTCCACGGGGGGCGCCGCCAGCGCGGGGCTGCTGGCCGCGCGGGCGAGCCGCGGGGCCAGCAGGACACCGTCGCGGACGGCGAGCTGCGGCTCGTCGGCCGCGACCGCCGCCGCGAGCATCCGGTGCGGTTCGCGGTCGTCGACGTCGAGCAGGACGAAGCGGTCCGGGTTCTCGCTCTGGGCCGACCGGAGCAGGCCCCACACCGGCGAGCTGGCCAGGTCGCCGGCCGCCTCGTGCACGCTCACCGCGCCCCGGGTGACGACGACCAGCCGGGAGTCGGCGAACCGCTCCTCCGCGAGCCACCCGCGCAGCACCGCGAGGGTGTCGTGGACGGCCCGGTGGGCCGCCCCGGCGGAGTCGTCGGCCGCGCCGGCCGCGCAGGGCAGGACGACCAGGGCGGGTATCGGTGCCCCGTCCTCGACCCGGGCCCGCAGCGCGGCCAGGTCCGGGTAGGTGTCGGTGACGAGACCCGCGTCCTGCGGCAGCGCGCACCCGCCGAGGGCCGCCCAGCGGGCGTCCGGCGGGGCCGCCGGCACGGCGACCGGAACCCACTCCAGGCGGAACAGGGCGTCGTGGTGCGTGCTCGGCTGCGCGGGGGCGGTGGCCTCCCGCAGCACCAGCGACTCCACCTCGGCGACCACCGTGTTGCTCTGGTCGGCGACGGTCACCGCGACCGTGTTCCGGCCGCGCGGGCGCAGCCGGACGCGCAGCTCCGTAGCGCCGACGGCGTGCACGGACACGCCGCTCCACTCGAACGGCAGCAACGCCTCGGTGCCGCTGGTGGCGAGCGCGAGCGGGTGCAGCGCGGCGTCGAGCAGGGCCGGGTGCAGGCCGTACCCGGCCGCCGTCCGGGCGGCTGCCGCCGGCAGGGCGACCTCGGCGAAGACCTCCTCGCCCTGCCGCCACACCCGGCGTACGCCCTGGAACGTCGGGCCGTACGTGAGGCCGGCCGAGGCCAGCGTGGCGTACAGCTCGTCGGACGCGACGGGCTCGGCCGCCGGCGGCCACGCGGTGTCGAAGCCGCCCGCCGGTTCCCCGGGGGCGAGAAGGCCGACGCCGTTGCGTACCCACTGCGCCGAGTCGGTGGCGACCCCGTCCGGCCGGGAGTGGATGGTCAGCGGCCGGTGCCCGTCGTCGTCGGGTGCGCCGACGCGCAACTGCACCTGGACGCCGCCCTTCTCGGGCAGGACCAGGGGCGCGGTCAGGGTCAGCTCCTCGACCCGGCCGCAGCCGACCTCGTCGCCCGCGCGGACCGCGAGATCCACGAGCGCGGTCCCGGGCACGAACACCTGCCCGCCGACCCGGTGGTCGGCCAGCCACGGGTGCGCGGCCACCGAGATGCGGCCGGTGAAGAGCAGGCCGTCGGTGTCGGCCAGCGCGACCGCCGCGCCGAGCAGCGGATGCTCGGTGGCGCCGAGGCCCAGGCCGGCCGCGTCGGCGGTGGCCGCCGCGACGGGCGGCCAGTACCGCTCGTGCTGGAACGGGTAGCCGGGCAGCCGGGCCCGGCGCGCGCCCTCGAACCCCCACCCCGGCTGGACGCCGTGGACGTGCGCCTCGCCAAGGGAGAGCAGGAAGCGCGCCAGGCCCCCCTCGTCCCGGCGCAGCGAGCCGACCACGGTGGCGGTGGCCTCCACGTCGTCGATGACGTCCTGCACGCCGATGGTCAGCACGGGGTGCGGGCTGACCTCGACGATCGTGGTGACGCCCGCGTCGAGCAGGGCGCGGATGGCGGGCTCGTACCACACGGTCTGGCGCAGGTTGCGGTACCAGTACTCGGCGTCCAGCGCCACGTCGTCCAGCCAGCGGTCGTCCACGGTCGAGTAGAGCGGCACCTCGGGCCGGCGGGGCTCCAGCCCGGCCAGCACGTCACGCAGCTCCTCGTGCAGCTCCTCCACGTACGCCGAGTGCGACGCGTAGTCCACGTCGATGCGCTTGGCCCGTACGCCGTCCCGCTCGCACCCGGCCAGCAGCTCGTCGAGGGCGTCCAGCTCGCCGGCCGCCACCGTCGAGCGCGGCCCGTTGACGGTCGCGACGGTCACCCGGCCGCCGAACGGCTCCAACCGGTCGCGCACCTCGGCCACCGGCAGCGGCACGGACACCATGCCGCCCTTGCCGGACAGGCGCAGCAGGGCCCGGCTGCGCAGGGCGACGACCCGGGCCGCGTCCGCCACGGAGAGCGCGCCCGCCACGCAGGCGGCGGCGATCTCGCCCTGGGAGTGCCCCACCACGGCGGCGGGCTCGACCCCGTGGGAGCGCCACAGCGCCGCGAGCGACACCATGACGGCGAACAGGACGGGCTGGACGACGTCCACCCGGTCCAGTTCCTCCCCCCGCCGCAGGACGGCCTCCAGCGACCAGTCGACGTGCGGCGCCAGCGCGGCCTCGCACTCGGCCATCCGCGCGGCGAACACCGGGGATTCGTCGAGCAGCTCCACCGCCATGCCGATCCACTGCGAGCCCTGCCCGGGGAAGGAGAAGGCCACCTTCCCGGGCGTGCCGGCGGCGACCCCGGTGGCCAGGTTCGGCGCCGGCTGCCCCGCCGCGAGCGCGGCGAGGCCGGCGCGCAGCTCGTCGACCCCGCCCACCACGACCGCCCGGCGCGGGTGGGTGCCGCGCAGGGAGAGCGAGTACGCCAGGTCGCGGGCCGGCACGTCGGCCAGGAGCGGCTCGATCTCGGCGGCCTGCTGGCGCAGCGCCCCGTCCGAGCGGGCGGAGAGCACCAGCGCGACGGGCCCCTCGTCGTACGGCCGCTCGGCCTCGGGCGCCTCCGGGGCCTCCTCGATGACGAGGTGGGCGTTCGTGCCGCTGAACCCGAACGACGAGACGCCGCCCCGGCGCGGGTGCCCGGCGCGCCGCCACGGCTGCGGTTCGGCCAGCAGCCGCACCCCGCCCGACCAGTCGACGTGCGTCGTCGGCTCGGCCACGTGCAGGGTCCGGGGCAGTTCACCGTGCCGCAGCGCGAGCACCATCTTGATCACACCGGCGACGCCGGCCGCCGCCTGGGTGTGCCCGATGTTCGACTTCACCGAGCCGAGCCAGAGCGGCCGGTCCGCGGCCCGGTCCCGGCCGTACGTGGCGAACAGCGCGTCGACCTCGATGGGGTCGCCGAGCGTCGTGCCGGTGCCGTGCGCCTCGACCACGTCGACGTCGGCGGTGGAGAGCCCGGCGTCGGCGAGCGCCTGCCGGATGACCCGCTGCTGCGACGGCCCGTTGGGCGCGGTCAGCCCGTTGGACGCGCCGTCGGAGTTGACCGCGCTGCCGCGAACCACGGCCAGCACCTCGTGGCCCGCGGCGAGCGCGTCGGAGAGCCGCTCCAGCACGACCACACCGATGCCCTCGCCCCAGTTGGTGCCGTCCGCGCCGGCCGCGAACGCCTTGCAGCGCCCGTCCGGGGCGAGCCCGCGCATCCGGCTGAACTCCAGGAACGCGCCCGGGGTCGACATGGCGGTCACGCCGCCCGCGACCGCCATCGCGCACTCACCCGACCGCAGCGCCCGCACCGCCAGGTGCATCGCCACAAGCGACGACGAGCAGGCGGTGTCCACCGTGACGGCCGGGCCCTCCAGCCCCAGCACGTACGACAGGCGGCCGGACATGATGCTCGCCGCGTTGCCGGTGGCCATGAAGCCTTCCGCGCTCGTCCCCGCCGCGCCGGTGATCCGGGCGTAGTCGATGTTGTTGGCGCCGACGTACACCCCGGTCGCGCTGCCGCGCAGCGTGGTCGGGTCGATGCCGGCGTCCTCGAAGGCCGCCCAGGACGCCTCCAGCACCATCCGCTGCTGGGGGTCCATGGCCTCCGCCTCACGGGGGCTGATGCCGAAGAAGGCCGCGTCGAAGCCCGGCAGGTCGGCGAGGAAGCCGCCCTCGCGGACGTAGCTGGTCCCGGAGTGCTCCGGGTCGGGGTGGAACAGGCCGTCGAGGTCCCAGCCGCGGTCGGTGGGGAACGCGCCGATGCCGTCGCGCCCCTCGCGCAGCATCGCCCACAGCTCCTCGGGCGAGCTGACGCCACCGGGGAACCGGCAGCTCATGCCGACGATGGCGATCGGCTCGTCGGCGACGGCGATGCCGGCGACCACCTCCGTGCGGCCGGTCGCCAGCAGGTGCTCGGCCAGCGCGACCGGGGTCGGGTAGTCGAAGGCGACGGCCGCGGAGAGCCGTACGCCGGTGGCCTCGACCATCCGGTTGCGGAACTCGACGGCGGTGACCGAGTCGAAGCCGAGTTCCTTGAACGCCGACGTCGGCTCGACCGCCTCCGGGCCCGGGTAGCCGAGCGTGAGCGCGACCTGCGTGCGGACCAGTCCGACAACGTGGTCGAGGCGGCCCGCCTCGGGCAGGTCGGCGAGCCGGCGGGCGAGCTCCGACGACGAGGACGCCTCCGTCGACTCCTCGTCGGCGACCGCCTCGGCAATCGTGTCGAACAGCCGGCTGGGCCGCAGCGCGGTGAACGACGACACGAAGGCGGCCCAGTCCACGTCCGCGAGCACGACGGCCGGGTCACCGGCCGCCAGGGCGGTACGCATGGCCGCGACGGCGCGCTCCGGCGCCATCGGCGGCAGGCCCCGCCTGCGCAGGGAGGCCGACATCTCGTCGTCCACCAGCGCGCTCTCGGCCCACGGCCCCCAGGCGAGGGCGGTGGCGGCCTGCCCCCGGCTGCGCCGCGCCTCGGCGAGGGCGCACAGGTGGGCGTTGCCGGCGGCGTAGGCGGCCTGGCCGCCGCTGCCCCAGACGCCGGCCACGGAGGAGAAGAGCACGAACTCGTCGAGGTCGCGATCCGCGAAGATCGCGTCGAGGTTGGTGGCTCCGGCGACCTTGGCGGAGACGACGTCGGTGAACTCGGCGAGGTCCATGTCGACGATGCCGGTCAGCTGCGCCAGCCCCGCCACGTGCACGACGGCGCGGACGTCGGGGTAGCGGTCGACCACCGCCGCCAGGGCCACCCGGTCGGCCACGTCGCAGGCGACGACGTCGATCTCCGCGCCCAGCCCGCGCAGCTCGTCCAAGATCTCGGCGGGGGCGGTGCCGCGCCGGCTCAGCAGGACGACCCGCTCGGCGCCGTGCCGCGCGTACAGCCTGGCGGCCTCGATGCCGAGGGTGCCGGTGCCGCCGGTGACCAGCACGGTGCCGGCCGCGCCGCGCCAACGCGGGGCGCCGGTCACCGGCGCGCGGTGCAGCCGGCGGACGAAGACCCCGTCGGGGCGCACCGCGACCTGGTCCTCCCCGATGCCGGCGAGCACGCCGGCCAGCGCGGCGGCGGTACGCCCGTCCAGCTCGGCGGGCAGGTCGACGAGGCCGCCCCAGGTGTCGGGCAGTTCCAGCGCGGCGACGCGGCCGAGTCCCCACACCTGCGACTGCGCCACCTGAGTCACCGGGTCGGCCGGGGAGGTGGCGACCGCGCCGCGGGTGAGGCACCAGAGCGGGACGCCCCGGCCGGCGAGCGTACGGATCAGGTCGAGGGTGCCGGCGGCGCCCGCCGGGACGCCGGGGTGACCGGGCAGGAACGCCTCGTCGAGCGCGAGAAGGGAGACCACGCCGGCGAGTTCCCCGTCGAGGTGTCCCGCCAGGCCGGTCGGGTCGGTGGTGACGACGGTGGCGCCGTGCGCGGCGAGCGCGTCGGCGACGGCGGCGCCGGTGTCACCGGTCACCGCCGGCTCGCCGAGCACCAGCAGCCAGGTGCCGGTCAGGGTGCCCGGGGTCCCGCCGGGGCGGCGCTCCCATCGCGCCTGGTAGCGCCAGCCGTCCAGCGCCGAGCGCTCCTGCCGCCCCCTGCGCCATGCGGACAGCGCGGGCAGCACCGACGCCAGGGGCGCCTGCGGGTCCAGGTCGAGCGTGGTGACCACCGTGTCGAGGTCACCGCTGTCCACCGCCGCCCACAGGCCGTCGTCGTCGCCGGCCTGGTCGGCGCCGGCCGGGCCGACGCTGTCCTGCCAGTACCGCTCGTGCTGGAAGGCGTACGTCGGCAGGTCGATCCGCGACCCTCCGGAGCGGCGGTAGAACGCCTCCGGGTCCACCGTGGCGCCCCGGGTCTCCAGCCGCGCCAGCGCCTCCACCAGGGCACGCGGCTCGGCGGAGTCCCGGCGCAGCACCGGCGTGGCGAGCACGTCACCGTCCAGGCAGTCCGCCGCCAGGGTGGCGAGCACCGAGTCCGGGCCCAGTTCGAGGAACGTGGTGACACCGGTCGCGGCGATTGCGCGTACCGCGTCCGCGAAGCGCACGGTGGCGCGGACCTGCCCCACCCAGTACTCCGCCGTGGCCAGCTCGTCGCCGGCTGGCACGCCGGTGACCGTCGACACCAGCGGGACGGCCGGCTGCGCGTAGGACACCGTCTCGGCCACCGCCCGGAACTCCGCGAGCATCGGGTCCATCAGCGGCGAGTGGAAGGCGTGCGACACGGTCAGCCGCCGGGTCCGGCGGTCGGCGAAGCGCGCGGCCACCGCCGCCACCGCCTCCTCGGTGCCGGAGAGGACCACCGAGTCCGGGCCGTTGACGGCGGCGATGGCCACGTCCGTGCCGAGCAGCGGCGTGACCTCGTCCTCGGTGGCCTGGACGGCGAGCATCGCCCCACCGGCCGGCAGCGCCTGCATCAGCCGGCCCCGGGCCGCGACCAGGCGGGCCGCGTCGGCGAGCGGGAACACCCCCGCGACGTACGCGGCGGCCAGCTCCCCGATCGAGTGCCCGGCCAGGACCGACGGGGTGACGCCCCAGGACCGGACGAGCCGGTACAGGGCCACCTCGACGGCGAACAGGGCGGGCTGGGTCCAGCCGGTCCGGTGCAGGTCCTCGGTGTCGAGGACCTCGCGCAGCGGCCGGTCCAGGTGCGGGTCCAGCGCCGCGCACACCTCGTCGAACGCCGCCGCGAACTCCGGGTACGCCGCGTACAGCCCGCGGCCCATGCCCAGCCGCTGCGCGCCCTGCCCGGAGAAGAGCATCGCGACCCGGCCGTCGGCCACCCGGCCCCGGACCAGGTTGGCGGCCTGCTCGTCGGACGCCAGGGCGGCCAGGCCGGCACCCAGTTCCTCGGCGCAGGAGCCGACGACCGCGGCCCGGTGCGCGAAGCGGGACCGCGTGGTGGCCAGGGCGTAGCCCAGCTCCGCCGGCTCGGTCTCCGACACCACTGCGGAGAGCCGCCGCGCCTGGTCCCGCAGCCCGTTGGCGTCGCGGGCGGTGACCAGCAGCGACGTCACCGGCGCCGACGCCGGCTCGGGCGCGTCGGCGTCCGGCGCCTGCTCCACGATCACGTGGGCGTTCGTGCCGCTGAACCCGAAGGACGAGACCGCCGCCCGGCGCGGCTGCCCGGTCCGCGGCCACGGCGTGGCCCCGGTCAGCAGCCGCACGTTCCCGGCCGTCCAGTCCACCTGGTCCGACGGCTGCTCGGCGTGCAGCGTCGCGGGCAGCACGCCGCGCCGGATCGCCTCCACCATCTTGATGACCCCGGCGACCCCGGCGGCGGCCTGGGTGTGGCCGATGTTCGACTTCACAGAGCCGAGCCAGAGCGGCTCCTCGCGGTCCTGGCCGTACGTCGCCAGCAGCGCCTGCGCCTCGATCGGGTCACCCAGCGTCGTGCCGGTGCCGTGCCCCTCGACCACGTCGACCTGGCGCGTCGACAGGCCCGCGTCGACCAGCGCGGCCTCGATGACCCGCTGCTGCGACGGCCCGTTCGGCGCGGTCAACCCGTTCGACGCGCCGTCCTGGTTGACCGCGGAGCCCCGGACGACCGCCAGGACCCGGTGGCCGTGCTGGAGCGCGTCCGACAGCCGCTCCACCAGCAGCACGCCGGCCCCCTCGGCGAACCCGGTGCCGTCGGCGTCCGCCGAGTACGACCGGCACCGGCCGTCCGGTGACAGGCCGCGCTGGCGGGAGAACTCGACGAACGTCAGCGGCGTCGCCATGACCGACACGCCGCCGACGAGCGCGAGCGTGCAGTCGCCCCGCCGCAGGGCCTGGATCGCCAGGTGCAGCGCCACGAGCGACGACGAGCAGGCGGTGTCGACGGTAACCGCCGGCCCCTCCAGCCCCAGCGTGTAGGCGACCCGGCCGGAGACCACGCTGCCGGAGCTGTTGCTGCCCGCGTAGTCGTGGTACATGAGGCCGGTGAAGACGCCGGTCGGGCTGCCGGCGAGCGAGGCGGGGTCGATGCCGGCCCGCTCCAGGGTCTCCCACGCGACCTCCAGCAGCAGCCGTTGCTGCGGGTCCAGCCCGACCGCCTCGCGGGGGCTGATGCCGAAGAACGTCGGGTCGAAGTCCGCCGCGTCGTACAGGAAACCGCCGCGCGACGTGTAGGAGGTGCCCTCGCGGCGCGACTGGGGGTCGTACAGCGACTCCAGGTCCCAGCCGCGGTCGGTCGGGAACGCGCCGGTGGCGTCGGTCCCGGACTCCACCAACCGCCACAGGTCCTCGGGGCTCGCCACTCCCCCCGGGTAGCGGCAGGCCATGCCGACGATCGCGACCGGCTCGTGCGCGGACGCCTCCACCTCGTGCAGGCGCTGCCGGGTCTTCTGCAGGTCGACCGTGACCCGCTTCAGGTAGTCCCGGAGCTTGTCCTCGTTGGCCACTAGGGTCGCCCTCCTCGCACTGTCATGAGATCCCGAGTTCGCTGTCGATGAGAGCGAAGACCTCGTCGTCGGTCGCGGATTCGATGTCGTTGCCGGTTGCTGCCGGCTCGCCGCCCAGCTTCGACAGCACGTCCCGCAGCCTCAGCGACAGCCGGGTACGGGACTGCTCGTCGACGTCGAGCAGGACCGCCTCGAGGCGGTCGAGTTCGGCGAACGCGGCCAGCACCGCGTTGGCCCCGTCCGGCTCGCCGGAGAACTCGGCCCGCAGGTACGCGGCGAGGGCCTTCGACGTCGGATGGTCGAACACCAGCGTCGCGGGCAGCCGCAGCCCGGTCGCCGCGCTCACCCGGTTGCGCAGCTCGACCGCGGTGAGGGAGTCGAAGCCGAGCTCGGAGAACGGCCGGTCGGCGGCGACCGCACCCGGGTCCGGATAGGCCAGCACCCCCGCCACCTGGGTACGCACCAGGTCGAGCAGGATCGCCTCGGCCTCCTCGGCGTCCCGGCCCGTGAGCCGCTGCCGCAGCGCGTCGACCGCTCCCGCGTCGGCGTCGGCCGCCCGCCTGGCGGGCACCCGGACCAGGCCGCGCAGCAGCGGCGGCACCATGCCCGCCACGGCGCGTTCCCGCAGGGCCCGGTGGTCGAGCCTGACGGGCGCCACCATGCCCCGGGCGTGCAGCGCCGCGTCGAACAGGTCCAACGCCTCCTCGACGCTGAGCGCGCCGATGCCGGAGCGCGACATGCGCCGCAGGTCGGCCTCGGTCAACTGCTCCGCCATGCCCGCCTGTTCCCAGCGGCCCCAGGCCAGCGACACGGCCGGCAGGCCGTTCGCCCGCCGGTGCTGGGCGAGCGCGTCCAGGTAGGCGTTGCCGGCGGCGTAGTTGCCCTGGCCGGGCCCGCCGAGCACCCCGGAGGCCGACGAGAACAACACGAACGCGGTCAGGTCCCGGGTCAGCACGTGCAGGTTCGTCGCGGCGTCGACCTTGGGTCGCAGCACCCGGTCGACCCGCTGCGGGGTGAGCGAGGAGATGACGGCGTCGTCGACGACGCCCGCCGTGTGCACCACCCCACGCACCGGGTGCGCGGCGAGCAGCGCGGCGAGCGCGTCGGAGTCGGCGACGTCGCAGGCGGCGACGGTCACCTCGGCGCCCAGGGCGACGAGTTCGTCGCGCAGGTCGGCCGCGCCCTCGGCGGCGGGGCCGCTGCGGCTGACCAGCAGGAGTTCCCGGACCCCGTGCCGGCTGACCAACTGCCGGGCGACGAGCCGGCCGAGCGCGCCGGTGGCGCCGGTGACCAGGACGGTCCCCTCGAAGACGGTCGCCGCGGGGTCGGCGGTGACTCCGGCCCGCGCCAGGCGGGGCACCAGGACGTCGGCGCCGCGTACGGCGAGCTGCGGCTCGTCGGAGCCGAGCGCGGCCGGCAGCCCGGCGGCGGTGTCGGTGTCGACGTCGACCAGGACGAACCGGTCGCCGTGCTCGGACTGCGCGGAGCGGAGCAGGCCCCACGCGGCGGCCCCGGCGAGGTCGGTGACGTCGGCGTCGGGGCGGGTGGCCACCGCGCCGCTGGTCAGGACGGCGAGGCGGGAGGCGGCGAAGCGTTCGTCGGCGAGCCACTGCTGTGCCAGGGCGAGCACCCGGTGGGTGGCTTCGCGGGCCCGCGCGTCCTCCGCCGGCCCCCGGTCCGGGACGCACCGCGCCACCACCACCTCGGGCATCGCGACGCCGGCGTCCACGGCGGCGGCGAGGGCCGCCAGGTCCGGATACGTGGCCGCGTCGAGGCCGCCGATCCGGTCCCCGAGCACCGCGACGGTACGCGGCCGGGGCGCCCCGGTCAGCGGCGTCCAGTCCAGGCGCAGCAGCGACTCGTGCCGGCCGGGGCGGAGGGCGGCCAGTTGTTCCGGCGACACCGGGCGCACCGCCAGTGCCTCGACCGAGGCCACCGGGGCGCCGGTCGCGTCGGCCAGGGTGATGGCCGCCGTGCCGTCGCCCGACACGATCCGGGCCCGCAGCCGGTTGGCGCCCGCCGCGTGCACGGTGAACCCGCGCCACGAGAACGGCAGCACCGGGTCGCCGTCGCCGGTCGACGCGACCGCGTGCAGGACGGCGTCCAGCAGCGCCGGGTGCAGGCCGAAGCGGCCGGCGTCGTCGTGCGCCTGCTCGGGCAGGGTGATCTCGGCGAACACCTCGTCGCCACGCCGCCACGCCGAGGTCAGGCCCTGGAAGACCGGGCCGTAGCGCAGGCCCCGGGCGAAAAGGTCGTCGTACGTCGCGGACACGTCGACCGGGTCCGCGTCCGGCGGCCAGGCCCGCAGGTCGGCTCCGGTGGGCCCGGCCGGGGTCAGCCGGCCCACCGCGTGGGTCGTCCACCCGTCCTCGTCCTCGACCCGTGAGTGGACGCTCACGTCCCGGCCGCCGTCCGGAGCCGGTCCGCCCACCGTCACGCGCACCTGCACGCCGCCGGTGTCCGGCAGCACCAGGGGCGCCTCCAGCGTCAGTTCCTCGACGCGGGGGCAGCCGACCTCGCGTCCGGTGTGCGCCGCCAGCTCGACCAGCGCCGCACCGGGCAGCAGCACCAGGTCCGCGACCGCGTGGTCGGCCAGCCACGGATGGGTGGTCAGCGCGAGCCGGCCGGTGAACACCGCGCCGCCGTCCGGCAGTTCGACCGCCGCGCCCAGCAGCGGGTGGTTGGCGCGCGCCTGACCCAGCCCGCTCGCGTCGCCGGTGCCGGCGCCCGCCCGGGGCCAGTACGGCTGGTGCTCGAAGGAGGACGTGGGCAGCTCCACCGTCCGGCCCGGCGCGACCGTCGACCAGTCGATGGTCGTGCCGCGCACCGCGAGCCGGGCGAACGCGGTGGCCACGGTCTCCGGCTCGGCGCGGCCCTTGCGGCACACCGGGATCCACGTGCCGTCGGCCACCTGCCGGCCGAGCGCGGTCAGCACCGCGTCGGGGCCGATCTCCAGGAACGTGGTGGCCCCGGACGCGGCCAGCGCGGCGACCGCGTCGGCGAACCGGACGGGTTCGCGTACCTGCCGAACCCAGTATTCGGCGTCGAGGGTGGTGGCCTCGCCCGTCACCGTCGAGATCAGCTCGATGGCGGGCTTCCGGCAGTCCACCTGGGCCACGACCGCGCGGTACCCGTCGAGCATCGGGTCCATCAGTGGCGAGTGGAACGCGTGCGACACGGTCAGCCGCTTCGTCTTGCGCCCGGCACGGGCCAACTCCTCGGCCACGGCCAGGGTCGCGGCCTCCCCACCGGAGAGCACCACCGACTCCGGCCCGTTCACCGCGGCGATCGCCACGCCGCCGGACAGCAGCGGCGCGACCTCGTCCTCCGTCGCCCGCACCGCCACCATCGCCCCGCCGGCCGGCAACGCCTGCATCAGCCGGCCCCGCGCCGCCACCACCCTCGCCGCGTCGGCCAGCGACCAGACACCCGCCACGTGCGCCGCCGCCAACTCACCGATCGAATGCCCCACCACGAAGTCCGGCCGCACACCCCACGACTCGAACAACCGGAACAACGCCACCTCCACCGCGAACAACGCCGGCTGCGCCCACCCCGTCCAATGCAACTCCTCGCTGTCCAACACCTCCCGCAACGGCCGCTCCAGATGCCGATCCAACTCCCCACACACCTCGTCGAACGCCGCCGCGAACACCGGAAACACCAACAACTCCCGCGCCATCCCGACCCGCTGCGCCCCCTGACCGGTGAAGAGCACCGCGAGCTTCCCGCCGTCGGCCGTGCCGGTCACCACCTCGTCGCCGAGCAGCACCGCGCGGTGCGGAAGTCCGGCCCGCCCGGTGCCGAGCGTGTACGCGACGTCGACCGGACGCAGCGTCGGATCGGCGGCGACGTGGGTACGCAGCCGGCCGATCTGCTCCCGCAGTCCCGCCTCGCTCCGTGCGGAGAGCAGCCACGGCGTGAACGGGACGTCCGGCTCGTCGGCCGGCGGCGCCGGGTCGGCCTGCTCCAGCACGACGTGGGCGTTGGTGCCGCTGATGCCGAAGGACGACACGGCGGCCCGCACCGGGCGGTCGGCGGCGGCGAGCGGCACCGGGGTCGAGGCGACGCGTACCGCGCCGGAGGTCCAGTCGACGTGCGGCGACGGCTCGTCCACGTGCAGGGTCTGCGGGAGCACGCCGTGCCGCAGCGCCAGCACCACCTTCATGATGCCGGCCACCCCGGCGGCGGCCTGCGTGTGCCCGAGGTTCGACTTGACCGAACCCAGCAGCACCGGCGCGGCACGGTCCTGCCCGTAGGTGGCGAGGACGGCCTGCGCCTCGATCGGGTCGCCCAGGGTGGTGCCCGTGCCGTGCGCCTCGACCACGTCGACGTCGGCCGGGGAGAGCCGGGCGTCGGCCAGGGCGGCCCGGATCACCCGCTGCTGGGACGGCCCGTTGGGGGCGGTGAGCCCGTTGGAGGCGCCGTCGGAGTTCACGGCCGAGCCGCGGACCACGGCCAGTACGGGATGCCCGTGGCGGCGGGCGTCGGACAGCCGCTCGACCACCAGCACGCCGACACCCTCGGAGAGCGAGGTGCCGTCGGCCGCGCCCGCGAACGACTTGCACCGCCCGTCGGGGGCGAGGTTGCGCTGCCGGGAGAACTCCAGGAACGTGCTCGGCGTCGACATCACCGACACGCCGCCGGCGAGTGCGAGGGAGCACTCCCCGTTGCGCAGCGCGGAGACCGCGAGGTGCAGTGCGACCAGGGACGACGAGCAGGCGGTGTCGACGGTCATCGTCGGGCCCTCCAGCCCGAGCGTGTACGAGATCCGGCCGGAGATCACCCCGCCGGAGTTGCCGGTGGACAGGAACCCGTCGACGGACTCGGCGGAGCCTCTCAGCACGGTGCCGTAGTCGTTGTACATGACGCCCGCGTACACGCCGGTCCGGCTGCCGCGCAGCCCGGTCGGGTCCATGCCGGCCCGCTCCAGTGCCTCCCACGCGACCTCCAGCAGCAGCCGCTGCTGCGGATCCATCGCCAGCGCCTCACGCGGGGAGATGCCGAAGAAGCCCGGGTCGAAGTGGGCCGCGTCGTGCAGGAAGCCGCCCCGGTCGACGTAGCTGGTGCCCGGGTTCTCCGGGTCGGGGTCGAACAGCGCGTCGAGGTTCCATCCCCGGTCGGCGGGGAACGGCCCGATCGCGTCGCCGCCGCCAGCCAGCAGCCGCCACAGGTCCTCGGGCGTGCGTACGTCTCCGGGGAAGCGGCAGGCCATGCCGACGATCGCGACGGGCTCGTGGTCGTGCCGGGCCACGGCGACGGCCGTCGTCGCGGCCCGCCCGCCGGCCAACTGCTCCACCAGGTACCCGGCCAGCGCCTCCGGCGTCGGGTAGTCGAACACCAGGGTCGCCGGTAGCCGCAGGCCGGTGGCCACGCCGAGCTGGTTGCGCAGGTCGAGTGCGGTGAGCGAGTCGAAGCCCAGCTCCTTGAAGGGGCGGCCCGCCGGCAGCCGGTCCGCCCGGGCGTAGCCGAGGACGGACGCGACCCGGGTGAGCACCGTCTCCAGCACGACCTCGGTCCAGCGCTCGGCGGGCACCTCGGCCAGCCGCTGGGCGAGGGAGGATCCGCCCACCGCCCGGCGGGCCGGGGTACGGACCAGAGCACGCAGCAGCGCCGGCGGTTCCCGGTCGTCCCGGCCGAACGCGGCGAGGTCCACCGGCACCGGCGCCAGCAGGGCGTCGGCCGACCGGATCGCGGCGTCGAACAGCGCCAGGCCGTCCTTGTTGGACAACTCGCTCATGCCGCTGCGCGCCATCCGGCTCAGCTGCGCGCCACCCACGTCGGCGGTCATCTCGCTGCGCTCGGCCCACAGGCCCCAGGCGAGCGAGTGGGCGGGCAGGCCGGCGGCCCGGCGCCGTGCCGCGAGCGCGTCGAGCAGCGCGTTCGCCGCCGCGTAGGCGCCCTGGCCGGGGCTGCCGAAGATGCCGGCGGCCGAGGAGAAGAGCACGAAGGCGGTGACGTCCCCGGCCAGCTCGTGCAGGTGCCAGGCGGCGTCCACCTTGGGGCGCAACACCTCGGCGAGCCGGTCGGGGGTGAGCGTGGCGATGGTGGCGTCGGCCATCACGCCCGCGGTGTGCACGACGCCGGTGACCGGGTGCGCCGCCAGCAGCGCGGCGACCTGGTCGCGGTCCGCGACGTCGCACGGCAGCACCGTCACGGTCGCGCCCAGCTCGGCGAGTTCGTCGCGCAGCTCGACCGCGCCGGCGGCGGCGAGGCCGCGGCGGCTGGTCAGCACGAGGTCGCGTACGCCGTGCCCGGTGACCAGGTGGCGCGCGACCAGCCCGCCCAGGGTGCCGGTGCCGCCGGTGACGAGCACCCGGCTGTCCGGGCCGAACGCGGCGGGCCCGTCGACGTCCTGCTCGGGGACCCGGGTCAGGCGGGGCGCGCTCACCACGCCGTCGCGGATGGTGAGCACCGGCTCGCCGGTCGCCAGCGCCGCGGCCACCAGGTCGTCGGCGGTGTGGTCGGCCTCCAGCAGGACGATCCGCTCCGGGTTCTCCGCCTGCGCGGAGCGGACCAGGCCGCGCACCGCCGCGCCGGCCAGGTCGTCGGGGCGGGTCACCACGACGAGCCGGGTCTCGGCCTGCCCCGGGTCGGCGAGCCACTGCTGGATCGTGGTCAGCGCGTACGTCGTCACGTCTGGCACCGCGGCGATGCCGGGCGCGGCGGAGAAGCACGGCAGGAACAGCGTGTCGGCGGCCACGTCGGGCAGCGTCACCGGCGGGGCGTCGAATACCGGCGTGCCGCCCAGCGTCTGCCAGGTGCCGCGGTCGCCCCGGCCGACGGTCAGCGGCGCCTGCTCCAGCCGGAACAGCGACTCGACGAAGCCGCTGCGTCCCTTCAGCGCCTGCGGGGCCACCGCGCGTACGGTGAGCGCCGCCACGGCGGCGACCGGGGCGCCCGTGTGGTCCGCGAGGAGCAGGGCGGCACTGTCGGCCCCCTGCCGGGTGAGCCGGACGCGCAGGCTCGTCGCGCCCGTCCCGTGCAGCGTCACGCCGCTCCACGAGAACGGCAGCTTCGCCGCGCCGTCCCCGGCGTCCGCGGCGAGGGCGTGCAGGGCGACGTCGAACAGCGCCGGGTGCAGGCCGAACCCGTCGGCGTCGACGCCCTGCGGCAGGGCCACCTCGGCGAACGTCTCGTCGCCGCGCCGCCACGCGGCCCGCAGGCCCTGGAACACCGGACCGTACCGGAGGCCGAGCCCGGCGAGCCGGTCGTACAGGTCACCGAGGTCGACCGCCAGCGCGTCGGCGGGTGGCCATTCGGTGAGGTGCTCCCCGGTTGCCGTGGCGGGGGCGAGGACGCCGGTGGCGTGCCGGGTCCACATGCCGATCCGCGCCTCGGTGTCGGTCTGCCCGTAGACGCCGAGCGCGCGTCGGCCGTGCTCGTCCGGCGCCTCCACCGTGAGCCGCAGGGCCACGCCGCCGTGCGCCGGGACGACGAGCGGGGTGGTGATGACGAGTTCCTCGACGGCCGGGCACCCGACCTCGTCACCGGCGCGCACGGCGAGTTCGACCAGTGCCGTGCCGGGCAGCAGGACGGTGTCCAGGACGGCGTGGTCGGCCAGCCACGGGTGCGTCTCCAGGCTGATCCGGCCGGCGAGCACGACCAGGTCCCGCTCCGGGACGGTGAGCGCGGCGCCGAGCAGCGGGTGGCCGACGACGTCGATGCCGAGGCCGCGCGCGTCCACGGCGGACGCCGCCGCGAACTGCCAGTACCGCTGGTGCTGGAACGCGTACGTGGGCAGCGGGGCCGGTACGCCACGCGTGTGCCGGGACCAGTCGACGGCGGCCCCGCGGACGTACGCCTCGGCCAGGGAGAGCAGGAAGCGCGGCAGGCCGCCCTCGTCGCGCCGGAGCGACCCGACGAGCGCGGCCGGGGCGTCGGCGCGGTCCAGGATCTCGCGTACCCCCATGCCCAGCACGGGGTGAGGGCTGATCTCCACGAGGACGTCGTGCCCGTCGGCGAGCAGCCGGTCGACCGCCTCCTCGAAGCGGACCGTGCCGCGCAGGTTCGCGTACCAGTACCCGGCGTCGAGGGTGGCGGTGTCGACGGTCCCGCCGGTGAGCGTGGAGTACAGCGGCACGTCGCCGCTTCGCGGCCGGACCTCGGCGAGGACGCTCAGCAGGTCGTCCCGGATGGCCTCGACCTGCGCGGAGTGCGAGGCGTAGTCCACCGGGATCATCCGCATCCGGACGCCGTCGGCCTCGCACGCGGCCAGCAGCTCCTTCAGGGCGTCCGGCTCGCCGGACACGACGGTGGCGGCGGGCCCGTTGACCGCGGCGACCGCGATCCGGTCACCCCACCGGGCGAGGCGCGCCTCCACGTCCGCCCGGGGCGCCGCGACCGAGGCCATGCCGCCGCGTCCGGCCAGGCCGGCGGCGATCGCCCGGCTGCGCAACGCGACCACGCGGGCACCGTCGTCGAGGGTGAGCGCACCGGCGACGACGGCGGCGGCGATCTCGCCCTGCGAGTGCCCCACCACGGCGGCGGGCTCGACGCCGTACGAGCGCCACAGCGCCGCGAGCGACACCATCACGGCGAACAGCACGGGTTGCACCACGTCCACCCGGTCGAGCGACGGCGCGCCGGGCACGCCCCGGACGACGTCGAGCAGCGACCAGTCGGTGAACGCGTCGACGGCCCGCGCGCACTCGTCCATCCGGGTGGCGAACACCTCGGCGGTGTCCATCAGCTCGACGGCCATGCCCGCCCACTGCGAGCCCTGGCCGGGGAACATGAAGACGACCCGGGGCGCGTCGCCCGGCGCGGCGCCGGTGGCGACGCCCGGCGCGGGTTCGGCCGCCGCGACGGCGGCCAGACCGGCCCGCAGCTCGGCGGGATCGGCGCCGACCACGACCGCCCGGTGCTCGAAGCGGGCACGGGCCGCCAGGGCGGCGGCGACGTCGGCCGGGTCGGCGGGGTGCAGGTCGAGGTGGGCCGCCGCCCGGGCCGCCTGGGCGCGGAGGGCGTCCGGGGTACGGCCGGACAGCACCCAGGGCACCGGACCGGCCACCCCGGCGTCGGTGCGCGCGGTCTCCTGTGCGGGCGGCTCCTCCAGGATCACGTGGGCGTTCGTGCCGCTCACGCCGAACGACGAGACACCGGCCCGGTACGGCTCGTCGCCCCGGGGCCAGGCGACCGCCTCGGTCAGCAGGTCGACCGAGCCCTCGGTCCAGTCGACCTGGTCGCTCGGGGCGTCCACGTGCAGCGTCTTCGGCAGCAGCCGGTGCCGCATGGCGAGCACCATCTTGATGATGCCGCCGACGCCTGCGGCGGCCTGGGTGTGGCCGATGTTCGACTTGATCGAGCCGAGCCGGAGCGGCCGGTCGCGGTCCTGCCCGTAGGTGGCCAGGATGGCCTGCGCCTCGATCGGGTCGCCCAGGGTGGTGCCGGTGCCGTGCGCCTCGACCACGTCGATCTGGTTGGCCGACAGCCGCGCGTTGGCCAGCGCCGCCTGGATCACCCGCTGCTGCGCCGGCCCGTTCGGCGCGGTCAGGCCGTTGGAGGCGCCGTCCTGGTTGACCGCCGAGCCGCGGACGACGGCGAGCACCGGGTGCCCGTTACGCCGGGCGTCGGAGAGCCGCTCCACGATCAGCATGCCGACGCCCTCGGCGAAGCCGGTGCCGTCGGCGGCGGCGGCGAAGGACTTGCACCGGCCGTCCGGCGACAGCCCGCGCTGCTTGGAGAACGCGACGTAGGTCTCCGGGGTCGCCATCACGGTGACCCCGCCGGCCAGCGCGAGCGCACACTCGCCGTTGCGCAGGGCCTGCACGGCCAGGTGCAGGGCGACCAGCGACGACGAGCACGCGGTGTCGACGGTGACGGCCGGCCCCTCCAGGCCGAAGGTGTACGCCACCCGGCCGGACGCGATCGCGCCGGTGGCGTTGTTCTCCGCGTAGTCGTGGTACATCATGCCGGCGAAGACGCCCGTGTCGGTGCCGCGCAGCCCGGTCGGGTCGATGCCCGCGTTCTCCAGCGCCTCCCACGAGGTCTCCAGCAGCAACCGCTGCTGCGGGTCCATCGTCGACGCCTCGCGAGGGCTGATCCCGAAGAACTCCGGGTCGAACTGGGCCGCGTCGTGCAGGAAGCCACCCTCCCGGGTGTACGACCGGCCCGGCGTGCCGGGCGTGGGGTCGTAGAGCTCGGCGATGTTCCAGCCACGGTCGGTGGGGAAGCCGGTGATCCCGTCCCCGCCGGCGGCGACCAGGTCCCACAGGTCGTCCGGGGTCCGCACCCCGCCCGGGTAGCGGCAGGCCATACCCACGATGGCGATCGGCTCGCGCAGCGTCGAGTTCAGCTTGCGGTTCTGCTCCCGCAGCCACTCGTTCTCCTTGAGCGAGGCCCGCAGCGCGGTGACGAGCTTCTCCTCCGAGTTGGCCATGTGGTCAGCTCCCCGCTTCCGTCGTCGCTCCACCGAGGTCGGCGAGCGCCATGCTGATCAGTGCGTTGGCGTCCATGTCGTCGATGGATCCGGCCGGTGCGGCGTCCGGTTCTTCGGCGGCGACCCGGACGCCGCCCAGTTCGAGCAGGCTGTCCATCAGGCCGGCGTCCCGGAGCCGGCTGAGGGGGATGGCGAGCAGGATGCGGCGAACCTCGTCCTCGGGCAGCCCGCCGTCGCTGCCGGTGTCGGGGACGAGCCGCTCGAAGAGCAGCTCGGCGACCGCGCGGGTGTTCGGGCGGTCGAAGGTCAGGGTGGCGGGCAGCCGCAGCCCGGTCGCGGCGTTGAGCTGGTTGCGCAGTTCCAGCGCGGCGAGCGAGTCGAAGCCCAGCTCGGTGAAGGCGCGGCCGGGGTCGACGGCGTCGGGGTCGCGGTGCCCGAGCACCGCCGCGACGTTCGTGCGGACCAGGTCCAGCAGCAGGTCCGCGCGCTCCGACCCGGACCTGCCGGCCAGGCGCACGGCGAGGTCGTCGCCGGTGGACGCCGCCCGCCTGGTCCGGGCCCGGACCAGGCCGCGGTAGATCGGGCCGTCGACCACGCCGAGGTCGAGCCCGACGGGCACGAGGACGGGCGCGGCGCAGGTGAGGGCGGCGTCGAGGAGGCGCAGTCCCTCGTCGACCGGCAGGGCACGCACGCCCGCCTGGGCCAGCCGCTGCCGCTCCGCGCCGGTCAGCTCGCCCGCCATCCCGCCGTCCCACATGCCCCACGCCAGGGACTGCCCGGCCAGGCCGGCCACCCGCCGGCGCACCATGAGGGCGTCGAGGAACGCGTTGGCCGCGGAGTACGCCGCCTGCCCCGCGTTGCCGAAGACGCCCGCCGCCGACGAGAACACCACGAACGCCGACAGCCCCATGCCGGCCGTCAGCTCGTGCAGGTGCCACGCCGCGTCGACCTTCGGCGCCAGCACCCGGTCCACCCGCTCCGCCGACAACGACGCCAGCAGACCGTCGTCCACCACGCCGGCGACATGCACCACCGCCGACAGGTCGCGGCCGTCGACCAGCGCCGCCACGGCGTCCCGGTCGGCCACGTCGCAGGCGGCCCACCGCACCGACGCGCCCGACGACTCCAGCTCGGCCGCCAGCTGCGCGGCGCCCGGCGCGGCGGCGCCCCGACGGGACACCAGCAGCACGTCGCGCACCCCGTGCGCCGCCACCAGGTGCCGGGCCACCACGGCACCCAGCGCGCCGGACGCGCCGGACACCAGCACCGTCCCGGCGCCGAGGTCCGCGGGCGCCGGATCGTCGGCGCGTACCCGGGCCAGCCGGGCGGCGTACGCGACGCCGTCGCGGACCACGAGCTGGGGTTCGTCGTCGGCCAGCACGACGTCGCCGTCGACCAGGACGACGCGGTCGGGATGTTCGGCCTGCACAGAGCGGACGAACCCCCACACGGCGGCGCCCGCGAGGTCGGTGACGTCCTCGCCGGGCAGGGCCACCGCGCCGCGGGTACGCACGACGATCCGGGTCCCGGTGGGCTCGGCCAGCCACGACCTGAGTTCGTCGAGTACGCGGTGCAGGGTGGCGCGCACGTCGGCCGGGGTGTCCGCCGGGGCGGGGCCGGGCGGGAACGTGGTCGTGTCGAGCACCGTCACGTCCCCGGCCTGCCCGCCGGTGGCCGGCACGGGGGTCCAGGTCAGCTCGTAGAGCGAGTCGTGGTGGTTCGGCCGGGCGTCGAGCGCGCCGACCGGGCGGGTCTCCAGTCTGCCCACCGACACCACGGGTGCTCCCGTGGTGTCGGTCGCGGTGATCGTCCAGCCGGAGTCGGCGGGCACGATCCGGACCCGCAGGGCGGTGGCGTTCGTGGCGTGCAGCACCACCTGCTGCCACGAGAACGGGAGCACGGCGGTTCCCGTACCGGCCTGGTCGGCCAGCAGCGGGGCGTGCAGCGCCGCGTCCAGCAGGGCGGGGTGCAGCGCGAACCGCTCGTCGGCCTCGGGGAGGGTGACCTCGGCGAACAGTTCTTCGTCGCGTTCCCACACCGCCGTGACGCCCCGGAACGCCCGCCCGTACTCGTAACCCCGGTCCGCGATCCGGTCGTAGGCACCGGTGAGGTCGACCGGCCGGGCTCCCGTGGGGGGCCACTGCGCCACGGTGTCCGGCGCGGTGACCGGGTCCGCGGCGACCAGCCCGGTGGCGTGTGCCGTCCAGGTCTCGGCGCGCTCGCCACGCGAGTGGATCTCGACGGTACGACGGCCCGCCTCGTCCGGCTCGCCGACCCGCAGCCGCAGCTGCACCGCGCCGTCCTCGGGCAGCACCAGCGGGGCGACGGTCGTCAGCTCCTCCACCACCGGGCAGCCGACCGCGTCCGCGGCGTGGACCGCGAGCTCGACGAGGGCCGCGCCGGGGACCAGCACCACGCCCGCGACGACGTGGTCCGCGAGCCACGGGTGCGTGCCGGTCGACAACCGGCCGGTGTAGACGGCGCCGTCGAAGTCGGGCAGTGCGACGGCCGCGCCGAGCAGGGGGTGCTCGGTGTCGGCGAGCCCGAGCCGGCTCGCCGCCCCCGTCGCGGTCGCGTTCTCCGCCCAGTACCGCTGGTGGGCGAAGGGGTACGTGGGCAGTTCGGTGCTCTGGGCGCCGGCGAACCAGGTGGGCCAGTCGACGGGGAAGCCGAGGGTGTGAAGTGCGGCGACGGCTGTGGTGAGGGTGTGGGTTTCGGGCCGTTCCCGCCGCATGGTGGCGATGGCGGTGGTGTCGCCGGTGGCGGTGGCCAGGACGGTGTCGGGGCCGACTTCGAGGTAGGTGGTGGTGTGGTGGGTGGTGGTGAGGGTGGTGACGGCGTCGTGGAAGCGGACGGTGTGGCGTAGCTGGTCGACCCAGTGTTCGGGGGTGGGGTGCAGGGGTTGGCCGGTGAGGGTGGAGATGACGGGGATGCGGGGTGGGTGGTGGGTGATGGACGCGGCGACGGTGCGGTAGTCGTCGAGTATGGGGTCCATCAGGTGGGAGTGGAAGGCGTGGGAGACGGTGAGGCGTTTCGTCCGGTGGCCCTGCGCGGCGAGTGCTTCGGCGGCGGTGAGGGTGGCGGTTTCGTCGCCGGAGATGACGAGGTTGGTGGGGGTGTTGATGGCGGCGATGCCGACCTGGTCACTCAGGTACG
>NZ_JBEZMR010000049.1:0-39258 GCF_040652795.1 Micromonospora sp. NPDC048170
CCGCCGGTCACCAGCACCGTGCCCTCGCCCACCACAGGACCGTCCACCGGCGCCGGAACCACCGCGCGGAGAAGACGCGGCACGAACACCGCACCGGAACGCACCGCGACCTGGCCGCCATGCGTCACCGGCTCGTCCGCCACACCGGCCAGGACAGCCAGCGTCCCGGCGTCCAGGTCGCCGTCCACGTCCGCGAGGACGATACGGCCCGGGTGCTCCGACTGTGCCGACCGCAGCAGACCCCACACCGCCGAACCCGCGAGCTCGGTCACCCGGTCCTCAGCCCCGACCGAGATCGCGCCCCGGGTCACCACCACCAGCCGCGAATCCGCCAGGGTGGCGGTCGCCAGCCAGGACCGCACCGTCGCCAGCACGGCGGACGCCGCCGCGCGCACCATGTCCGGTACGGCGACATCCGACGCGTCGACCGGCAGCACCAGCCCGTTCGGCGCGGCCACCTGACCGGCGTCGACCGCCGCGACGAGGGCCTCGACGTCCGAAAACGCCGGCAGGCCGGCGGCCGTCGGCGAGCCCACCAGCACCCACCCGGAGGCGTCCCCGGCGGCGACCTCCTCGGTCTGCCAGGCGACCTCGAACATCGAGCGGGCCGCCGCGCTCGTCCCGGCCACACCGGTCAGTTCACGCAACGCCAGCGAGTCGACGGACACCACGGCGGCGCCCGACTCGTCGGACGCGACCAGCCGCACAGCCGTACCCGCGCGCGTCAGGCGTACCCGCAGCACGCGGGCGCCCGAGGCGTGCACCTGCACACCCTCGAACGCGAACGGCACCCGGGGCCCAGTCGACTCCGCGCCCGGCAGCAGCCCGATCGGGTGCAGGGCGGCGTCCAGCAGCGCCGGGTGCACCGCGAAGCGGGCGGCCTCCGTCGCCGCCTCGTCCGGCAGGACCACCTCGGCGAACACGTCGTCCTCGGCGGTCCACACCCGGCGCAGTCCCCGGAACACCGGCCCGTACGCCAGACCGTGCTCCGCCAGCGTCGGGTACCAACCCGACAGGTCCACCTCGACGCCGCCGACGGGCGGCCACTCCCCCATTCCCGGCTCGTCGACCGACGCCGGCTCCAGCACGCCCTCCGCGTGGTGGATCCACCCGGCCTCCGGGTCGCCCTCGAGCTGCGAGTGCACCGCCACGACCCGGGTGCCCGCCTCGTCGGCCGCGCCGACGCGCACCTGCACCCGCACCGCGCCGGCCGCCGGCAGCACCAGCGGCGCCGCGACGGTCAGCTCCCGCACCCGCGACGCGTCCACCTCGTCGCCGGCCCGTACGGCCAGTTCGACGAGGGCGGTGCCGGGCACGATCGCCATGCCGGAGACGACGTGGTCGGCGAGCCACGCGTGGGTGGCGAGGGACAGTCGGCCGGTCAGCACCACCATGTCGGCGCCGGCGACGGTGACCGCCGCGCCGAGCAGCGGGTGCCCGGCCACGCCGAGTCCGGCGCCGGACACGTCGGCGGTACGCGCCTGGCCCGCGCCGAGCCAGTACCGCTCGTGCTGGAAGGCGTACGTGGGCAGGTCGACCCGGGCGGCGCCGGCGTCGGTGAACCACTGCGTCCAGGTCACGGGGACGCCGTGGACGTGCAGTTCGGCCAGCGCGTGCAGCAGCGCCTGCGGGGCGGGACGGTCCCGGCGCTGGGCCGCCACCGCGAGCGCGTCGTCGGCGAGCAGGTCGGCGTTCATCGCGGTCAGGACGCTCTGCGGGCCGATCTCCAGGAAGGTGTCCGCCCCGGCGGCGCGTAGGGCGGCGATGCCGTCGGCGTACCGGACGGCCTCGCGGACGTGCCGGACCCAGTAGTCGGCGCGGGTGATCTCCCGGGGGTCGGCGAGCGCCCCGGTCAGGTTCGACACGACCGGCAGTAGCGGCGCGCGGAACGTCAGCCCCGCCAGGACCGCGCGGAACTCGTCCAGCATCGGCTCCATCAGCGGACTGTGGAACGCGTGGCTGACCGTCAGGCGGCGGGTCCGGACGTTGCGGCTCTGCCAGATCTGCTCCAGCCCGTCCAGGGCCTCGACGTCACCGGAGACCACCACGGCGGTAGGCCCGTTGACGGCCGCGATGCCCACCCGGTCGGTCAGGTTGGCGATCGACTCCGACACCGTCTCCTCGTCGGCGGCCACGGCAAGCATCCCGCCACCGGCCGGCAACGCCTGCATCAACCGACCCCGCGCCGCCACCAACTGACACGCATCAGCCAGCGACAACACCCCCGCGACGTACGCGGCAGTCACCTCACCGATCGAATGGCCGGCAACCACGTCCGGAACGACACCAAACGACTCCACCAGACGGAACAGGGCCACCTCGACCGCGAACAACCCGGCCTGCGTGAACACCGTCTGATCCAACAGCGCAGCCTCAGCCGTACCCGCCTCGGCGAACAACACCTCCCGCAACGGACCCGGCAACAACGGATCCAGCTGCGCACACACCTCACTCAGTGCGGCGGCGAACACCGGGAACGCCTCGGACAACTCCCGGCCCATACCGGCACGCTGCGCACCCTGACCCGAGAAGAGCACGGCCAGTTGGTTACGCGTCGTGCCGGTACCGGTGACCACGGCGCCGGTCGACTCGCCGTCGGCGAGGGCGCGCAGCCCCGCCAGCAGTTCGTCCCGGTCCGTCGCGCTGACCACCGCGCGGTGCTCCAGCACCGCCCGGCTGACCGTCGACGACCAGCCGACGTCGACCGGGCGCAGGTCCTCGTCGTCGGCGATCCAGCGGGCCCACCGGTCCGCCTGCGCCGCGACGGCGGCCTCGGAGCGGGCCGACAGCAGCACCGGGGCCGGTGACGCCGCCTCGCGGGCGGACTGGTCCTCACGTGCCGAGGTGCCGTCGCCCCGGGTCGGCTCCGCCCCGGCGGGCGGCTGCTCGATGATCACATGTGCGTTGGTGCCGCTGACCCCGAACGACGACACCGCCGCCCGGCGGGGCCTGCCCGCCGCCGGCCAGTCGCGCGCCTCGGTGAGCAGGGAGACCGCCCCCGCGCTCCACTCGATGTGCGGTGACGGCTCGTCCACGTGCAGCGTCGACGGCAGCACCCCGTGCCGCATCGCCATGATCATCTTGATGATGCCGGCCACCCCGGCAGCGGCCTGCGTGTGGCCGATGTTCGACTTGATCGACCCGAGCCAGAGCGGCTGGTCGGCCGGACGGTCCTGGCCGTAGGTGGCCAGCAACGCCTGTGCCTCGATCGGGTCGCCGAGGGTGGTGCCCGTGCCGTGCGCCTCGACGGCGTCCACGTCCGCCACGGTCAACCGCGCGTTGGCCAGGGCCTGGCGGATCACCCGCTGCTGCGACGGACCGTTCGGCGCCGTCAAACCATTCGACGCACCATCCTGGTTCACCGCCGTACCACGCACCACCGCCAGAACCCGCCGGCCCTCCCGCTGCGCGTCCGACAGCCGCTGCACCAACAGCACACCGACACCCTCGGACCAGCCCGTGCCGTCAGCACCAGCCGCGAAGGACTTGCACCGGCCATCCTGCGACAGACCACGCTGACGCGAGAACTCGATGAACGTGCCGGGTGTCGCCATCACCGTCACACCACCGGCCAACGCCAGATCACACTCACCGCTACGCAGCGCCTGCACCGCCAGATGCAACGCCACCAGCGACGACGAACACGCGGTGTCGACGGTGACCGCCGGGCCCTCCAGGCCGAACGTGTACGCCACCCGACCCGACAGCACGCTGCCGGAGGTGCCGGTGCCGATGAAGCCTCCGACGCCCTCGGGCAGCTCCTGCACCTGCGTGGCGTAGTCGTGGTACATCAGTCCGGCGAACACGCCCGTCCGGCTGCCGCGCAGCCGCTGCGGGTCCAGACCTGCCGACTCGAACGTCTCCCACGACGTCTCCAGCAGCAACCGCTGCTGCGGGTCCATCGCGATCGCCTCACGCGGCGAGATGTCGAAGAACCCGGGGTCGAACTCCGCGGCCCCGTACAGGAATCCACCGTTCCGGGTGTACGACGTACCGGGGTTGTCCGGGTCGGGGTGGAAGATCCGGTCGAGGTCCCAGCCACGGTCGGTGGGGAACTCCCCGATGCCGTCGGCCCCGGCGGCGACCAGGTCCCACAGCTGCTGCGGGTTCGTCACCCCACCCGGGTAGCGGCAGGCCATCCCCACGATGGCGATCGGCTCGTCGACGCTCCCGGTCGACACGGCCTGCTGCTGGTCGGCGACCTGGCCGGACAGCTGCTCGTACAGGTGCTCCGACAGGGCGCCGGGGGTCGGGTAGTCGAAGACGAGCGTCGACGTGAGCCGCAGCCCGGTCGCGCTGTTGATCCGGTTGCGAAGTTCGACGGCGGTCAGCGAGTCGAAGCCCAACTCCCGGAACGCCCGGTCCGCCGGCACCTGGTCGGCGCCGCTGTGGCCGAGGACCTGCGCGATCAGCCCGCGGACCAGCAGGGCGACCTGCGTACGCGCCTCCTGCGGCTCGAGGCCGGCCAACCGGTCGGCCCATCCTCCGGTGCCGGAGCGGCGGCGCTTCGCGGCCGGTCCCACCAGGGTTCGCAGCATCGGGGGCACCCGGCCCGCGGCGGTCTGCGCCCGCATGGCCGGGATGTCGACGACGGCCGGGACGAGTGCCGTCCCGCCGTGGGCCAGGGCGGCGTCCCACAGCCCGAGCCCGACCTGGGCGGTCATCGGAACCAGGCCGGCCCGGGTCACCCGGGCCCGGTCGGCGTCGTTGATCGACGCGGCCATCCCCTCCGTGTCCCACATGCCCCACGCGAGGCTGACCGCGGGCAGTCCTCGCTGCGCCCGCACCAGGGCGAGGGCGTCCAGGAAGGCGTTGCCGGCGGCGTAGGCGGCCTGGCCCGGGGAGCCGAGCACCCCGGCGACGGAGGAGAAGAGCACGAACAGGTCGAGGTCCAGTTCCGCGGTCGCCTCGTGCAGCCACCAGCCCGCCGTGACCTTCGGCGCCAGCACGTGCGCCAGCCGGTCGGGAGTGATCCCGCTGACCACGCCGTCCTCGAGGACACCGGCCGTGTGGACCACACCGGCGAGCCGGTCCTCGTCGGTGATCGCCCGGACCAGCTCACCGACGCGTACCCGGTCGGTCATGTCCGTCGCGACCACCCGGACGGCCGCGCCCAGCGCGGTCAGCCGTTCCACCAACTGGTCGGCGCCGGGGGCCGCCGGGCCCTGACGGGACGCCAGCACCAGCGAGCGCACGCCGTACGTGGTGACGAGGTGTTCGGACACCAGGGCGCCCAGCGATCCGGTGCCACCGGTGACCAGGACGGTTCCCTGGCCGATGGCCGCCGGGGTCGGCAGGCCGCCTGCGGCGCGGACCAGCCGCGGCAGGTACGCCGTGCCCGCCCGCACCGCGAACTGCCCGCCGACACCCGGGTCGTCGGCGGCCCCGGCGAGCAGGGCCAGCAGGTCGGAGTCCAGGTCGACGCCCGGTTCCAGGTCGGCCAGCACGATCCGGCCGGGGTGTTCCGACTGGGCCGAGCGCAGCAGGCCCCAGACCGCCGCTCCGGCCACGTCGGTGACGCGGTCGTCCGTGGTGGCGGCCACCGCGCCGCGGGTCACCACGACCAGCCGCGCGTCCGCCAGGGTGTCGGCGGCCAGCCAGGCCTGCACCGCGCCGAGGACGTCCGCCGTGACCGACCGCACCGCGTCGGGCAGGTCCGCCTCGGACGCCGCCGCGGGGACGGGCAGCAGCAGCGCCGCGGGGGCGGGGGTCGTACCGTCCGTAACCGCCGTGGACACGGCCGCCACCTCGGCGTACGCGGGAAGCTGCGGCGCGCCGTCGAGCGGACGGTCACCGAGCAGGATCCAGCCGTACCCGCCGTCGGGCACGGTGATCTGCTCGGGCTGCCAGGACACCTCGAACAGGGAGCGGTGTGCCTCGTCCGCGGGTGCCGCCACGCTGGTCATCTCGCGCAACGTCAGCGAGTCCACCGACACCACCGGCGCACCCGTCTCGTCGACGGCGACCAGCCGTACGGAGGTGCCGGCGGCGGTCAGGCGGACCCGGAGCGTCCGCGCCCCGACCGCGTGGACCTGCACCCCTTCGAATGCGAACGGCACCCGTGCCCCGCCGCCCGCCTCGTCGGCGGGGAGCAGCCCGATCGGGTGCAGGGCGGCGTCCAGCAGTGCCGGGTGCACCCCGAATCCCGCCGGTTCCCCGATCACCTCGTCGGGGAGGGCGACCTCGGCGAACACCACGCCCTCGGCGGTCCACGCCCGTCGCAGGCCCTGGAAGACCGGCCCGTAGGCGAGGCCGTGCTCGGCCACCGTCGGGTACCAGCCGGTCACGTCCACCTCGGCCGCGCCGGCCGGCGGCCACGCGCCCAGCGTGGGTTCGTCGGCCGTGGGGGTGCCGACGAGGCCGTCTGCGTGCCGGGTCCAACCCGCCTCCGGGTCGTCCTCGGGCTGGGAGTGCACGGTCACCGACCGGGTGCCCGTCCCGTCGACGGGACCCACCCGGACCTGCACCCGTACCCCACCACCGGTGGCGGGCAGCACGAGCGGGGCGAGCACCGTCAACTCACGGACGCGGGAGGCACCGACCTCGTCGCCCGCCCGGACGACGAGGTCCACCAGGGCGGTGCCCGGCACGACCACGGCACCGGACACGACGTGGTCGGCCAGCCACGGGTGGGTCGACACCGACGGCCGGCCGGTCAGCACCACCATGTCCTCGCCGGCCACCGACACCGTCGCACCGAGCAGGGGGTGCCGGGCCACACCGAGGCCCGCCCCCGAGACGTCGGCCGACTGGCCGACCGGCGGCAGCCAGTAACGCTCCCGCTGGAAGGCGTACGTGGGCAGGTCGACCCGACGCGCGCCGGTGTCGACGAACCACTCCTGCCAGCTCACCGGCACGTCGTGCACGTGCAGCTCGGCGAGGGCGTGCAGCAGCGCCTGCGCCTCGGGCCGGTCCCGACGCTGCACGGCGACGGCCAGCGCGGCGTCGTCGGGCAGGACGTCGACGGTCATGGCGGTCAGCACGCTCTGCGGCCCGACCTCCAGGAACGTGTCCACCCCGGCGTCCCGCAACGCGGTGACCCCGTCGGCGTAGCGCACCGCCTCCCGCACGTGCCGCACCCAGTACTCCGGCGTGCGGATCTCGTCGGCGTCGGCGAGCGCCCCGGTCACGTTCGACACCACCGGCGACAACGGCGCCGCGAACGCCAACCCGTCCAGAACCGCGCGGAACTCGTCGAGCATCGGCTCCATCAGCGGACTGTGGAACGCGTGGCTCACCGTCAACCGGCGGGTACGCACACCCCGCTCCCGCCACACCCGCTCGATGTCGTCGAGGGCGTCGACGGCACCCGACACCACCACCGAGGTCGGCCCGTTCACCGCCGCGATGCCGACCCGGTCGGCCAGCCCGGCGATCGACTCCGTCACCGCCGCCTCGTCGGCGGCCACGGCGAGCATGCCGCCACCGGCCGGCAACGCCTGCATCAGCCGGCCCCGGGCCGCCACCAGTTGGCACGCGTCAGCCAGGGAGAACACCCCGGCGACGTACGCGGCGGTCACCTCACCGATCGAGTGGCCGGCCAGCACGTCCGGCACGATCCCGAACGACTCCACCAGCCGGAACAGCGCCACCTCGACCGCGAACAACCCGGCCTGCGTGAACACCGTCTGGTCCAGCAACGCGGCCTCGGCCGTACCCGCCTCGGCGAACAGCACCTCACGCAGCGGGCGCGGCAGCAACGGATCCAGCTGAGCGCACACCTCGCCCAGGGCCGCCGCGAACACCGGGAACACGGCCGACAGCTCCCGGCCCATGCCGGCACGCTGCGCGCCCTGGCCCGAGAACAACAGCGCCAGTTGGCCCCGCTGCCCACCCGGACCGGTGACCACGCCGCCCGACGGCTCACCCGCCGCCAGAGCCCCGAGACCCGCCAACAACTCGTCCCGACCCGCACCGGTCACCACCGCGCGGTGCTCCAGCACCGACCGCGACGCCACCGACGACCACGCCACGTCCAGCGGACGCAGGTTCTCGTCCCCGCTCAGCCACGCCGCCCAGCGCCCGGCCTGCGCGGACAACCCGACCGTGTCCCGGGCCGAGAGCAACACCGGCACGACCGGCGGCTCGTTCCGGGCGGCGACCTCGCCCTCGATCGCCTCGGCCGGCGGCTGTTCCAGGATCAGGTGGACGTTCGTGCCGCTGATGCCGAACGACGACACGGCGGCCCGGCGGGGCCGGTCCACCGCCGGCCAGGGGCGCGCCTCGGTCAGCAGGGACACCGCTCCGGCGGACCAGTCCACGTGGGGCGTCGGCTCGTCGAGGTGCAGCGTCGACGGGAGCAGCCCGTGCCGCATCGCCTGCACCATCTTGATCATGCCGGCCACGCCGGCGGCGGCCTGGCTGTGACCGATGTTCGACTTGATCGACCCCAGCCAGAGCGGCTGGTCCGCGGGGCGACCCTGGCCGTACGTGGCCAGCAGGGCCTGCGCCTCGATCGGGTCGCCGAGGACGGTGCCGGTGCCGTGCGCCTCGACGGCGTCCACGTCGGCCGTGGTCAGCCGGGCGTTGGCCAGGGCCTGCCGGATCACCCGCTGCTGGGCCGGCCCGTTCGGCGCGGTCAGACCGTTGGACGCGCCGTCCTGGTTCACCGCGCTGCCGGCGATCACGGCGAGCACCTGGCGGCCCTCCCGGCGGGCGTCGGAGAGCCGCTGGACCAGCAGCACGCCGACCCCCTCCGACCAGCCGGTGCCGTCCGCACCGGCGGCGAAGGACTTGCAGCGGCCGTCCGGAGCGAGGCCGCCCTGCCGGGAGAACTCGACGAAGGCTCCCGGGGTCACCATGACGGTGACCCCGCCGGCCAGCGCCCTGTCGCACTCGCCGCTCCGCAGCGCCTGGGCGGCCAGGTGCACGGCCACCAGGGACGACGAGCATGCGGTGTCGACGGTCACCGCCGGTCCCTCCAGGCCCAGGGTGTACGACACCCGGCCGGAGATGACACTGTGCGCGCCGCCGGTGAGCTGGTATCCCGCCAGCTCCGCCGGGGTGTCGGTGGTGCCGTACCCCGACGGGGAGGCGCCGACGAACACCCCGGTCCGGCTGCCGCGCAGCTGGTCCGGGTCGATCCCGGCCTGCTCCAGCGCCTCCCAGGACGCCTCCAGCAGCAGCCGCTGCTGCGGGTCCATGGCGACCGCCTCGCGGGGCGAGATGCCGAAGAAGCCGGGGTCGAAGGTGGTGGCGCCGGCGACGAAGCCACCCTCCCGAGTGTGCGACACCGGTCGCCCGTCGGCGTCGGCGGCCAGCAGCCGGGCGATGTCCCAGTGCCGGTCCTCGGGGAAGCCGCTGATCCCGTCGCGTCCGGTGGCAACCAGGTCCCAGAGGTCCTCCGGACTGGCCACGCCGCCCGGGTACCGGCAGCTCATGCCGACGATGACGATCGGGTCGTCGTCGACCGGGCCGGTGGGGCCCCAGGTGGTGACGGTGTCGACCTCGTGCAGGCGCAGCGCCGACGACAGGTGGTCGGCGAGGGCGGCGGGGTTCGGGTAGTCGAAGACGAGGGTGGTGGGCAGGGTGAGCCCGGTCGCGCCGGCCAGGCGGTTACGCAACTCCACCGCGGTGAGCGAGTCGAAGCCCAGTTCCTTGAACGCCCGGTGTGCCTTCACCACCTCGGTGCCGGAGTGGCCGAGCACGGCGGCGGTGTGCGTCCGCACCAGGTCCGTCAGGTGCCGGTCCTGCTCGGCGCGGGGCAACGTCAGCAGGTGCTGCCGCAGACCGCCGCCGGCCGTGTCCTGCGGTGCCCCGTCGACCACGCGCAGGGCGTCCCGGGCCTCGGCGATGTCGTCGAGCAGGGGGCGGGGACGGGCAGCGGCGAACGCCGGGGTGAACAGCGACCAGTCGACGTCCGCCACGGTCAGTGCCGGCGTGCTCCGACCCACCGCGCTGCGCAGCGCGTACACCGCCTGGCCCGGGGACATCGGGCTGAGGCCGCGGCGGGCCAGCAACTCCTGCCCCTCGCCGCTGGCCATGCCGCCGTCGGCCCAGGGCCCCCAGGCCACCGCGGTGGCGGCCAGGCCGCGCGCCCGACGCCGCTCGGCGAGCGCGTCGAGGAAGGCGTTGCCCGCCGCGTACGCCGCCTGCCCGCCGCTGCCCCAGATCCCGGCGATGGAGGAGAACAGCACGAACGCGTCCAACGGCCGGTCGCCCAGCAACTCGTCCAGGTGCACCGCACCGGCGATCTTGCCGTCCAGCACCCCGGCCAGGCCGGCCAGGTCGGTGTCCACCAGCATGCTCAGCTGGCCCACCCCGGCGGCGTGCACCACCGCCGTCAACGGCGCCGGATCGGCGTCGACGTCACGCAGCAGCGCCTCGACCCGGGCCCGGTCGGCCATGTCACCGGCGACCAGGGTCACCCGGGCGCCGAGTGCGGTCAACTCGTCGCGCAGCTCCGCCGCTCCCGGGGCGCTCTCGCCCCGGCGGCTGGTCAGCACGACGTGCTCGGCACCGTTGGCCGCCACCCAGCGGGCCACGTGGGCGCCCAGCGCCCCGGTGCCCCCGGTGATCAGCACCGTGCCCGACGGCTGCCAGCGCTCGACGGTCCCGACGGCCGCCGGCGTGGCGCGGACCAGCCGCCGCACGAACACACCGGAGGGGCGTACGGCCACCTGGTCCTCGTCACCACCGCCGGCCAGTACGCCCACCACGCGGTCCCAGGCGCCCTGGTCGGGCCGCTCGGGCAGGTCGACCAGGCCGCCCCACAGCTGCGGGTGCTCCAGCCCGGCGACCCGGGCCAGGCCCCACAGTCCGCCCTGGGCGACGCTGCGGACGGGATCCGCCTCCCCGGTGCCTACCGCACCACTGGTCACCGCCCACAGGGGTGCCGAAATGTCGGCGTCGTGCAGGGCCTGCACCAGCACCATCGTGGCGGCCGTGCCGAGCGGCACCGCCGGCTGACCCGGGTGCGGCCGGTCCGGCAGGCCGAGCAGGGACACGATCCCGGCGAACCGGCGGTCGGCCACGAGTTCCGCCACCCGCGCCGCCACGTCGTCGCGCTCCGCGAGGGGGTCCACCGCCAGCCGGGACACCTCGCCGCCCGCGGCGGTCAGCGCCCCCGCCAACGCCTCGGCCCAGTCCGTCGCCGTGGCGTCGCCGGCCGGCTCCACCAGCAGCCAGCCGCCCGTCGGGGTCACCGGCGCCGGGGAGGTGGTCTGCTTCCACACCACCCGGTACGACCAGCCGTCGACCACCGCGTCCCGCAGTCGCGCCCTACGCCAGGACGACAGGACCGGAAGGGCCGGGGCCAGCACGTCCAGGGCCGCCGCGTCGTCGCCGAACTGCGCCGCCAGCGCCGCGACGTCGGACCGTTCCACCGCCGACCAGAACTCGAGGTCCACCACGTCCGGGCTGACGGGGCCCGTCACCGGCATCGGCATCTGCTCGGGCCAGTAGCGCTGCCGCTGGAACGCGTACGTGGGCAGGGCGACCGGGGTCGCTCCGGTACCGGCGTACAGGGCCGGCCAGTCGACGGGCGCCCCGTTGACGTGCAGTTCGCCCAGGGCGGCGAGCAGGGCCCGGGCCTCGGGGCGGTCGGCGCGCAGGACGGGCACCGCGACCACCGGGGTCTCGCCGTCGACGGCGTCAGCCGGAGCCTCGCCGCTCAACACGTCCCGGGTCATCGCGGTCAGCACGCTCCGCGGGCCGATCTCCAGGAACGTGTCCACGCCGGCGGTCCGCAGCGCGGCGATTCCGTCGGCGTAGCGCACGGCCTCCCGGACGTGCCGCACCCAGTACCGCGGGGTACGGATCTCGTCGGCGTCGGCGAGCGCACCGGTCAGGTTCGACACGATCGGCAGCACCGGTGCGGCGAAGGTCAGCCCGTCGAGGACGGCCCGGAACTCGTCGAGCATCGGCTCCATCAGGGGGCTGTGGAACGCGTGGCTGACCCGCAGCCGGCGGGTCCTCGTGCCCTGCTCCCGCCAGACCCGCTCGAGGTCGTCCAGGGCCTCGACGGCGCCGGAGACCACGACCGAGGTGGGCCCGTTCACCGCCGCGATGCCGACGCGGTCGGCCAGGGCGGCGATCGACCCGGCCACCGCCTCCTCGGAGGCGGCGACGGCGAGCATCCCGCCGCCGGTCGGCAACGCCTGCATCAACCGGCCCCGCGCCGCCACCAGCGCCGCCGCGTCGGCCAGGGACAGCACCCCGGCCACGTGCGCGGCGGCGATCTCACCGATCGAGTGGCCGCCCACGAAGTCCGGCACCACGCCGTACGACGCCACCAGCCGGAACAGCGCCACCTCGACCGCGAACAATCCGGCCTGCGTGAACACCGTCTGGTCCAGCAACCCCGCCTCCGGGGTGCCCGCCTCGGCGAACAGCACCTCCCGCAACGGACGCGGCAGCAACGGATCGAGCTGCGCACACACCTCGTCCAGCGCGGCGGCGAAGACCGGGAACTCCGCGTACAGCTCCCGGCCCATGCCGGCACGCTGCGCGCCCTGACCGGAGAAGAGCACGGCGAGCGGACCACGGTCGGCCGCCTGCCCGGCGACCACCGCGCCGGACGGCTCACCGGCGGCGAGGGCGCGCAGGCCGGCCAGCAGGTCCTCGCGGTCCGTGACGGTGAGCACCGCCCGGTGCTCCAGCGTGGACCGCGACACCACCGACGACCAGCCGACGTCCACCGGGCGGAGGGTCTCGTCGGCGTCCAGCCACCGGGCCCAGCGCCCCGCCTGGGCGGCCAGCGCGGATGCCGACCGGGCGGACACGAGCACAGGCACAGCCGGCAGGTCAGCGGCGGTCGCCGCCGGGGCGTCGGCGGGAGCCGTGCCCTCGGCGTCGGGGGTGGGCGGCTCCTCCAGGATGGTGTGCGCGTTCGTGCCGGAGATGCCGAAGGAGGAGATCGCCGCCCGCCGGGGGCGCCCGCTCACCGGCCACGGCCGGGCCTCGGTCACCAGCAACACCTCGCCCGCCGACCAGTCCACCTTGGGCGTCGGCTCGTCCACGTGCAGGGTGGGCGGGACGAGGCCGTGCCGCATCGCCATCACCATCTTGATCACGCCGGCCACGCCCGCGGCGGACTGGCTGTGACCGATGTTCGACTTGATCGACCCGAGCAGCAGCGGCCGGTCGGCGGGGCGGTCCTGCCCGTACGTGGCCAGCAGGGCCTGCGCCTCGATCGGGTCGCCGAGGACGGTGCCGGTGCCGTGCGCCTCGACGGCGTCCACGTCGGCCGTGGTCAGCCGGGCGTTGGCCAGGGCCTGCCGGATCACCCGCTGCTGGGCCGGCCCGTTCGGCGCCGTCAGACCGTTGGACGCGCCGTCCTGGTTCACCGCGCTGCCCCGGATCACCGCGAGTACGGGGTGCCCCTTGCGCTGCGCGTCCGACAGCCGCTCGACCAGCAGGATGCCCACGCCCTCGGACCAGCCGGTGCCGTCGGCGGCGGCGGCGAACGACTTGCACCGGCCGTCGGGGGCGAGCCCCCGCTGCCGGGAGAAGCCCACGAACGGGCTGGGAGTGGCCATGACGCAGACGCCACCGGCCAGCGCCAGGTCGAAGTCGCCCTGCCGCAGCGCCTGGGCGGCCAGGTGCAGGGCGACCAGGGACGACGAGCAGGCGGTGTCGACCGTGACCGCCGGGCCCTCCAAACCGAGGGCGTACGCGATCCGGCCGGAGACGACGCTGGTGGCCGTACCCGTCAGCAGGTAGCCCTCGTCGGTGCCCTCGGCCTCGCTCTGCGGGCCCATCCCGTAGCCGTTGGCGGCGGTCCCGACGAAGACGCCGACCTTCTGTCCACGCATGGACGCGGGCGCGATCCCGGCGTACTCGAACGCCTCCCAGGACGTCTCCAGCAGCAGCCGCTGCTGCGGGTCCATGGCGACGGCCTCACGGGGCGAGATGCCGAAGAACTCGGCGTCGAAGTCGGCCGCGTCGTAGAGGAAGCCACCCTCGCGGGTGGTGGAGCGGCCGGCCCGGTCGGCGTCCGGGTCGTACAGGTTGTCCAGGTCCCAGCCCCGGCCCGTCGGGAAGCCGCCGATCGCGTCACCACCGGAGGCCACCAGGTCCCAGAGCTGCTCCGGGCTGGCGACGCCGCCCGGGTAGCGGCAGGACATGGCGACGATCGCGATCGGCTCTCGGGCGGCAGCGGTCAACTGCTGGTTGAGCTGACGGAGGCGGCCCGTCTCCTTGAGCGAGGCGCGAAGCGCCTCGACGACCTTGTCTGCGGACGTAGACATCATGAGCTCCGTACTGGGGACAACGGTCAGGAATCGGTTCCGTCAAGCGCCAGCCTGACGAGGGTGTCGGTGTCCATCTCGTCGAGGTCCAGGGTCTCGTCGGTGGACTCGTCACCGGCGCCGCCGTCGGCATCGGTGAGGTTGAGCAGCAGGTCCAGCAGGCCGGCCTCGCGGATGCGGGCCAGCGGGATGGTCGCGAGCGCCTGCCGCACCGCCACCTCCGCCGGGTCGCCGCCGTCCGCCTGCCGCGCCTCGGGCAGCAGTCCGTCGAGCAGGTTGTCGGCGAGGACGGCCGGGTTGGGGTAGTCGAAGACGAGGGTGGCCGGCAGCGACAGGCCGGTGGCCGACGTCAGCCGGTTACGCAACTCGACCGCCGTCAACGAGTCGAAGCCGAGCTCCTTGAACGCGCGCCCGGGCTTGACCCGCTCCGTGCCGAGGTGACCGAGCACGGCCGAGGCGTGGGTGCGGACCAGGTCGACCAGGTGCCGGACCTGCTCGTTGCGGGGCAGGGTGAGCAGGTGCTCCCGCAGCCCGTCGGCGGCGCCGCCCGGCTGCTCCGCGCCGAGGGCGTGGACCGCCTCCCGGGCCTCCACGATGTCGTCGAGCAGCGGCCGGGGCCGGGCCGAGGCGTACGCCGGGGCGAAGACCGCCCAGTCCACGTCGACCACGGTCAGCGCCGCCCTGGGCAGGCCGACGGCGCACCGCATGGCGTGCACGGCGTCGGCCGGCGCCATCGCGGTCAGGCCGCGCCGGGCCAGCAGTTGCTGGGCCTCGCCGGTGGCCATCCCGCCGTCGGCCCACGGTCCCCAGGCCACGGACGTCGCCGTCAGGCCCCGCCCGCGACGGTTCTCCGCCAGCGCGTCGAGGAAGGCGTTGCCCGTGGCGTAGGCGGACTGTCCGCCGCTGCCCCACACCCCGGCGATGGAGGAGAAGAGCACGAAGGCGTCCAACGGCCGGTCGCCGAGCAGGGCGTCCAGGTGCAGGGCACCGGCGACCTTGCCGTCGAGCACGCCGGCGAACGCGGCCAGGTCCGTGTCGGCGATCATGCCGACGTCGCCGGCGCCCGCCGCGTGCACCACGGCCGTCAGCGGCGCGGGGTCCTCGTCCAGCCGGGCCAGCAGGGCCGCCACCTGATCGCGGTCGGCCACGTCGCAGGCGACGACCGACACCCGGGCGCCCTGGGCGGTCAGCTCCTCGCGCAGTTCGGCGGCGCCGGCGGCACGATCGCCACGACGGCTGGTCAGCACGACGTGCGCGGCGCCGTTGGCCGCGGCCCACCGGGCCACGTGGGCGCCCAGCGCGCCGGTGCCACCGGTGATCAGCACCGTGCCGGACGGCCGCCACCGCTCCGCCGTGTCGGGAGCGGCGGCCGCCGCCCGGACGAGACGACGGACGAACATCCCGGAGGGTCGTACGGCCACCTGGTCCTCGTCGCCGGAGCCGGTCACCACCCGTGCCAGCCGGTCCCAGCCCGTCGCGTCGACGTGGTCGGGCAGGTCCACCAGGCCACCCCACAGCTGGGGGTGTTCCAGGCCCGCCACGAGTCCCAGACCCCAGAGTCCGCTCTGGGTGACGTCGCGCAGCGGGTCGCCGTCGCCGGTGCTGACCGCGCCCCGGGTCAGGCACCAGAGCCGGGTCGTCGCCCCGGCGTCGTGCAGCGCCTGGAGCAGCAGCAGCGTGGCGGCCGTCCCGACGGGCACGGCCGGGTGGGCCGGGTGCGGCTGGTTGCGAAGGCCGAGCAGGGAGAGCACGCCGGTGACCGGCCCGTCGGCCAGTACGCCGGCAAGCCGTCGGGCGAGGTCGGCCCGGTCGGTGCCGATCGGGTCGACGGTCAGTCGGACCGTGTCGGCGCCGAGCGCGGCGAGGGCCTTGGTGACCGACTCCGCCAGGGTGCCGTCCGACAGGTCGTCCTCCGCGGTCACGAGCAGCCACCTGCCGGGCTTCGCCGGGTCGGCGGTGACGTCGGTCCGCTTCCAGCCGACCCGGTACGACCACCCGTCCACGACCGCCCGCTGTGTACGCGCCCGGTGCCAGGTCGACAGGACCGGCAGGACGGGGGTGAGGGCGTCCAGGGCCGCGCCGTCGTCGCCGAACTGTGCCGCGAGGGCGGCCAGGTCGGCGCGTTCCACGGCGTCCCAGAAGTCGGCGTCGCCGCTGTCCGTCGTCGTCTTCCGCGGTCGGCTTGCCGGCTCCGGCCAGTACCGCTCCCGCTGGAAGGCGTACGTGGGCAGGTCGACCCGACGCGCCCCCGTGTCGGTGAACCACTCCTGCCACGCCACCGGCAGCCCGTGCACATGCAACTCCGCCAACGCCGCCAACAGCCCGTACGCCTCCGACCGATCCCGACGCTGCACCGCAACAGTCAGGATGCCGTCACCGTCGGGCAGGATGTCCGCGGCCATCGCCGTCAGCACGCTCTGCGGACCGACCTCCACGAACACGTCCACGCCCGCCGCACGCAGCGCGGTGACCCCGTCGGCGTAGCGGACCGCCTCCCGCACGTGCCGCACCCAGTAGTCGGCGGTGCGGATCTCGTCGGCATCTGCCAAGGCACCGGTCACGTTCGACACGACCGGCAGCAACGGCGCCGAGAACGTCAACCCGTCAAGAACCGTCCGGAACTCCGCCAGCATCGGCTCCATGAGCGGACTGTGGAACGCGTGGCTGACCGTCAGGCGACGTGTCCGCGCGCCCCGGTCCCGCCACACCCGCTCGACCTCGTCGAGGGCATCGACGGCACCGGACACCACCACCGACGACGGACCGTTGACGGCGGCGATGCCCACCCGGTCGGTCAGCCCGGCGATGGACTCCGCCACCGTCTCCTCGTCGGCGGCCACGGCGAGCATGCCGCCACCGGCCGGCAACGCCTGCATCAACCGACCCCGCGCCGCCACCAGCTGGCACGCATCCGCCAGGGACAGGACCCCCGCGACGTACGCGGCGGTCACCTCACCGATCGAATGACCAGCAACCACGTCCGGCACGACACCAAACGACTCCACCAGACGGAACAGCGCCACCTCGACCGCGAACAGACCGGCCTGCGTGAACACCGTCTGATCCAGCAACCCCGCATCCTGGGTGCCCGCCTCGGCGAACAACACCTCCCGCAACGCACCCGGCAACAACGGATCCAGCTGCGCACACACCTCGCTCAGTGCGGCGGCGAACACCGGGAACGCCTCGGACAACTCCCGGCCCATACCCGCACGCTGCGCGCCCTGACCCGAGAAGAGCAGCGCCAGTTGGCCTCGCTGGGCGGCCGCACCGGAGACGACCGTACCGACGGGGTCGCCACCGGCGAGGGCGGTCAACGCCGCGACCAGGTCGTCCCGGCTCGCACCGGTCACCACCACGCGATGCTCCAACGCCGAACGCGACACCACCGACGACCACGCCACGTCCAACGGACGCACACCCTCGTCCCGGCTCAACCACGCCGCCCACCGCTCAGCCTGAGCGACCAGCCCGGCCCCGTCGCGAGCCGACAGCAGCACCGGCACGGCCGGCGGCACGTTCCCGGCGGCGATCTCGCCCTCCACCAGCTCGGCCGGCGGCTGCTCGATGATCACGTGCGCGTTGGTGCCGGAGATCCCGAACGACGACACCGCCGCCCGACGCGGCCGGTCCACCGTCGGCCACGGACGTGCCTCGGTCAGCAGGGAGATCGCACCGGCGGACCAGTCCACGTGGGGCGTCGGCTCGTCGAGGTGCAGGGTCGCCGGCACCAGGCCGTGCCGCATCGCCATGATCATCTTGATCACACCGGCCACCCCGGCAGCAGCCTGGGTGTGGCCGATATTCGACTTCACCGACCCCAACCACAACGGCTCGCGGCCCTGCCGGTCCTGACCGTACGTCGCCAGCAACGCCTGCGCCTCGATCGGGTCGCCGAGGATCGTGCCCGTGCCGTGCGCCTCCACGGCGTCCACGTCCGCAGTGGTCAGACGCGCGTTCGCCAGGGCCTGACGGATCACCCGCTGCTGCGACGGGCCGTTCGGCGCCGTCAAACCGTTCGAGGCACCATCCTGGTTCACCGCACTGCCACGCACCACCGCCAGGACCCGCCGGCCCTCCCGCTGGGCGTCCGAGAGCCGCTGCACCAACAGCACGCCAACGCCCTCGGACCAACCCGTGCCGTCAGCACCAGCCGCGAACGACTTGCACCGACCATCCTGCGACAGACCACGCTGCCGCGAGAACTCGATGAACGTCCCCGGCGTCGCCATCACCGTCACACCACCAGCCAGAGCGAGATCACACTCGCCACTACGCAACGCCTGCACCGCCAGGTGCAACGCCACCAGCGACGACGAGCACGCCGTGTCCACACTGACCGCCGGGCCCTCCAGCCCGAACGTGTACGCCACCCGACCCGACAGCACACTGCCGGAATTGCCGGTGCCGACGTACCCCTCGACCTCGTCGGCCAACTCCATCAGCCGCGTCGCGTAGTCGTGGTACATGACGCCGGCGAACACGCCCGTCCGGCTGCCCCGCAGCCGCTGCGGATCCAGTCCCGCCGACTCGAACGTCTCCCAGGACGTCTCCAACAGCAACCGCTGCTGCGGATCCATCGCAAGAGCCTCACGAGGCGAGATACCGAAGAAGCCCGCGTCGAACGCCCCGGCCCCGTACAGGAAGCCGCCGTGCCGGGTGTACGACGTGCCAGGGTGGTCCGGATCGGGGTGGAACAGCGACTCCAGGTCCCAGCCGCGATCGGCCGGGAACTCCCCGATCCCCTCCCCTCCGGTGCTGACCAGCTTCCACAACTGGTCGGGAGACTCCACGCCACCCGGGTAGCGGCAGGCCATGCCCACGATCGCGATCGGCTCGTCGGCGTCGCCGGTCGTCGACTCGTCGGAGGCGACGACCGCGAGCCGTTCGCCGAGCAGTTCCTGGTACACGTGGGCCGCCAGGACCTGCGGGGACGGGTAGTCGAAGACCAGGGTCGAGGTGAGCCGCAGGCCGGTCGCGCCGTTCACGCGGTTGCGCAGCTCGACGGCGGTCAGCGAGTCGAAGCCCAGCTCCCGGAACGCCCGGTCCGCCGGCACCGCCTCCGCGCCGCCGTGCCCCAGCACCTGCGCGACCAGGCCACGCACCAACTGGTCCACCTGCGCGAGGCCGTCCTGCTCGCTGAGGCCGGCGAGCCGGTCGGCCCAGCCGTCACCGCCCTGCCCCGCCCGGCGGCGGTTCGTGGCCGTTCCGACCAGGACCCGCAGCATCGGCGGCACCACCCCGCCGGAGGCCGCCGTCCGCAGCGCCGGCACGTCGATGACGGCCGGCACCAGCGCCGGTCGGTCCGCCCCCAGGGCGGCGTCGAACAGCTCCAACCCGGTGCGGACGTTCATCGCCCGGAGGCCGACGCGCGCCGACCGGGCACGGTCGGTTCCGCCGATCGACGCCGCCATGCCGGCGGTGTCCCACATCCCCCACGCCAGGCTCACCGCCGGCAGACCACGCTGCCGCCGGTACACCGCCAGGCCGTCCAGGAACGCGTTACCCGCCGCGTACGCCGACTGACCCGGCGAACCCAGCACCCCCGCCACCGAGGAGAACACCGCGAACAGATCCAGGCCGAGGTCGGCCGTCGCCTCGTGCAGCCACCAGCCCGCCGACACCTTCGGCCCCAGCACCCCCGTCAACCGCTCGGCGGAGAGCCGCTCGATCACGCCGTCGTCCAGCACGCCGGCCGCGTGCACCACGCCTGCCAACCGGCCCCCGGCGGAGATCTCGCCGACCAGGTCGAACACCTGGTCCCGGTCCGTCACGTCACAGGCCGCCACCCGCACGGTGGCACCCAGCGCGGTCAACCGCGCCGACAGTTCCTCCGCACCCGCCGCACCCCTGCGCGACGCCAGCACCAGCGACCGCACCCCGCCCGACGAGACGAGGTGCTCCGCGACCAACGCACCGAGCGCACCGGTGCCGCCGGTCACCAGCACCGTGCCCTCGCCGAGCACGGGACCGTCGGCGGGCATCGGGGCCACCGCCCGCACCAGTCGCGGCACGAACACCTCACCGGCGCGGATGGCCAGTTGGCCACCGGCCGGGTCACCGGCGAACCGGGCGAGGGTGCCCAGCACGCTGGGGTTCACGCCACGGTCGACGTCGGCCAGGACGATGCGGGCCGGGTGCTCCGACTGCGCCGATCGCAGCAGTCCCCACACCGCGGCCCCGGCCAGGTCGACGACCTCGTCCTCGTCCCCGACGGACACGGCGCGCCGGGTCATCACCACCAGCTTCGAGTCCGCCAGGGCGTCGGCCTTCAACCACGCCTGTACGAGGCCCAGCACGTCCGCCGTCATGGCCCGGGCCTGTTCCGCCTGGTCGACGTCGTCGGTGTCCAGCCCGGTCGGCGCGAACAGCAGCAGGCGCGGCGGCGCGGTACCGGTGTCGATCGCTGCCAGCAGTTGGGTGATCGTCTCCGCGGAGGAGCCGCCGGGGATCCCCGGCAGGGCCGGTCCGCCCAGCACCGCCCAGCCCGACACGTCGTCGACCGGTTCGACCTCCACGGTCTGCCAGGCCACCTCGAACAGCGAGCGCGCGGCCCCGCTCGGGGCAACCTCGCCGGTCAGCTCCCGCAGGACCAGGGAGTCCACCGACACCACCGGCGCACCCACCTCGTCACACGCCACCAACCGCGCGCCGGAACCGCTGCGGGTCAACCGCACCCGCAGCACGCCCGCACCGGTGGCGTGCACCTGCACACCCTCGAACACGAACGGCACCCGCGGTCCACCCGACTCCGCCCCCAGCAACAACCCGACCGGGTGCAGCGCCGCGTCAAGCAACGCCGGATGCACCCCGAACCGGGCAGCCTCCATCGCCACGTCCTCCGGCAGGATCACCTCGGCGAACACCTCGCCACCGCCGGTCCACACCCGCCGGAGCCCCTGGAACGCCGGCCCGTACGACAGGCCACGCTCCGCCAACGCCGGATACCAGCCCGCCAGGTCCACCTCGGCGGCGCCGGCCGGCGGCCAGGCACCCGTCCTCGGCTCGTCCGCCGTGGGCGACTCCAGCACGCCCTCGGCATGCCGGGTCCAGCCGGCCTCGGGGTCGTCGTCGGGGCGCGAGTAGACGGCGACGGGACGCTGCGGCGAGTCCGACGCGGACACCCGGACCTGGATCCGTACGCCACCCGCCTCGGGGAGCACCAGCGGCACCAGCACCGTGAGGTCGCGCAGCCGGGGCAGGCCCACCTCGTCGCCGGCCCGGACGGCCAGCTCGACCAGGGCGGTACCCGGGACCAGCGTCAGCCCGGAGACCACGTGCTCCGCCAGCCACCCGTGCGTGGCCAGGGAGAGCCGGCCGGTCAACACCACCTCGTCGTCGCCGGCCAGGTCCACCGCCGCGCCGAGCAGCCCGTGCCCCGCCACACCGAGGCCGGCGCCGCTGACGTCACCGGCCCGCAGCCGGCCCACGGCCGGCCAGTACCGCTGCCGCTGGAACGGGTACGTCGGCAGGTCGACGGGGCGGGTCACGGTGCCCGGAAGGAGGGCGGTCCAGGTGACCGGCACGCCGTGCACGTGCAGCTCCGCCAGCGCGTTCATGAGCGACACCGGTTCGGGCCGGCCCGGACGCAGGGTCGCCACCACCGCGGCCGAGGGCGTGGTCGCCTCGTCCGGCAGGCAGTCTCGCACCATGCCGGCGAGCACCGCGTCGGGGCCGAGTTCGAGGAACGCGCGGACGTTGCGCCCGCGGAGGCTGGCGACGCCGTCGGCGAACCGGACCGTCTCGCGTACGTGCCGGACCCAGTAGTCGGGGGTGCCGATCTCGTCGGGGTCAGCGACCTCCCCGGTCAGGTTCGACACGATCGGCAGGGTCGGCCAGTGGAACGTCAGTCCGTCGAGCACCCGCCGGAACTCGGGCAGCATCGGCTCCATCAGGGGGCTGTGGAACGCGTGGCTGACCGTCAGCCGGCGGGTGCGTACGCCCCGCTCCTGCCAGGTCCGCTCCAGTTCGTCGAGCGCCTGGCCGTCGCCGGAGACCACCACGGCGGTCGGGGCGTTCACGGCCGCGACGCCGACCCGGCCGGTGTGCCCGGCCAGCGACTCCACGACGGCCGGCTCGTCGGCGCCGACGGCGAGCATCCCGCCGCCCGGCGGCAGGGCCTGCATGAGCCGGCCGCGGGCGGCGACCAGGGCGCAGGCGTCGGCGAGGCTGAACAGGCCGGCGACGTGGGCGGCGGCCACCTCGCCGATCGAGTGCCCGGCCACCACGTCCGGCACCAGGCCGAACGACTCGACCAACCGGAACAGCGCCACCTCGACCGCGAACAACCCGGCCTGGGTGAACACCGTCTGATCCAGCAGCCCCGCCTCCTCCGTGCCCGCCTCGGCGAACATCACCTCACGCAACGGACGCGGCAGCAACGGGTCGAGGTGTCCGCACACCTCGTCCAGCGCCGCGGCGAAGACCGGGAACTCCGCGTACAACTCGCGACCCATACCGGCACGCTGCGCGCCCTGCCCGGAGAAGAGGACGGCGGTCCGCCCGCCCCGGGCGACGCCGTGCACGACGGCGGCCGAGGGCTGGTCGTCCGCCACCGCGTCGAGCGCGGCAAGCAGGCCGTCCCGGTCCCGGGGCAGCAGCACCGCGCGGTGCTCGAAGGTGCTCCGGCTGGTGGCGAGCGCCCGGGCGACGTCGGCGACGGTCAGGTCCGGCTCGTCGACCACCAGGGTCCGCAGCCGGCGGGCCTGCTCACGCAGGGCGTTGTCGTCGCGGGCCGAGAGGACGCAGGCGACGAGGTCGCCCGGGGCCGTCCCGGTGGGTGCTTCGACCGGCGGCGGGGCGTACTCCGGCGCCTGTTCGATGATGGTGTGCGCGTTGGTGCCGCTGATGCCGAACGACGACACCGCCGCCCGGCGCGGACGGTCCACGGCCGGCCACGGCTGCGCCTCGGTGAGCAGGGCGACCGCCCCGGAAGCCCAGTCGACGTGCGGCGACGGCTCGTCCGCGTGCAGGGTCGACGGCAGCAACCCGTGCCGCATCGCCTGCACCATCTTGATCACACCGGCCACACCCGCCGCCGCCTGCGCGTGACCGATGTTCGACTTGATCGACCCCAGCCACAGCGGCCGGTCCCACGGCCGGTCCTTCCCGTACGTCGCCAGCAGCGCCTGCGCCTCGATCGGGTCGCCCAACGCGGTGCCGGTGCCGTGCGCCTCGACGGCGTCCACGTCGGCCGGGGTCAGGCGGGCGTTGGCCAGTGCCTGCCGGATCACCCGCTGCTGCGACGGGCCGTTCGGGGCGGTGAGGCCACTGCTGGCGCCGTCCTGGTTGATCGCGCTGCCCCGCACGACGGCGAGGACGCGGTGTCCGTTGCGCTGCGCGTCGGAGAGGCGTTCGAGCAGGAGCATGCCGGCGCCCTCGGCGAAGCCGGTGCCGTCGGCGCCCGCGCCGAAGGCCTTGCACCGACCGTCGGACGACAGGCCACGCTGCCGGGAGAACTCGGTGAGCATGCCGGGGGTGGACATGACGCTCACCCCGCCGGCGAGGGCGAGCCGGCACTCGTCCTGCCGCAGCGCCTGGGTGGCCAGGTGCAGCGCCACCAGCGACGACGAGCAGGCGGTGTCGACGGTGACCGCGGGGCCTTCCAGTCCGAACAGGTACGAGATCCGCCCCGAGGCGACGCTGCCCGCGCTGCCGTTGCCGACGTAGCCCTCCAACTCGTCGGTCGTACCGGCGGCCTGGGAGGCGTAGTCGTGGTAGATGAGCCCGACGTAGACGCCGGTGCTGCTGCCCCGCGCCGAGTGCGGGTCGATTCCCGCCCGTTCGAAGGCCTCCCAGGACGTCTCCAGCAGCATCCGCTGCTGCGGATCCATGGCCAGCGCCTCCCGGGGTGAGATCCCGAAGAAGGCGGCGTCGAACTGGGCGGCGTCGTGGATGAAGCCGCCCTGGCGGGGTACGGACGGATTGTCCTCGCCGTCGGCCCGCAGGTCGTTCAGGTCCCAGCCCCGGTCGGTGGGGAAGGGCGAGATGACGTCGGCGCCGGCGGTGACCAGGTCCCAGAGCTGCTCGGGGGTCTGCACCTCGCCGGGGAACCGGCAGGCCATGCCGATGATGGCGATCGGCTCGTCGAGCGCGGCGGCCGTGCCGACCGCCGCGGGCCGGGCCACGGCCGTGCCGCCGCCCAGTTCCTGGTCGAGGAACTCGGCGAGCACCATCGGGGCCGGGTAGTCGAACGCCACGGTCGCGGGCAGCCGCAGCCCGGTCGCGGCGGACAGCCGGTTGCGCAGTTCCACCGAGGTGAGCGAGTCGAAGCCCAGTTCCTTGAAGGCGCGGTGGGCGTCGACGTTCTCCGCCGAGCGGTGCCCGAGCACGGCGGCCACGTTCGTGGCCACCAGGTCGAGCAGGTGACCGCGCCGCTCCGTGGGGCTGAGCATCGCCAGGCGGTCCCGCACCGACGCGGCGTCCGCCGGGCCCCGGCCCACCGTGCGTCGCGCGGGCGCGGAGGTGCGGATCAGGTCGCGGAGCAGGCTGGGTACGGTCCCGCCCGCCGGCCGTGACGCCGCTGGCGGCAGGTTCATGAGTACGAGGTGAGCGGTGCCGCGCTGCCGCGCCAGCTCGTAGAGCGCGACGCCCTGCTGGTCGGTCAACGGGGCGCTGGTGGCGCGGATCGCCTTGCGGTGCTCGTTGCCGCCGAGGTGGGCGGTCATCGCGCTGCTGGTGGCCCACAGTCCCCAGGCGAGGCTGGTGGCGGGCAGTCCCTGCTGCCGGCGGTGCCGGGCGAGGGCGTCGAGGAACGCGTTGGCGGCGGCGTAGTTGCCCTGCCCCGGTGAGCCCAGGGTGGCCGCGACTGAGGAGAACATCACGAACGCGGCCAGGTCCAGGTGGCGGGTGGCCTCGTGCAACGCCCAGCCGGCGTCCACCTTCGGCGCCATCACCGTACGCAGGGCCTGCTCGTCGAGCGAGCCGATGGTCGCGTCGGCGATCGCCCCGGCGGTGTGCACCACCGCGGTCAGCGGGTGCGCCGGGTCCACCAGCTCCAGCAGTCGGGCCACCTGGGCGGGGTCGGCCACGTCGGCGGTGCCGACGGTGACCCGGGCGCCCTCCCGGGTGAGCTCGTCGATCAGGTCCTGGTACTGCTCGGGGCCGCGGCGGGAGGCCATCAGCAGGTGGCGGGCCTGACCGGTGGCGACGAGGTGCCGGGCGAACACGCCGGCGAGAGCGCCGCCCGCGCCGGTGACCAGTACGGTGCCGTCCGGCTCGACGGGCGCGGGCACCCGCAGGACGACCTTGCCGACGTGGCGGGCCTGGCTGATGTGCCGCAACGCCTGCCGGGCCTGCCGTACGTCCCATGAACGCACCGGCAACGGCCGCAGGGCGCCCTGCTCGAACAGGGCCAGCACCTCGGTCAGCATCTCGCCGATCCGCCGGTGTCCGGCTTCGTTGAGGTCGAACGCGCGGTAGGCCACCCCGGGGTGCCTTGCGGCCACCACCTCCGGGTCGCGTACGTCGGCCTTGCCCATCTCCACGAACCGGCCACCACGCGGCAGGAGCCGCAGCGACGCGTCGACGAACTCACCGGCCAGGGCGTCCAACACCACGTCCACCCCGGCACCACCGGTGACCGAATCGAACGCCTGCTCGAACTCCGTGCTCCGCGACGACGCGATACGCTCGTCGGCGACCCCCAGCCCCCGCAGCACGTCCCACTTGCCGGGGCTGGCGGTGGCGAACACCGTCGCGCCCCAGTGCCGGGCGAGCTGGATGGCGGCCATGCCGACCCCACCCGCACCGTTGTGGATCAACACCGACTCGCCCGACCGCAACCCGGCCAGGTCACGCAACGCGTAGAAGGCGGTCAGGAAGACGACCGGCACCGACGCGGCCTGCGCGAAGGACCAGCCGGTCGGGATCTTCGCGACGAGATCGCGGGTGGCGATCACCTCGGGGGCGAAGGCGGGCTCGAACATACCCATCACCCGGTCGCCGGGCACCAGGTCCGTCACACCCGGGCCGACCTCGACCACCACGCCCGCACCCTCACTACCCATCACCGCCGCCGGATCCGGATACATCCCCAACGCGATCAACACGTCACGGAAGTTCACCCCCGCCGCCCGCACCGCGACACGCACCTGACCCGCGTCCAACACCCCGGGCACCGCACGAACCAACCCGATCCCGTCCAGGGTGCCGGGGGCCACCGCCCCGACCCGCCACAGGCCGGCCGGGGGGACCAGTTCGTCGGCCACCGGGCCGGTGGGCCGGCTCAGGCGCGGCGTGCGCACCTCGTCGCCGCGCAGCGCCACCTGGCCGCCCGTCGCCGCGGGTTCCCCGGCGATGCCGGCCAGCACGGCGAGGGTCGCCGGGGTCAGTTCGCCCTCGACGTCGGCGAGGACGATCCGCCCCGGGTGCTCGGACTGCGCCGACCGCAGCAAGCCCCAGACCGCCGCGCCGGCCAGGTCCCGCAACGAGTCGGCCGGCGTGGCCACCACGGCGCCCCGGGTCAGCACCACCAGCTTCGTGTCGGCCAGGGCCTCGGCGTCCAGCCAGGAGTGCAGCACGTCCAGGACCCGGGCGGTGGTCGCGCGCACCAGGTCGGGCAGTTCGGCGTCCGGCGTGTCCGGGCGTACCGCGAGCACCAGCGCGCGGGGCGTCTCGACCGTCCCGGCGGAGACCGCCCCGACCAGGTCGCCGACGGTCGGGAACACCGGCGTGGGCAGGCCCGCCGGCGCGTCGGTGTCGCCGAGCAGCACCCAGCCGGAGAGGTCCTGCGCCGGGGTCACCCGCTCGGGCTGCCAGGTCACCTCGAACAGCGACCGCTCCGCGGTGTCGGGGCGGGCGGTGTCGGTCATCTCCCGCAGCGCGAGTGACTCCACCGAGACCACCGCGGTGCCCGACTCGTCAGCGGCCACCAGCCGCACCCGGGAACCCGTCCGGGTCAGCCGCACCCGCAGCGCTCGCGCCCCGGAGGCGTGCACCTGCACGCCCTCGAAGGCGAAGGGCACCCGAGGCCCGTTGGACCGCTCGGTCAGCAGCAGCCCCACGGGGTGCAGGGCGGCGTCCAGCAGCGCCGGGTGCACGGCGAAGCCGGCGGTGTCGGCGGTCGTCTCGTCGGGCAGGGCGACCTCGGCGTACGCCTCGTCGCCGACGGTCCACAGCCGGCGCAGGCCCTGGAACGCCGGGCCGTAGCTCAGGCCCCGCTCCGCCAGTGCCGGGTACCAGCCGGCGAGGTCCACCTCGGAAGCCCCGACGGGCGGCCAGGGGCCCACCTCCGGCTCGTCGGCGGCCTGTTCCAGCACGCCGTCGGCGTGCCGCACCCACTCGGCCTCCGGGTCGCCGTCGGGCTGCGAGTGGACCGCCACCGACCGGGCGTCGGCGCCGTCGGCCGCGCCGACCCGCACCTGCACGCGCACCGCGCCGGACTCCGGCAGCACCAGCGGAGCCGCCATGGTCAGCTCCCGTACCCGTGACGCGCCCACCTCGTCACCGGCGCGCACGGCCAACTCCACCAGGGCGGTACCCGGCAACATCACCGCGCCGCCGACCGCGTGGTCCGCGAGCCACGGGTGCGTCGACACCGACAGCCGCCCGGTCAACACCACCTCGTCGTCACCGGCCAGTTGCACCGCCGCACCGAGCAGCCCGTGTCCCGCCACGCCCAGGCCCGCGCCCGACACATCGCCGACCACCGACCGGTCCACCGCCGGCCAGAACCGCTCCCGCTGGAAGGCGTACGTCGGCAGATCCACCGGGGCGGCACCGGAGCCGGCGAACACCCTCGCCCAGTCCACGGTCACCCCGGCGGCATGCAGCTCACCGAGGCCGGTCAGCAGTTGCCGCGGCCCACTCTCGTCGCGGCGCAGCGAACCCACCACGATGCCCGCGTCGAGCGCACCGGTGGCCTTCTCGAGCGCGTCCTGGACGACCACCTTGAGCACAGGGTGCGGGCTGACCTCGACGAAGACCCGGAAGCCCTGGTCGATCAGCCGGTCCACCACCGGCGCGAGCCGGACCGTTTCCCGCAGGTTGCGGTACCAGTAGTCCGCGTCGAGCTCGGCGGTGTCGATGGGCTCGCCGGTGACCGTCGAGTGGAAGGCCACCGCGGTCGACCGGGAGTCGACCGTGCCGAGGGCGGCCGTCAGGTCGTCGCGTACGGCGTCGACGTGGCCGCAGTGCGAGGCGTAGTCGACGGCGATCGCCCGGGCCCGGAGGTCCCGTTCGGCGCAGTGCGCGAGCAGTTCGGCGACCGACGCCGAGTCACCGGAGACCACGGTCACGGCGGCGCCGTTGAGGGCGGCGACGGAGAGGGTGCCCTGCCACGGCGCGATCAACTGCTCGGTGTCGGCGGCCGGGAGCGGGACGGAGACCATGCCGCCGTGGCCCGAGATGGCCAGCAGGCCGCGGCTGCGCGCCACGACGAGCCGCACCGCGTCGGCGAGGGTCAGCGCGCCGGCGGCGCAGGCCGCGGCGATCTCCCCCTGCGAGTGCCCGACGACAGCGGCCGGTTCGATGCCGCACGACGTCCAGAGCCGCGCGAGGGACACCATGACGGAGAAGAGCACGGGCTGGACCACGTCCACCCGGTCCAGGGGCGGCGCGCCGGGCGCCTCCCGCAGCACGTCCTCGAGGGACCAGTCCACCAGCCCGGACAGTTCCTCCGCGCACTCGGCCATCCGCTGCCGGAAGACCGGCGAGGTGTCCAGCAGGTCGAGCGCCATGCCCGCCCACTGCGAGCCCTGGCCGGGGAAGACGAAGACGACCTTCGGCGTCGCGTCCGCGCTGGCCGGCGAACTGTCGCCGGAGGCGAGCGCGGCCAGCCGGGTGACGGCGTCGTCCCGGTCCGCGGCCACGGCGACCGCCCGGTACGGGTGGTGGGCCCGCTCGGTGGCCAGGGAGAGGCCGAGGTCGCACAGGTCCAGGTCGGCGTCGCCGGCGAGCCGCTCACCGAGGCGGGCGGCCTGCGCCCGGAGCGCGCGAGGGCTCCTGCCGGACACCAGCAGGGGCACGGCGGTGGGCCCGACCAGGCCGGGAAGGTCCCCTGCCGGCGGGGGCGTCGCCGGAGCCGACTCGTCGGGCGCCTGTTCGATGATGGTGTGCGCGTTGGTGCCGCTGATGCCGAACGACGACACCGCCGCCCGGCGCGGCCGATCCACCGCCGGCCACGCCCGCGCCTCGGTGAGCAGGGCCACCGCACCGGCCGACCAGTCGACATGCGGCGACGGCTCGTCCACGTGCAGCGTCGACGGCAGCAACCCGTGCCGCATCGCCTGCACCATCTTGATCACACCAGCCACACCCGCCGCCGCCTGCGCGTGACCGATGTTCGACTTGATCGACCCCAACCAGAGCGGGTCTCCGCCGTTGCGGTCCTGCCCGTAGGTGGCCAGCACCGCCTGCGCCTCGATCGGGTCGCCGAGGGTCGTGCCGGTACCGTGCGCCTCGACGGCGTCCACGTCGGCCGGGGTCAGGCGGGCGTTCGCGAGGGCCTGCCGGATCACCCGCTGCTGCGACGGGCCGTTCGGGGCGGTCAGCCCGTTGGACGCGCCGTCCTGGTTGACCGCCGAGCCCCGGACCACGGCGAGCACCCGGTGCCCGTTGCGCCGGGCATCGGAGAGGCGCTCCACCAGGAGCATTCCCACGCCCTCGGACCAGCCGGTGCCGTCCGCGCCGGCGGCGAACGCCTTGCACCGCCCGTCCGGGGCCAGCCCACCCTGCCGGGAGAACTCGGAGAACATGCCGGGCTGCGCCATCAGCGCCACCCCGCCGGCCAGGGCCAGGTCGCACTCGCCGCCGCGCAGCGCCTGGGCGGCGAGGTGCAGCGCCACCAGGGACGAGGAGCAGGCGGTGTCGACGGTGACCGCCGGGCCTTCGAGGCCGAACGTGTAGGCGACCCGGCCCGAGGCGACGCTGCCCGCCGTTCCGGTGAGCAGGTGCCCCTCGAGGCCCTCCAGGTCGTCGCGTCCACTGGTGGCGTAGCCGGAGGAGGCGGCTCCGATGAAGACACCGGTGGCGGTGCCGCCGAGACCGGTGGGGTCGATGCGGGCGTACTCGAAGCTCTCCCAGGCGGTCTCCAGCAGCAGCCGCTGCTGCGGGTCCATGGCGAGGGCCTCGCGGGGGCTGACGTTGAAGAAGCCGGCGTCGAAGGCGGACGCGTCGTAGAGGAATCCGCCCTGGTCGGTGACGGTGCCGCCCGCCTTGTCGCCGTCGGTGGCGTACAGCCGCTCCAGGTCCCAGCCGCGGTCGGTGGGGAAGCCGCCGATGGCGTCGGACCCGGAGGTGACCAGCTGCCACAGCTGCTCGGGGGTGGCGATGCCGCCGGGGTAGCGGCAGGCCATGCCGATGATGGCGATCGGCTCGTCGGCGTCGGCGGTGACGGCGGTACGGACCGTCGGGCCGGCGCCGGTGGTGTGGCCGAGCTGCTGGAACAGGTGGTCGGCCAGCCGGGCCGGGGTGGGGTGGTCGAAGGCCAGCGTGGCGGACAGCCGCAGCCCGGTCGCGGCGCCCAGCCGGTTGCGCAGTTCCACCGAGGTCAGCGAGTCGAACCCGAGGTCCTTGAAGGCCCGGGCGGCGGGGACCGTCTGCGCCGAGGCGTGACCCAGCACCGTCGCGGCCTGTCCGCAGACCAGGTCGACCAGCGCCTGTCGGGCATCCGCCTCGGACAGGCCGCCCAGCCGGTCGCGCCACGACGCCCCGGTGGTCTGCTGGTCGGTGGCGGTCCGCCGTCGGCCGGCGGCGCGGAGCAGGTGCCGCATCAGCGGCGGCACCTGGCTCGCCTCCCCGGTGAGCTGGAGTCGGGCCGCGACGACGACCGGCGGGACCGCCGGGAGGGCGGCGTCGAGGAGTTCGGCGCCCTCGGCCGGGGAGAGACCGCTCATCCCGACCCGACGGAGCCGCTGCTGGTCGTCCCCGTCGAGGTGGGCGGTCATCGCGCTGGCGGTGGCCCACATGCCCCACGCGATGCTCGTGGCGGGCAGTCCCTGCTGCCGGCGGTACGCGGCGAGCGCGTCGAGGAACGCGTTGGCGGCGGCGTAGTTGCCCTGCCCCGGGGAGCCGAGGGTGGCCGCGACCGAGGAGAACACCACGAACGCCGCCAGGTCCAGGTGGCGGGTGGCCTCGTGCAACGCCCAGCCGGCGTCCACCTTCGGCGCCATCACCGTACGCAGGGCCTGCTCGTCGAGCGAGCCGATGGTCGCGTCGGCGATCGCCCCGGCAGTGTGCACCACCGCGGTCAGCGGGTGCGCCGGGTCCACCCCGGCGATCAGCTCGGTGACCTGTGCGGGGTCGCTGACGTCGACGGCCACGGCGGTGACGTCGGCGCCCGCGTCGGTCAGTTCCCGGACCAGGACGGCGTAGTCGTCGCCGGGGTGGCGGCGGGAGGCCAGCAGCAGGTGGCGGGCCTGACCGGTGGCGACCAGGTGCCGCGCGACCACGCCGGCCAGGGTCCCGGACGCTCCGGTGACCAGCACGGTGCCGTCGGGGTCCACCGGGGCGGGGACGCGCAGCACCACCTTGCCGACGTGGCGGGCCTGGCTGATGTGCCGCAACGCCTGCCGGGCCTGCCGCACGTCCCACGAACGCACCGGCAACGGCCGCAACGCACCCTGCTCGAACAGCGCCAGCACCTCGGTCAGCATCTCGCCGATCCGGATGCTGCCGGCCTCGTTCAGGTCGAACGCGCGGTAGGCCACCCCGGGGTGCCTTGCGGCCACCACCTCCGGGTCGCGTACGTCGGCCTTGCCCATCTCCACGAACCGGCCACCACGCGGCAACAACCGCAGCGACGCGTCGACGAACTCACCGGCCAGGGCGTCCAACACCACGTCCACCCCGGCGCCGCCGGTGACCGAACCGAAAGCCTGCTCGAACTCCGTGCTCCGCGACGACGCGATCCGCTCGTCGGCGACCCCCAGCCCACGCAGCACGCCCCACTTGCCGGGGCTCGCCGTCGCGTGGACGGTGGCGCCGAGGTGGTGGGCGAGCTGGATGGCGGCCATGCCGACCCCACCCGCACCGTTGTGGATCAACACCGACTCGCCCGACCGCAACCCGGCCAGGTCACGCAACGCATAGAAGGCGGTCAGGAAGACCACCGGCACCGACGCGGCCTGCGCGAAGGACCAGCCGGCGGGCATCTTCGCGATCCGCGCCCGGTCGGCGACCGCCTGCGGGCTGAACCCGAGCTCGAACATGCCCATCACCCGGTCGCCGGGCACCAGGTCCGTCACGCCCGGGCCGACCTCGACCACCACGCCCGCACCCTCACTACCCATCACCGCCGCCGGATCCGGATACATCCCCAACGCGATCAACACGTCACGGAAGTTCACCCCCGCCGCGCGTACGGCAACACGCACCTGACCCGCGTCCAACACCCCGGGCACCGCACGAACCAACCCGATCCCGTCCAGGGTGCCGGGGGTGACGGAGGCGAGGTGCCATGGCCCGGACGACGGCGGCGTCAGCTCGTCGCCCGCCGGCCGCACCAGCCTCGGCACGAGGGTCCGGTCGCCCCGCACCGCGAGCTGGCCGCCGGAGACCGACGGGTCGACCGCGGCTCCGGCCAGCACGGCGAGGGTCGCCCGGTCCAGCTCCCCCTCGACGTCGGCGAGGACGATCCGCCCCGGGTGCTCGGACTGCGCCGACCGCAGCAGGCCCCAGACCGCCGCGGCAGCCAGGTCGGTGACCTGGTCGTCGTCGCCGGCGGCCACCGCACCCCGGGTGACCACCACCAGCTTCGCGTCCGCCAGCGCTTCGGCGGCGAGCCAGGACCGCAGCACCTCCAGGACACCGTTGGTGACCGACAGCACGGCGTCCGGCACGGCGACGCCGGGTCCGCCGGCCGGCACCGTCAGCAGCACCTGCCGGGCCGGCGCGCCGCTCGCCGCCAGCGCCGCCACGTCCGCGAAGGCCGGCAGCTCCGGCAGCGCAGCCGGTGCGGGCAGGCCCAGCGCCACCCACCCCGGAAGGTCGTCGACTCCACCGATCCGGTCGGCCTGCCAGGCCACCTCGAACATCGACCGGGCGGCGGCACCCTGCGTCGCCACGGCGGTCATCTCCCGCAGCACCAGGGAGTCCACCGACACCACCGGCGCTCCCGAGCCGTCGCAGGCGACCAGCCGCACCCCGGACCCGTCCCGCGTCAACCGCACCCGCAGCGTCCTGGCACCCGAGGCGTGCACCTGCACACCCTCGAACGCGAACGGCACCCGCGGCCCGCTCGTCGCCTCCGCCGCCAGCAGCAGCGCCACCGGGTGCAGCGCGGCGTCCAGCAGCGCCGGGTGCACCCCGAACGCGGTCGCGTCCCCGGCCGCCCCGTCCGGCAACGCCACCTCGGCGTACGCTTCACCGTCAGCCGTCCAGGCACGCCGCACACCCTGGAACACCGGCCCGTACGACAGGCCGTGCTCCGCCAGCGCCGGATACCACCCGGTCAGGTCCACCTCGGTCGCGCCCGCCGGCGGCCACGCCCCGACACCCGGCTCGTCGGCCGACATCGGTTCGAGCACGCCGTCGGCGTGCCGCACCCACTCGGTGTCGCCGTCCTCCTCGGGCTGGGAGTACACGGACACCGACCGGACTCCGGCGCCGTCGGCCGCGCCGACCCGCACCTGCACGCGCACCGCGCCGGACTCCGGCAGCACCAGCGGCGCCGCCACCGTCAGCTCCCGTACCCGCGACGCACCCACCTCGTCACCGGCGCGCACGGCCAACTCCACCAGGGCGGTACCCGGCACCACCACGGCGCCGCCGACCACATGGTCCGCCAGCCACGGATGCGTCGACACCGACAGCCGCCCGGTCAGCACCACCTCGTCGTCACCGGCCAGCCGCACCGCCACACCGAGCAGCGGATGCCCCGCCACGCCCAGGCCCGCGCCCGACACGTCGCCGACCCGCCACGGCACGACCTCGGGCCAGAACCGCTCCCGCTGGAAGGCGTACGTGGGCAGGTCGATCCGCCGCGCGCCGGTGTCGGTGAACCACTGCTGCCAGTTCACCGGCACGCCGTGCACGTGCAGCTCGGCCAGCGCCGTCAGTAGCCCGTGCGTCTCCGGCCGGTCCCGGCGCTGGGCGGCGACGGTCAGCACGTCGCCGTCGGGCAGGATGTCCGCCGCCATCGCGGTCAGCACGCTCTGCGGACCGATCTCCAGGAACGTGTCCACCCCGGCGTCGCGCAGGGCCGCGATCCCGTCGGCGTAGCGGACGGCCTCCCGCACGTGCCGCACCCAGTATTCCGGTGTACGGATCTCCTCGCTGTCGGCGAGCGTCCCGGTCAGGTTCGACACGATCGGCAGCACGGGCGCGGCGAAGGTCAACCGCGTGACGATGCCCCGGAAGCGCTCCAGCACCGGCTCCATCAGCGGGCTGTGGAACGCGTGGCTCACCGTCAACCGGCGGGTACGCACACCCCGCTCCCGCCACACCCGCTCGATGTCGTCGAGGGCGTCGACGGCACCCGACACCACCACCGAGGTCGGCCCGTTCACCGCCGCGATGCCGACCCGGTCGGTCAACCCGGCGATCGACTCCGCCACCGCCACCTCGTCGGCGGCCACCGCCAGCATGCCGCCACCGGCCGGCAGGTCCTGCATCAACCGGCCGCGAGCCGCCACCAGCAGACACGCGTCCTGGAGGGACAGCACTCCGGCGACGTGCGCCGCGGCGATCTCGCCGATCGAGTGCCCGGCCACGAAGTCCGGCACGACGCCGAACGACTCCACCAGCCGGAACAGCGCCACCTCGACGGCGAACAACCCGGCCTGGGTGAACGCGGTCTGGTCCAGCAGCTCCGCCTCGGCGGAACCCTCGGCCGCGAACAGCACCTCACGCAATGGGCGCGGCAGCACCCGGTCCAGGTGCCCGCACGCCTCGTCCAGGGTGGCGGCGAAGACCGGGAACGTCTCGTACAGCTCCCGGCCCATGCCGGCACGCTGCGCGCCCTGGCCGGAGAAGAGCACCGCCAGCGGACCCGGATCCCCGGCCTGGCCCGTGACCACCGTGCCCGACGACGCTCCCACCGCCAGCGCCTCCAGGCCCGCCAGCAGGCCCGCGCGGTCCTCGGCGAGCACCACCGCACGCCGGTCGAGCGTCGAGCGGGACACCACCGACGACCAGGCCACGTCGAGCGGGCGCGACTGCTCGTCCTCGCCCCACCAGCGGGCCCACCGGCCGGCCTGCGCGGACAACGCGGCCGGCTGCGCGGCGGAGAGCAGCACCGGCGCGACGACGGGCCGGCGCGACGGGGCGGCCTCGGCGGCGTCCGGGTCGGAAGTCGGGGCCTGCTCCAGGATCAGGTGGGCGTTCGTGCCGCTCATGCCGAAGGACGACACGGCGGCCCGGCGGACGTGGTCGCCGCCCGTCCACGGCCGCGCCTCGTCCAGCAGCGACACGGCCCCCGCCGACCAGTCGATGTGCGGGGACGGCTGGGCCACGTGCAGGGTGGGCGGCAGCACGCCGTGCCGCATCGCCATCACCATCTTGATGACGCCGCCGGCGCCCGCGGCGGCCTGCGGGTGACCGATGTTCGACTTCAGCGACCCCAGCCACAGCGGCCGGTCGGCGGCCCGTCCCCGGCCGTAGGTGGCCAGCAACGCCTGCGCCTCGATCGGGTCGCCGAGCCGGGTGCCCGTGCCGTGCGCCTCGACCACGTCCACGTCGGACGGGCTGAGCCGGGCGTTCTCCAGCGCCTGCCGGATCACCCGCTGCTGGGAGGGGCCGTTGGGAGCGGTCAGGCCGCTGCTGGCGCCGTCCTGGTTCACCGCGCTGCCCCGGATCACCGCCAGGACGGGGTGACCGTTGCGCCGGGCGTCGGACAGTTTCTCGACGAGCAGCATGGCGACGCCCTCGGACCAGCCGGTCCCGTCGGCGTCGGCGGAGAACGCCTTGCACCGGCCGTCGGAGGCGAGCCCCCGCTGGCGGGAGAACTCGACGAAGGCGCCGGGCGTGGCCAGCACGGTGACGCCGCCCGCCACGGCGAGGGAGCACTCGCCGTCGCGCAGGGCCTGGCCGGCGAGGTGCAGGGCGACCAGCGAGGAGGAGCAGGCGGTGTCGATCGTGACGGCCGGGCCCTCCAGCCCGAACGAGTACGCCAGCCGGCCCGACATGACGCTCGCCGCCGTGCCGGTGAGAACGTAGCCCTCCGTGCCTTCGGGCAGTTGCCGCAGCACGGACGTGTAGTCCTGCCCCGCGGTGCCGACGAACACCCCGGTACGACTGCCCCGCACCGACTCCGCGTCGATGCCGGCCCGCTCGAAGACCTCCCAGGTCACTTCGAGCAGGAGCCGCTGCTGCGGGTCCATGGCCAGCGCCTCGCGCGGCGAGATCCCGAACAGGGTCGGATCGAACAGGCCGGCGTCCCGCAGGAAGCCGCCCCGGTTGCTGTAGGTGGTGCCGGGGTGGTCGGGATCGGGATCGTAGAGCCCGTCGAGGTCCCAGCCCCGGTCGTCGGGGAAGGTCCCGGTGGCGTCCACGCCGCCCGCGACCAGGTCCCAGAGGTCCTCCGGTGAGGCGACACCGCCGGGGAACCGGCAGGCCATGCCGACGATCGCGATCGGCTCGGCGTCCTCGTTCTCCAGCTCGGTCAGGCGCCGGCGCGCCAGGCGGAGCTCGGAGGTCACCCACTTCAGGTGTTCGAGGAGCTTGTCTTCGTCCGCCATGACCCACCCGCCCAGAGCTTGCTATTGACCGGAATCTGCCGATTCGTTGACCACGCCACCGCCGACGGACCGGCTTCGTGCACAGGTGAGTGGAGACATGACCGTTCGGCTCATGAACCCGATCCCTGTTCCGAATTCCGGTTGTCGTGCCTGCTCAGGCGCCCGCCACGCCGGACCGTCCTGCCGACACACGCCCGCCACCGTGACTGGACGCTACTGAGCGCCAATCTCGTGCCCAACCCCTAGAGAACCCCTGATCGACCGGCCCGCAAGGGCCGTCGCGGCGCACTCCGGAGGAGCCTGCGACCAGCAGTGCGACCGCCGGTCAGGCGGGCTGGCCGGCCGCCGTCGGCAGGATTCGGCGCAACTGTCCGGGAGGCGTCGAGCGGCGACGCCACTCCCGTGGGTAGCCCACCGAGACCTCCTCGAACCGGACCCCGTCGTACCAGGTGGTGCGCGGGATGTGCAGGTGGCCGTAGACGGCGACACGGGCGTCGAATCGGACGTGCCAGTCCGCGGTGGCCTCGGTGCCGCACCACTGCGCGAACTCCGGGTACCGGAGGATGCGGGTGGGCTCCCGGACGAGCGGGAAGTGGTTGACCAGAACGGTGGGGAGCCCGCCCCGTTCGGCGGTGAGCCGACGCTCGGTCAGGGCCAGCCGCGCCCGGCACCAGGCGTCCCGCGTCGGGTACGGGTCCGGATGCAGCAGGATCTCGTCGGTGCAGACCACGCCGACCTCGTGGGCCCGCGCCAGGGCCTGCTCCCGGGTGTACGTCCCGGCCGGCCGGAAGGTGTAGTCGTAGAGCAGGAACAGCGAGGCGACGAGGACCGGGTCGTCTCCCTGCGGGTCCCAGACCGGGTACGGATCCTCCGGGGTGACCACGCCGAGACCGCGGCACAGCTGCACCAGGTGCTGGTAGCGCGCCTCCCCCCGCAGCTGCACCGGGTCCTCGCGGGGGGTCCAGAGCTCGTGGTTGCCGGGAGCCCAGATCACCTTGGCGAACCGGCGGCTGAGCAGCCCCAGCGCCCACTCGATGTCGCTGACGAACTCTCCGACGTCACCGGCGACGATGAGCCAGTCGCCGTCCCGCTCCGGCCGCAGCCGTTCGACGACGGCCTTGTTCTCGGCGTGGACCACGTGCAGGTCGCTGATGGCGAGCAACTGAGGCAGGCCGGATCCGGCCATGCGGACCTCCCGTCCATCCGGGGTACCGCACGCACCCACATCCGTACCGTTCGACTGCCGATGGGCAGGGCGAAACGACCTGACGGGCTCCGACCCTACGGAGCCGGGACCGCACCGGCACACCCCTAGACAGGCTCCACGGACCCCTAGGCGGCGACGACGCCGGTCAGGTCGCGGTGTCCCGCGCCGCCGGAGTGTCCTACTCAGGCCCGCCGTGCGGCACCACGGCGGGCCTGACGTCCGGTCAGGACTTCCCGAACTCCCGCTGGATGATGTCGAAGAGTTCGTCCCGGCTCGCCGACTCCAGTGCCTCCCCGGCGGTCGGCGTCGGTGTGGCGGCGGGTCGCCCCCGCCACCTGGCCACCAGTTCCTCCAGCCGGCCGACGACCGTCTCGTCGACCTGGTCGCCCGGCAGCCCGCCGAGGAGCTCGTCGAGGCGTTCGATCTCCGCCACGATCGGCAGCGCCGGCTGGTCGGGCGCCAACTCGGCCCGCAGGTGACCGGCGAGCGCGTTCGGCGTGGGATGGTCGAAGACGAGGGTGGCGGGCAGCCCGATCCCCGTCTCGGCGGTCAGCCGGTTGCGCAGTTCGACGGCGGTGAGGGAGTCGAAGCCCAGTTCGAGGAAGCCGCGGCCGGGCCTGATCCCGCTCGGCGTGGCGTGTCCCAGCACCGCCGCCGCGGTGCCGCGGACCAGGTCGAGCAGGATGCGCTCGCGTTCCGACCCGGAGGCGGCGGCCAGCCGTTCCCGCAGCGCCGACGCCGCGCCACGGTCCTCGGCGCTCGGCGTCGCCTCGTCCGGCCCGGACTGTGCTTCGGGGATCTCGGCAAACAACCGAGACGGACGCAACGCCGTAAACGACGACACAAACCGATCCCACCGCACATCCGCCACCACCACCTCACCCTCACCCTCATCCAACACCCGCTGCAACGCCACCACCGCCAACTCCGGCACCATCCCCGGCAACCCCCGCCGACCCAACTCCTCCCCCGCCACACCCACCGCCATACCCGCCCCACCCCACGGACCCCACGCCACCGACGTCCCCACCAACCCACGACCCCGCCGCGACACCACCAACCCATCCAAAAACGCATTCGCCGCCGCATAACCCACCTGACCCGCCGAACCCCACACCCCCGCAATCGACGAAAACACCACAAACGCATCCAAATCCAAACCCGCCGTCAACTCATCCAACACCACCGCACCACCAACCTTCGCCCGCAACACCTCCTCCACCTCACCCACACCCACCTCACCCAA